>JAGRHQ010000006.1 GCA_020444905.1 Candidatus Competibacteraceae bacterium
TGATCAATTATCTTGAAAAACATCAGCATGAAATTATCGATTATCGAAGTCGTCAGATTGCAGGCAAACCCATCGGAAGTGGTTCTATCGAGAAAGGCTGTGATCAAGTTATCGGACGTCGTCAGAAGAAAAAAGGGATGAGTTGGCGTCCTGCAGGAAGTCGAAGTTTAGGCATTTTAAAGGTGATCGAACTCAATAATGAATGGGATTCTGTCTGGTTTCCTCAAGAAGCCGCGAATGATCCGTCAAACTTGCGGTTAGTTTCAAACGCATAGAGCATCACAGGAAAATTTACAGGAGGACAAAATTTGGAAGTGCGCAAAGTGAGTAGGTAAGTGTGACACTGAATCATACCACTGATGACTTGCGCTAGATCATCGCTGCGTTGCCGGCGGCGGTCGATGCGCAGACCATGACCCGCTTGCGGGAGTCCTTTTTTGTCTTTTACGGCGCGACCGGACGCTGTAAGATGTTGAGGTTAAAGTGTGTGGCTTATTAGTACCTGGCTATGAACCAGGGGGTCGGGAGTTCGAATCTCTCCGGGCGCGCCAAATAAAACAAGGGGTTAGGTCGAAAGGTCTAACCTTTTTTGTCTTCTGGTATGGATATTTCAAAAAGGCCCCGTGGTAGCGTTGTTTTCCATTCTCCGTTTTTCCACGCTTTGAGATGTTGTCATGACGACCTACCAGCCTCAATGCACTCAACATCGACAACCGGAGGCGTCAAGCGGAGTT
This sequence comes from Candidatus Competibacteraceae bacterium, assembly GCA_020444905.1. Taxonomy (GTDB): domain Bacteria; phylum Pseudomonadota; class Gammaproteobacteria; order Competibacterales; family Competibacteraceae; genus UBA2383. The sequence continues at coordinate 735 of JAGRHQ010000006.1, forward strand.
CGGTTACTACTTCATCCGCTTGCTGGCGGAACGTTAGCGCAGCTCCCTGAGGTGGAAGCAGTGCTCGAAGCAATTCCAGGCCGGTGCCCAAGCCTCGACCTGCGGCAAAATCGAAAGTGGTCGTTAAGAGAGCAGGACCGTTGCGGATCACGACTCGTTGCTCGGTCGTGCTGATTTCCACCGCTACTTGAATCGGACGGGTTGGTCTGGCGGCATCGTTGTGCTTGAGGGCGTTGGCCAACAGTTCGTTGAGTACCAGGGCTAGCGGAACGGCTTCCTCCCGCGCCAGAAACACCGTTGCGCCGGATTTCAACGTCGGCAAAGCGCAGTGGATCGGCGCCACTCCAGTGGCTCCATGGGTCAGAGTTTTGAGCAACTCATCGAGCCGCACCCGGCCCTCCGGGCGTTGGCTCTGCAAACCGTAAACGTGAGCGATGGCGCAAATCTGCGCGATGACCTCCTCCATGTCTTCGGCCAATTCTGGACGCCGAGCGATACGGTTACGTAACAATCCACTAACCCCCTGTAAATGATTCTTGATGCGATGATGAACTTCCCGCACCAGGGTATCGCGCTGGTTCGTTAATTGCGCAAGACGTTGTTCCTCATTTCGTTTCTGTTCGGTGATGTCGCGAGCGATCCCGACCAGCCCAACGATCTGTCCGGTGCCATCCCGGATCGGTGAGCGGATACTCAGGTAGATCCGCGTTGCATCTCCTGTGGTGATTCGCTCCTCGGTCTGTATCGTCTGTTCGGACTCTATCACCCGCTGATTAGCTTCCAGCACAGCTTGCCCCACTACCGGATCGTCGAAGAATTCCAGAGAGGTCTTGCCAATCAAGGTTTCCTGAGTCCAACGCGGCTGGTCGCCGAATGTATTGAGAGCCGTTAGAGCTGCTGGATTGGCGTAGCGCAGGCGACAAGCGCGATCCATCATGAAAATTGGGTCGGGACTGTTTTCCATGATGGCGCGCAGCAGAGTTTCTCTGGTGCTTAACGCCTGTTCAGCCTGTTTGCGAGCATTGATATCCAAATGAGTTCCTGCGAGGCGCCACGGGCCGCCATGCTCATCCCAACCAAACCCTTTGCCTCGATCCAGCACCCAGATCCAGTTCCCGGATTTGTGACGCATGCGATATTCTTCATTAAAATACATTGTTCTTTTAGCTTCCTCACAGGCGTGATCGACCCGTGGCAAATCTTCGGGGTGAATCAGATCCCGCCAACCCTGTACGGTCATCGCCATTTCGCCCGGCGCATAATCCAGTATCTGGAGATAGCGTTCGTTTACCACTACTTCGCCCGTCCGTAGGTTAACGTCATATAGTCCCACATCGGCGCCTTCAATCACCAACTCCAGACGCTCCTTAGCCTGTCGCAGCATTTCCGTCATCTGCTTGCGTTCGGTAATGCCCACGGCGACGAAGACCCACCCTGATTCCGGCTGGTTCGACGTCAATGGGATTACTTGAAGAAGAATATCGATCAGTCGGCTATCCTTGCATCGCGTTTGAGTCTCTATGACAGCCAAGCCATTCTGTTTGATCTGATTCTGTATTTCCTGGCCAATCCATTCGAACACTTCGTCGCTGGGATATACGATCCGTGTGGACTGACCGATGATTTCATCGGGTCGGTAACCTAGCGTCTGATAGAAATAGTCGTTCACCTGTTGAAAGCGGCGCTGCACCGTCACGCCCATGCCTGCCGGCACGGCGCGAAAAAAAGCGGAGAGTTGCTGTTCGCGCGCACGCCATTTCTTTTCCATTTGCTTGTATCGGGTGATGTCTACAGCGATAAGGTGACAACGCCGGTCCATGCCGAAGTCGATAGGCACGCCTTCAAAGCGCACCGGGCGAGGCAGCGCGTTTTCCAGGTCGAAAGCCACTTCACAAGTTTCCGGGGAAATTCCCTTCGTCAACTGGTCGAGAAAAGCGTTGAAGGTGGGCCAGCTATCCTCGGATACAAAGAACTCCAAGCACTGGCCGATCAAATCAGATCGCTGTTGGCCGAGCAGGGCTGCGCCGGCCAAATTGACTTCTTGGATAACGCCATCGTCAGTGAGAATAAAATAGCTTGCTGGAGCAAAGTCATAGACGTCGGTATAATACTTCAGGCTCTGTTGAAGCCGGACGATAACCTCCCGCAGTTCTTCATTCTGCAATTCCAATTCGATTTGGTGGACTTGCAACTCGTGAATTAACTGTTGGCTTTCGGCTTCAGCAAGCGGTAGACGTGCTTGTGTGTATTGCGCTTGCCATTGTGTTTCCGCGCGACGGCGCAATTCGGTGGCGGCGAACAAGCAGCTGCCCGAATCCGCTTGCCGATTCTCGGTTTCTCCGGTGGTTTGAATGCGCTTCAGCTCCGCCTCGGCGGCGCACAGTTTCGCTAGCAGATCACGGCGCGAAAGCCGGGAATAATCTGTCACGGGAGAGTTTCCTGTTAGAAGCACGTGCGAGGCGGCGCGCAGCTATAGGCGCTGCATCGCTTACTCCTTATACCATTTACCGATAGATTTTAAATTTTTATTCCCCTTAGTGGCCTCGAGTCTTGGCGGTGCATCCGTTTTTCGAGTTAAACTTAACGGGAATTGGTATTGGTTCCTATCCTCAGCGCATTCAGCGTCTCCGCCGCGTTGATGATATCGCGGGCCAGTGATTGCAACCGGCGGCGCTGCGCGCGCGCGTGGATGCGCAACAACTCGAACGCCTCCTGTTGCCGCAAGCCTTGCCGTTCCATCAGAATGCCAACAGCTGTTGTGGTGTCGCGCCCTCCCTTCAGCGCTTCTTCCAACTGGCTTTTGACCTTATTGAGAGCTTTCAAATCCTGGAATCGCGCCAGAGCCGCTTCGATAGCAGGAATCAACTGCGGCATATCCACCGGCTTGACCAGGTAACCAAGTCCTCCTTCGTTAATCGCATCCTCCACCATTTTCTTGTCGCTGTAGGCGGATAGGAACAAGGCTGGGATGTGGTGGGTATCCCGCAGCCGCCGCGCCAATTCGATACCAGACATGCCCGGCAAGCGGATGTCGAGAATGGCTAAATCAGGAGAGTGACGTTTGGTCAAAGCGAGCGCTGCTTCGCTGCAAGCCGCCTCGGTGACCGTATAGCCGGCCTGGCGCAAGCCATTGCCGAGCGTACTGAGAATCAAACGGTCGTCATCGACCAGCAGGATATGATGAGACATTCTGCTTTCTCCTTAATTTATATTATTTAATTCATTTTTTTCTGGGCCTGGGGCGCCTTCCCGGAAACGGCAATCGACCATGTAGCCACCCTACCAAAAATAATTTTAACGTTACTTGAGACTGTCCGTCAGCTTACTAAAATGAATTTGCAGCCTAAGCTCCCGGTTGCCGCAAATCGTTCTCTCTCTTTCAGCTGTGCCCCCGCTGGAATTTATTCGCCGAAGCCTCGTTCCTGCTTCAGATCCTCTCAATGCTTCACTCCACTGCGTGGTGCGCTCTTCGTCACCCGTAGCATGGGGTAGTACGCCTGTTTTGACGAACCGCGCACTGTGCTTACCGATGACAGCGCTGATCTCCGCTGCCGGGTGGGCGACAAACCATGAATGCTCGTAAATTGAGGAGTTATTAAGATTGTGAAGACGAACAACCTGAAAATGAGTACGCAGTTGACTATCGGCTTCGGAGCGATGGCGACCATCACGCTGCTGCTCGGCCTCCTGGCGGTGTTCGGGATTTACATCCTGTCCGCTGATATGGAAGACACCGGCGAGAACCGCATTCCTGCCTTGCAGGCGTTGGCCCAGCTCAACCGCGAACGGATGGTGATTCGTGCGCAAACCCAGGCGGTCTTCGCGTATGAAACGCAAGCTGACGCCGCTACGGCATTGCACAGCATCCAGCAAGAACGCCGCAAGAGCTGGCAACAGGTAGACCATGGGTGGCAGGCGTTGTTGAAAATCCCGCGAACCAGCGAGCAGGGCCGGGCGCTGCAACAACAACTTGATGAGCAATATAAAGCTTGGCGCACGATTTACATCGAACTGGACGGTTTGCTCGAACGTCTCGCCACTGCCACCGACCCTGATCAGCGGCGGGCGCTATACGGCGAATACCGCCAAGCGATCAGCCGCATGGTGCCGATCTCGGACGCCATGGGGCAAACCTTCGACGCCATCACCGAAAATAACATCACGCACACGAATGCAACGATTGCAGAGAATCGCGCGACGGCGGCTTGGCTGTGGACCCTATCGATCGTGGCCGTGGCCGGTAGCACCGTGCTGGGCGTTCTGCTGACCTGGTTGCTGGTGAGAGGAATCCGCCGGCCCATCGGCGGCGAACCCGCTGTGATCGCTGCGCTGACTCAACAGATTGCCCAAGGCGATTTGACCGTACAGCTTGAGAACACCGGGCGGGAAACCGGTATCTACGCCGCCATGCGCGATATGGCGACCCAACTCCAGCAGATGGTTAGCCAAATCACCCAGGCGACCGCTCAAGTCAATTCAGCCGCCGTAGAAATCGCCCAAGGCAGCGGCGACCTGGCGCAGCGCACCGAGGAACAAGCCTCGGCGCTGGAACAGACTGCTTCTTCGATGGAACAACTTACTAGCACGGTCAAACACAGTGCGCAGAATGCCGAGCAGGCTAACCACCTGGCGCGCGCTGCTCGCACCCAGGCTGAGCAAGGCGGCGAAGTGGTCAAACAAGCGGTGGCGGCGATGAGCGCCATCCATCAGAGCAGTAACCAGATCGCTAATATCATCGGGGTAATCGATGAAATCGCCTTCCAGACTAATCTGCTGGCGCTCAACGCCGCCGTCGAAGCCGCCCGCGCCGGCGAGCAGGGGCGGGGCTTCGCTGTCGTGGCCGGTGAGGTGCGTAAACTCGCTCAGCGTAGTTCCGATGCCGCTAAGGAAATCAAATCGTTGATCACCAACAGTGTTAGTAAGGTGCAGGATGGTGGCCAGTTAGTCGCGCAATCCGGCCAGACCTTGCAAGAGATCGTTGTATCGGTCAAGAAAGTCAGCGATATCGTCGCTGAAATGGCCACTGCCAGTCAGGAGCAGGCTTCGGGCATCGAGCAAGTTAACCAGGCCATTCTACAAATGGATCAAATGACCCAGCAGAACGCCGCCCTGGTGGAACAGACGGCTGCCGCCAGTCATGCCTTGAGCGATCAGGTCCGCGAACTTGAGCAGTTGATGCGCTTCTTCAAGCTGAATAGACAGGTGGCGACCGGGCCAGAGGCCGCTTTGATAAAGTCGCCCAGCGCGCTATAGCCAGCGAACGGACCGTCATTTGGTCAACAGTACTGTGGAGGATGCCGCATGGACCTAGAAATTTCTAGCGTCAAAAAATGTAAAATTCGCGTGATAGCGCAGATTCCCCGATAGCCCATCCGAGAAACGTTTTTGGACTGTCTCTCTAAGGTTCTTCGAGGGGTCTTGTGGAGCTAGGCGGTCTGGAAAGAGATTGTCTCGACAACCCATTGATCTAAAAGCAGTAAGACTGACCTCTAGTGAGCTTGGGGGGCTTGACTTGCCCAGATGAGCCGGATTCCACACTGAATGCTGAAAATTGCCGTAAAATTTTTTCACAATCAGGCGGTCTTTTCTGATTGTCGTTGACCCCCTTCTAACTTTCGAGGAGTTCATCATGCCCGACTATCGTTCTCGTACGACCACCCATGGCCGCAACATGGCCGGCGCCCGCGCCTTGTGGCGCGCAACCGGCGTCAAGGATGATGACTTTGGCAAGCCGATTATTGCGATCGCCAATTCATTCACCCAGTTCGTTCCCGGTCATGTTCACTTGAAGGATTTAGGGCAACTGGTCGCGCGCGAGATCGAACAAGCCGGCGGCATCGCCAAAGAATTTAACACAATCGCCGTGGATGACGGTATTGCTATGGGCCACGGCGGCATGTTGTACTCGTTGCCCTCGCGCGAACTGATCGCCGACGCTGTCGAGTACATGGTCAACGCCCATTGCGCCGACGCCTTGGTGTGCATCTCCAATTGCGACAAGATCACCCCCGGCATGTTGATCGCCGCCATGCGCCTCAATATTCCGGCGATTTTCGTCTCCGGTGGGCCAATGGAAGCCGGCAAAACCCGCCTGGCAGTGCATAAGCTGGATCTGGTCGACGCCATGGTCGCTGCGGCCGACGATCATATCGACGACGCCACCGTAGCCGAATATGAGCGTTCCGCCTGCCCGACCTGTGGTTCCTGCTCCGGCATGTTCACCGCCAATTCCATGAATTGCCTGACCGAAGCGTTGGGCCTGAGTCTGCCGGGCAACGGTTCACTGCTGGCGACTCATGCCGACCGCCGGGAACTGTTCCTGGAAGCGGGACGGCGCATTGTCGACCTGACCCGGCGCTATTACGAACAAGATGACGCCTCGGTATTGCCGCGAAGCGTCGCTACTTTCGAAGCTTTTGAAAACGCCATGAGTCTCGATGTCGCCATGGGCGGCTCGACCAATACCGTGCTGCATCTGCTGGCGGCAGCGCAGGAAGGCGAAGTGCCCTTCACCATGCGCGACATTGACCGATTATCACGGCGAGTGCCGAATTTGTGCAAGGTAGCGCCAGCAACTCAGAAATACCACATGGAAGACGTTCATCGGGCTGGCGGCGTGATCGCTATTTTGGGAGAGCTGGACCGCGCCGGACTGCTTCATCGCGGGGCACGCACGGTTCACAGTGAGACCTGGGTCGAGGCGCTAGATCGTTGGGACATCGCCCGACCAACGTCCTGGGATGAAGCCCGGACTCGCTACTCTGCGGGTCCCGCCGGCATTCCCACTCAGCAAGCCTTCAGCCAGGACACCCGCTGGCCCAGTCTGGATCTGGATCGGGAAAGCGGCTGTATTCGCGCTCAGCCGCATGCTTATTCGCAAGACGGCGGTCTGGCGGTGCTGTATGGCAACCTGGCTGAGGACGGTTGTATCGTCAAGACGGCTGGGGTTGACGAAGATAATCTGCGGTTCCAGGGGCCTGCCCGGATCATGGAAAGCCAGGAAGACGCGGTGTCAGCCATTCTCGGTGGACGCATCCAACCGGGCGATGTCGTGCTCATCCGCTATGAAGGGCCGCGCGGCGGACCGGGGATGCAGGAAATGCTGTATCCCACCAGCTATCTCAAATCCAGGGGACTGGGCAAGGTTTGCGCTTTGGTCACCGACGGACGTTTCTCGGGCGGCACCTCTGGTTTGTCCATTGGCCATGCTTCGCCGGAAGCGGCTGAAGGCGGAACCATCGCCCTCGTGGAAGAAGGCGACAGGATCGAGATCGATATTCCCAACCGTCGTATTCATCTGGCGATCAGTGACGAAACATTACAACAACGACGGGTGGCCATGCAGGCGCGTGGCGCAACGGCCTGGAAACCTGTCAATCGGCAACGCTCTGTTTCACCAGCGCTGCGCGCTTACGCCGCCATGACCACCAGCGCCGCCCGTGGCGCGGTGCGCGATGTCAGTCAGGTAGAAAGGTAAAAAGGTGAAACATGCTGAATCTTTTGCCCTTAGCCCTTAACCTTTAGCCTTGCAGTCATCCGCAAGCCAGGGAGACGATAAGGAGAATAAGCCATGAATCAGGCAAAAGACCCGGACAGCCAGCGTCTTAGGCTCGTTAATCACCTGAAATTGATTGAGGATTTGTGGCAAAAACTTTATTACGTCAAGTGGAATCCCAAGTCGTTCGTGATGCTGGCCCGTTTAGCGCAAGACATGTTGAAAAATGCTCAGGGCCGAGATGATGAGCGTCTGCTCAAGCTGGTGACGCAACTGGAACACCATGTTAAAGGCTGTGCAACCGCCAATGCGATGCCGCCCGAATCGGAACGACAACGGCTAATCGCGCTGATTGATGCGTTACGTTTTATCCTGGTTAAAAATGGCGGCAGCCTCAGCGATGAACCGCGGACCCGTCCACTGCTGACAGCGCATCCTGAGATTTTTCTGGTCGCCCCTGAGGGCGATAAGCCCTCGCTAATGACCAAACTGGAGGATTTTAACTACCGGGTGCGGCATATTTCCAAGCTGGCTGAGGCTGAAGAACGGTTGCACGAACGGATACCCGGCGCAGTGATCATCGATATGGATTTTCCCGAAGGAGCGGAAACGGTATTGGCAATGGTCGCTAATCTGCAAAAGCAGATTGGTTTGCGCTCGCCAGTGCTGTTTCTGGCTGAGCGCAATGATATGGCGGCGCGACTGGAAGCAGTGCGCGCAGGCGGGACTGCTTACTTTAGCAAACCTGTCGATAACGATGAATTGATTGGCCTGCTGCGGGAACTGCTGCTGCCGCAAACCTCGGAAGGGCATTACCGGGTGCTGATCGTCAACGACCGGCCTACCGAAGCTTGGGAGATGGCCGGCGCGCTGGAGGAACAGGGCGTTACGCCGCGCGTGCTCATTCAACCTCTGCAAGTATTGCAGGACATTCATCGCTTCCAGCCCGATCTGTTGTTAATTGATCTCGATCTTAAGGAGGTCGCCGGACCGGAACTGGCCAAGGTCATTGCGCAACATCGGGATTGCGATATTCTGCCGATAATTCTGCTGTGTTACCCGGCGGATGTTGCACATTACCTGATGAATCTGGAGGTGCCAGGCGCCAGTTTGCTGACCAAACCGGCACCTGTTAGCTATTTGTGCTGGGAAGTCAAGCAACGGTTGCGCCGGGCGCGCGCCATACGCGTCAAGCTGAGTCTGCTCAGTGATAACGATGTGGTCAGCGGTCTTTACAATCGCCGGCGCTTCATGGCGCTCATGGAGCGGGAACTGGAGGCGATGGGCCTGCGTCTGCAAGCTTTGGTGGTGATTTTCATCATGCTGGACAATTTGCGCTCTATTAGAGATTCGGCAGGTGTAGCGACAGCCGACGAGGTTGTAGGGCAAGCTGCAGGCCGGTTGCGGCAGGTGCTGACTTCCGAGCAACCGTCTGCACGGTTTAGTGACACTGTTTTTGCGGTACTGGCGCCGAATCTGTTCGGAGAAGCGCCGCTTAATCTGGCCCGCCGCATTCGGGATGTGCTGGAAACCGGCTTCTACAAAGTGGGTGATCAGGCGCTGCTGTTGCGGACCAGTATTGGCATCGCCGTTACCAATGACCGTAGCCAGGATCATCTGATGCTGGTCCAGCGAGCGGATTCAGCCTGTGGACTAGCGCAGGAAGCTAAGGGCGAACGCATCCATTTCCAGCAGAATGTCCCTAGAGCGAAGCGTGATCCTGAAACCTCTTCGCGAGCGCGGGTGCTGGACCAAGTCCGCGAGATCGTTGAACATGAATGGCTTTGGCTGGTTTTTCAACCTATTGCCAGTATGCGCGGCGATGTGAATGAACGTTATGAAGTATTGTTGCGCTTGCGCGATAACCAGGGCCAGGAACTGGTGTCAGGCAGCATATTCGGCGTAGTGCATAATCACGAGCTGGGGTTGACGCTGGATCGCTGGATCATTGCTCAAACCCTGGAAATGCTCCGGCAACGGCAGACTACAACTACTTTATTTATCAAAATCTTGCCGATTACCTTACAGGATAAGACTCTCAGCGTCTGGTTGCGCGGAAAGTTGGAGGAAACTGGCGTTGAGGCGCAGCGCATTGTGTTCGAGGTCGCCGAATCGACGGCGGAACGCAGCCTGCGTGACATGTTTACCTTCCTCAGCGGCATCAAGCTACTTGGTTGCGGCTTTTGCCTGGACCGTTTTGGCCGAGGGACGGATTCACTGAGTTTGCTCAAAAATCTGGGCGCAGATTATGTCAAACTGGATATGCACTTCGTCAACAACCTTGCCAAGGATGCCAAAAAGCAGGCCCAACTCAAGGATTTGGTGCATAATCTGGAGTCGTTGGGCGCTGCCACCATCGTGGGCGGCGTCGAAGACGTACAGGCCATGTCAGTGTTGTGGTCACTGGGCGTGGATCTAATTCAGGGCTTTTTCCTGCAACATCCCTATCGCGAGATGAGTTACGATTTTACCAGCGCGGGGTTTTGAGCAAATTGTCTTTGCAAGATCGCCGCGTACCCATCACGATAACCGGGATAGCGAAACTGAAAGCCAGTCGCGCGGAGTCGGGCATTCGAGCAACGTTTGCTGGCGCGTATGCGCGTCGTCGGGTCACGGCGGGTTTCAGCGCCAGGCTTTACAGGGGGTTGAGCGACTCGACGCGGCTTCGGCGTCCCCAGTTGGTTCGCCAGCCAATCCAGAACTTCATCCAGCGGCGCGGGGCAGTCGTCAACAGCGATATAAAGCTGCTCCGGTTCGGGAAGTTGCAGCAGATGCTCCAGCACCCGAGCGCAGTCGTCGCGATGAATACGGTTGGTATAAATCGGCGGACCCTCTGGACAAGTCGCCGCACCGTCACGGACGCTGTTAACCAGCCGGGTGCGGCCTGGGCCGTAGATGCCGCCAAAGCGAACTGCGATGGCTGGCCAAGCACTAGCCCACATTAACTGCTCGCCTTGGCGGATGCAGCGACCGCTGAAACCTTGCGCCTCAGCCGGTGAGTCTTCATTCACCCATTCTCCCTGGTGCTGAGCGTACACCGAGGTGCTGGAAGTAAAGAGCAGTCGTTTCGGGTGCTGGCTGGCTTGGCGCAGCGCTTCCAGCAGATGACTGACTCCGGTCACGTAAGCGGCTTGGTACTGGGCTTCGCTGAAACCAGCGGCGGCGGCGCTGTACACCACGCAATCCAGCCTGGGGGGGAGGTTGGTCAAAGTCGCGGAGTCGGTCAAGTCAGCGGCAATCGGTTGAATGCCTGGCGGCATAGCAGCCGGGTGGCGCTTCAGGCCCCAGACTTGATGTCCTGCGGTGTGCAGAGCCTGTCCGAGAGATGTCCCCAGATCGCCGCAGCCAGCAATCAGAATACGCGACATGACAAATCCTTCTCTATCGAAAACTCAAGGTCGGATGAATCCAGTGAAATTCAGCCAGCGGGTGTTGAACTGGTTCGACATGCATGGGCGCAAGCAGTTGCCCTGGAAAGACTATCCTACCCCGTATCGGGTTTGGGTGTCGGAAATCATGCTCCAGCAAACCCAGGTGGCGACGGTCATTCCCTATTATGAACGGTTCATGGCCCGGTTTCCGGATATTCGCGCTCTGGCTGATGCCGAACTGGATGAAGTGTTGCAACTGTGGGCGGGATTGGGTTACTACGCCCGCGCTCGCCATTTGCGCCAGACTGCCCGGATCGTGCGCGACCGGCATGAGAGCCGGATGCCGCTGGATATTGCAACTCTTCAGGAATTGCCTGGCATCGGTCGGTCGACGGCTGGAGCGATTCTAGCGCTGGCGGCGGGACAGCGACAACCGATTCTTGATGGTAACGTCAAACGCTTGTTGGCGCGATTCGCAGCCGTGGAAGGCTGGCCAGGTCAGTCGCGGGTCCAGGCGGCGTTGTGGGAATTGGCGGAGCGTTACACTCCGGTCGAACGGGTTGCGGATTATACCCAGGCGATGATGGATCTTGGGGCGATGATTTGCATACCTCGTCAGCCGCGTTGCAAATCTTGTCCGCTGATCGAAGATTGTGTCGCCTATGCCCAAGGGCGCCAAGCGGATTTTCCAGCGCCGAAACCCCGCCGAGTGCTGCCGGTGCGCGCAATTCGGATGGTGCTGGCGCGGACAGGGAATGGCGAGGTGTTGTTAGAGCGCCGGCCACCCGTCGGTATTTGGGGTGGATTGTGGAGCTTTCCGGAATGTCCGCTGGAGGTTGACCTCGCCGACTGGTGTTGGGAGAAATTGGGGCTGATCGTGAACCCTGAACCGCCGTGGGCAGTTATGCGGCATGGCTTCAGTCATTTCCATCTGGAGATTACTCCGTCGCCAGTGCAGGTAACCGAACAAAGTGGGATTATCATGGAAGGCGCGCGGTTTGTCTGGTATAACGGCGATCATTTCGACCGTCATGGGATGGCTGCGCCGGTAAAGCGCCTGCTGGCGATGCTCGTTAAATAATTGTAAATAAATATAGGAATTTATAATGTCTCGAATGGTGAAATGCATCAAACTTGGCGTCGAAGCCGAGGGTTTGGATCGGCCGCCTTATCCGGGCGAACTAGGCAAGCGGATCTTCGAAAATGTGTCCAAGGCGGCCTGGCAGCAGTGGTTGCGACAGCAGACCATGCTGATTAATGAGTACCGTTTGACGCCGTTTGAGCCGAAGGCTCGCCAGTTCCTGGAGGAGCAGATGACGCAGTTCTTCTTTGGCGAGGGAGCAGCCCCGCCTGAGGGTTATGTGCCGCCACCGGCGTGAGCATCTTGACGCTTGAGGCAGGAACTGCTTAAATGCGCGTCTATTTTGCATCCCGCCAAATTTTGGCCAGGTAGCTCAGTTGGTAGAGCAGCGGACTGAAAATCCGCGTGTCGATGGTTCGATTCCGTCCCTGGCCACCAAATAAATCAACGTGTTACAGCCTTTTCAGGCCATGATTGATTTTCCGCTGTGCCGAAATTTGTGCGAACGAGGCGCGGTCTAGCAATGCGCTCGGCGTGTTCAGCCAAGTGGTCTGTACTGAGATGGGCATAGCGCAAAACCATCTCTAACGTGGACCATCCCCCGAGTTCCTGAAGGACATTGAGCGGCGTTCCCGCTTGTACATGCCAGCTTGCCCAAGTGTGGCGTAGGTCGTGCCAGCGGAAGTTCTGGATGTCGGCTCGTTGTAGCGCCTTTTGCCAAGCATGGTTATTGGCGCGGGTGACGGGTTTCCCCTCGTAAACGAATACGCGGGTCTCATGTTTTCCTTGCTGCTCGCGTAAAACAAGCATGGCTTGCACGTTGAGCGGTACGGCGATCGCTCGTCGCTGTCCTTTGGCCTGATCTACATGAATCCAGGCGCGGCGTTGTTCCAAGTCAACCTGGTTCCATTCCAACGCAACCACATTGTTCTCGCGCAATCCAGTCGCCAAGGTAAATTGCGCCATTGCGGCAAGATGATCGGGTAATTCCGCCAAGAGCCGTTCTGACTCCTCATGAGTCAACCAGCGCACTCGCCGCTTGGGTTCGGCCAACATGCGTATGGTGGGCACGCTGTCAATCCAGCCCCATTCTTTGCAGGCCGTGTTCAAGATGGCGCGAACAATGGCGAGGAGCCGGTTGACGGTTGATGGCGTAACGCCCGTGCGGATTCTCGCTTGGGTGATTCGGTCGATTACGGCGCGATCAATTTGATCCAGCGATAAAGGTCCGAGAATCGGATCGACTTGGCGCAAATGCCGCTTGATGTCGCGTAGCCATCGGCTGTTGGGGTTTTCTTGAAGCCATCTTACAACAGCTTGTTGCCAAGTATAGCGGGGTCGATCTCCCAGCTTTACTTGCCTCCAGAGTTCGGCTTTACGGGTATCGTGGTACTCCTGCGCCTGTCGGCGGTCGGTAGTTTGAGTAGTTTCCCGTAGCTCGTTGCCGTCTGGTGTGGTGAAACGGATCCACCAGACCGCACCGCGTTTGTAGAGTGACATATCGTGGTCTCCTGCGCCGGTCGCGCATGGTTATTATTGTTCACCCAGGTCGTTACCGCGATGGCCGGGATCATGGCGCGGCGTCCCAGCTTGACGATGGGAAAAGCGCCTTGTTGCGCGAGGCGGCGCACGGTTTTGGTGCTGATGCCGCCGAGTTGGCGGGCCGCTTCGTCGAGGTTCCACAGTAGAACGTCAGGCATGATCAAACAGATCTCCCAGGGCGAGTAGTCGGCGTCGGGTTTTGTAGGCGGTTTGCTGGTGATGGTCCCGGTCATGTGCGAGGTGACACCGCTGGCACAGGGCGCGTAGGTTCTCCGGGGCGTTGTGCTCGGGCGTGTGATCAAGGTGGGCGATGGTGAGCACCACGCGGATCATTTTACGGCTGCAATACTCGCTGCCCTTTGCACGTCCCCGGTATTCACCGGTGTCGGCGTCGTGCACCGCGCCCGTGTCGGCGATCATGAACGTGCCTGCATCGTCATCGATACCTCGGGCAATGACGATAGAGTTCGGAACGCCGCACTGTTCGCAGGCATTTCCGGCGCGTTTCAAAGTGGCGGCGCGTATCTCCTGCCAGTTGTCTGGGTATCGTTTGCGGTTTTCAGGCTTGATCGGCATGATTGGGCTTCCTAGCCATCCTTGGCGCGAGGGGTCAAGCTGCGTCCGGCGCCGTGGTTTCCGTGTACTGCGGAAAGGCTTGCCCAAGCCGGTAGTCGGTGGCATAGGCAAAGACGGTCTGGCCGTCCGGGGTGGTCCAGGCCGGGACGCTCAGTACGATCTCGGGCTGATCGTTGCGGGTCTCGATGATCAGCCTTGCGTTGTGCTTGCGCAGCAATTTGGTGATGCGATCCAGTAGGGTCATGTCGGGGTCTCCTTGTGCCGTCCGTGGCGCGTGGTTTTGGCTACATCAGAATGATACAGGTAGTTGCACTGGTGTCGTTCCTTCGTCAAAGGACTTCCTTAATCCCAGTCCTTCTATTTGTTCCAATAATGGTTTTCCATCCAATTCTTTATGATTGGCATTTACCTCATACCGCAATTCATTCCTGTCTATAATGTTTCCTTCCTTTGTAATCCACAGGATCGATTCCTTAACCCCGATTCTGGTTCTGTAGATGGTTCTCATAGCGTTAATTCTCCTATCGGCAAGTCAAAGCGGCCGGGGCTGTTCTTTGTGGTGGTCGGCGTGAAACTCATGAACAACGGATCGTCGTCCAGGTCAGCAACCGGGGCGGCTTCCGACCAATCGCGAGCTTTCCAGCATTCATCAAAGCGATCCAGGGCCGTCCGCCATTGGTTGCGTCCTTCGGCTAACATCGCTTTCGTCATCTCCAGCAGTTGAACCTCGTAGGGTTCACGGGTCTGGACAAAAACGAACGTGACGCGCAAGGAGTCCGAAAGATCGGCATAAAACGCTGCCGATAACGGGTAGCGATAGCGCGTCATAGCGGTTTCGATCAGGTTTAGGTCGTAGATCGTCTTGAGTTCCACGACATGCCTCTTTTCCTCTTGATGCACGTCCAGGCGCGCTTTCAAGGGGAGCAATCCGGCTTGCCGTGACTGGATGATCGTCCGCTCTTTTTTGCCGCTAGTGATCAACTTCCGGGCGTCCGGGTCGGCTTTCAGGGCCGCGACAATCGCTTGTACGCGTTCAAAGTCGTTCGGGGTGATAACGATCTTGCCGGTCGCTGCCAGTGCGGCATAGCGGGCTTTACCGTCTTTGGTGCGGCGGTTGCCGGTGTCGATCACGAATTCATCGCCAAATTGGAGCGGGGTCAAGCTCAGGCAGTGAACCAGCGTCCCAAACTGCATTGCAGCGCTCGGTTTCTGTTCCTGCCGGTGCGGGTCCAAGTGCTTCCTGTAGCATTCGGCGGGGCTTTCCAGTAGGTCTTTCAACCAATGCGAGCTAATGCAGGGAATCTCTTGATAGGTCGCGTTGTCCATCTTGATCTTCTCCAAGGTTGCGCCTTCCCTGGCGCGAGTGGTTTTAAGCCGCTTGCTGTGCGCTGTTCAATCCTGCTTGGAAACCGCGCTGGTACGCTTCATCAAGGGCTTTAGCCGTTGCCAGGTTAGCGTTCAACGCTTGTTTGAGATCGGCAACCGGATCATTGGCCTTGCCTTTGCGGATGGGCTTGACGGCCTTGGCCTTAGCGGCTTCAAGGGCACGTTGCTGGGCTTCCAATTCCGCTTGTTGCCGTTCGATGGCTTCCCGTTCCTGTTGCAACCGGGCTTCCTGGGCTTCGCGGGCTTGCCGGGCTTCTCGCTCTTGGCGTTCCTGTTCCTTGCGTTGCGCCTTCAATTCGGCTTCCTGCGCTTCCCGTTGCGCCTTCAATTCGGCTTCCTGGGCTTCGCGTTCAACTTTCAATCGGGCTTCTTCGGTCTTGCGGGCTTCCTCTGCAATTCGCACTTCTTCCGCCTTACGGGCCGCTTCGGCTTCGCGCAATTTCGCCAATTCTTCCCGTTCGGCCTGGATGCGGGCCGCTTCGGCTTCATGCAGCAACCGGGCATTCAGGGTCGCTTTCAAATCTTTCCGAACTTCATTTAGGGCTTCAATGGCATCTGGTAGAAATTCCTGAAACTCGGCTTCTGTAACTTCCTGCACTTGCGCCTGTTCCAAGGCCGTGCGGATGACTTCTGATGGCTGATTAGCCATTTCAGCAGCACGGTAGCGGATGGCGCTGATCTTGGCGGCAATTCCCGCCAAGCGGGCCGCTTCGGCTCTGGCTTTCGCTGCCTTTTCCTCTTCCTTGCGCTTTTCTTCTGCCTTGATTTGTTCGTCAATCGGTTCCTCAAGCGCTAGCAGTTCGGCGGTGATTCGCTTGGCTTCCGCGTCAATCAGGCGGGTGCGTTCCAGTGCCGGCGCTTTCAATTCCACCCGGAGCTTTTCTAATGCAACTCGGTAGCCTTTCACTTCGGCACGGGCTTTCTTCGCTTCGTCCATGCCTTTCGTAGTGGTGACTTCAAACAGTTGCCCGCTATATTTCTCGTTCAGGATCGCTAGAGCGGCGGCGGTTTGGTTGTATTCAGTGATTTGGTATTGCTCGGTCATCTCAATTCAACCCGCCATTGCTGACGGGTGCCTCATGGATTAGGGATTATGGATTATGGATTAGTGGTTACTTGCCTGCTTCTTCCGGCTTGCTTTCAATCAACCGGATAAAATCCGGTAAATAGTGAAGCTGTCGAAACTCGGCAATGGCTTTTGCGTATTTCCCCTCCGAAATTACTTCAAACTCAATTGCATAATACTTTGTTACTACATTTTCTCCAGTCTTCGGGTCTTTTGCCTTTCCAGACCTTTGCGACATTGCCGCTCTTATTGTCTTTCCTAAAAGGCTTTCACCTTTCAGGCGATAGGAGCGGCGCAATTCCTCGAAGTTATCGAGGCTTTCGGTCTTGAATAAGATCGAAGATAGGACGCCTTCCTGATCGACAAAGAGCAAAGCTAACCATTTTTGGAATGGATAACCGAAGTATTCACCTTCGCTGATCTGCGCTCCCACTAATTCCATTTCTAATGCTTTCCCTTTCATGTTCGTAGCACCAATCTTGAACTGCCCTGATTGGCAGTCTGGGCGCCATTGCCGGGTTGAGTCCGTTAAAATCTGGCCTTTTTCAAGGCCAACCTCATCAAGCAATATTTCATGTCCCATGATTAATCTCCGGTAAACCCGCCATTAGCGGGCATGAATTATGATCAGTGTTCCCAAGACCAGCCATAAGAACGGTCTGGTTCATATCGTTCGGCTTCGCCATCAAGCCAGTTCTGGCCTTCTGGCGTTTCCAGCCAAGCATCAAATTGCATTGCATCGGCGGCATGGCGCTTCTCTGCCCAACCCTGATAGGCAGGATCAGCGGCTAACCATTGCTGGCATTGCCGGGAGTTAATCCAGCTATCGAAATCGATAGCGGGCGCTTGATCAGCTCTGGCGTTGCGCCAAGCAATATCAGCGCGGCGCGCTTCAAGCCATTGCGGATCGTCTTGCAGTTGCCGCATGGTGGCGGGATGCATTAACATGTGGTTTCCTCTTCGTAACGGTTGGGGTTGATTGGGGCCGCTCTCGTTGTGTCAGAACGAAAGCGGCTTTCTTATTAAGCGGCTTTCCAAATAGGCCAGCCGCGTTCAAACTTCTTCAGTTCATAATTTTCGATCTGTGCTTCTACTTTCCTTTCCAGTAGAGACTGTTCTATCTCATCGGCAATATCCCTGATGGTTGACTTGCTAAGCCAGGCCGCATCAATTATTAGGTGCTCGCGCTTTCCTTCGGGAATACTTTTACCGTCCTCATCAAAATAAATACGGCGTGAAAGAACAATTGAGTCAATACATACTGATCCATCATTAGGATCAAGATCATACTTGACTTCAACATCATGGCTCTTGGCAATGCCGAAACAATCGGTATTGCTATCGAAAGTGAAAATCCGATTTGCTGTAAACATTTCAGTAACTCCATAAACAAGTTAAGAGTAATCATCACTTGATACGCTTGTGCTTCAATTTACAAGCGGGTTCCGTTTTATCTTCAATCCATAGGCTAAATTTTAATGCATTAATGAATTAGTTTCAATGCATAAATGAATTAATTATTCCTATTTTTTTCATTATTTTTTTGTTTTTTTGTGGTCTCAAGGAAAGCGCCGCGACAGCGGCGCAAAAAGAAGGGAAAAACTAGGCGCCAGCGAGGCGAAACCCGCCAGCCCAGGCAGCGCGGCCCGCAGGGACCCAGCGACCCCAAGGCGGCAGGGCCGAAAAACCGCAGGGAAAGACGACCAGCGGCAAGCCAAGGCCAGCGGCCAGGGCGGCGGAGGCCCAGGAACCGGAACCGAGACCGCAAAAGCAGGCGGACGAGGAAGAGGACGGGGAAAGACCGGCAGGACACGGCACAGCGGGGAAAACCACGAAACCGGAACCGGCGGAACCGGCGGCAACAAACCGAACCAGCGCCACCGACCGGGCGGCAAACCACGCCGCAGGGCGGCGGCCAGCGCCAGGCACCGAGAAAACCACCGCGCCGGGGGCCGCCGACCGGACAAAGGAATCGAGGCCGCCAGCACAACCCACGGCCACCGACCGACCCGCAGCGAGGACAGCGGAAACCACGCCAGCGGCCAGGGGCCGAAAGGCCGGCGACAACCGCCGACCGCCGGAAAACCCGACGACCGCCGGGGCCGCCGGGAGCAAGGGAAGAGAAGCCACCCGACTAAGCCCCAACGGACAGGCCGCAACGGGCCGCGAACAGGGCAGCAAGGCGACGCGACGCCAAGCCGCGACCGACCGCCAGCGGGGGAGGGGCAACGGGGACAGAAACCACCCAGGAAGGGGCAACGCCAGCGGCGGCAGGGACCGGGCGGACACAGCACCAGCGGCAGGCAGGGCCAAGCCGAGGCGCCCAGGACGCGGCGAACCGGGCGGCGGCAGGCAGCGAGGAAAACCGGCAAACCGCGACGAACCCGGAGAAAGCCCGGGAGGAGGGGCGGAAGGAAACGCCCAGGGCGCAACCCGCCCAAGGGGCAAGGCAGAAACGGGCAGACAGGACGACGGAAGAGGCGGAAGGAGACACGGGACACCCCAAACCCCAGAGAAACCGCCGAGGAGCGCGGGGCAACCGGAACAGCCCGGAAACCACCGACAGAATAACACAGGCAGGGGAAAAAGCAAACAAAAACAAAGGGAAACAGGGGAAAACGGCCAGCGCCACAGGCCGACAACCAAAGCCGGAAAGCCCAGCCACCCCACTGCTAAGCCCT
Organism: Candidatus Competibacteraceae bacterium; assembly: GCA_020444905.1. Taxonomy (GTDB): domain Bacteria; phylum Pseudomonadota; class Gammaproteobacteria; order Competibacterales; family Competibacteraceae; genus UBA2383. Next base: position 19,933 of record JAGRHQ010000006.1, read on the forward strand.
TGCCCCCTTCCTTTTTGCCTGTGTGTGTTATTTCTATTGCACCTTCCTCTTGATTAATGAGGTATGGCTTATTTTCTCTGCGGCATCGTCGTCTTTTCTTACGAGCGAAGCGAGAATACGTCCAGCCTTTGCGGTGCGGTACGCGCCGCATTCATACCTTGCATTGCCGCTGTCTTTGATCGGGCGCGGGGCGCGGGCGTCTTTTGGCCCGTGCGCCGTGTCCCGCTCTACGATCTTCCGGCTACGCGAAGCGGACGACGACCCGACCGGCCCGCTTGCGGGACCGGCGGGGCGGCGTTGACACCCGTGCGGACTTTGCTGCACGGGCCATTGTTGCGGTTGTTGCCCCCCAGCCACCGGCACCCTACAAAACTGCCGGTGGCTGGGGGGCGGGGCCGACGAGGGCGGGGGCGTCTTTCGTTGATGAGCGTTCTCCCGGCGAGCGCTGCGCACAAGGCCCGCACCGGCGCACTAATAACCTTTCCCGTGGCCAATACCCGTTGATGCGCCGGGCCGGGCCGCAGCGCGCGAAACAGCGCCGCCGGGCACACAAAGCCAGCGCCCCCGGCCCGAGGAGGCCCCTTACACCCGTCCGGCCTCTACAACCCTTGCCCGTGGCCCGTGATTCCGCCGCCACGACCGGCCCGCGCGCGCCCCCGGCCCCACCAGGCCAAGCCCCCGCGCACACTGCGTTTCAAATCTATTGCGTCGTTTAGGCGGCTATTGATGCGCGTGATCGCGGGGGCGCAGAGTGGGGCGCGCGTGGGACCGGCGGGCGGCGGTTTGCTCACGTTCGGATGTTGCTGGGTGTGCTAGTGGCTGATTGAGCGCGGCACGATACGATGAATGGCGACGATGAACGATATCCGCGCGCATTGGTGCTCTGATGATCGGAGTTCGTTCTTGTTCGGCGGTTGCTCAGTGAGCCATGAACAATTGGCGTCCGGCGGCAAGAAAGCATTTCCCCAAAAGAAAACACTCTGGAGTGTCGGGAAACAGTGCAACAGGAACAGCAGGAATAAGCTATAGATCTGATGCGGCTTTGATCGCGGCTTTCACTTTGTGGGTGGTTAGTTTGTGAATACGCTCAGGCTGGATCATGAGATAGGTTTCCAGAGCCTCGACATAGACTAAAGCGCCGGTCTCGTTGCCTTGGGTCACTGTCCCCAAAGCAACGCTCCCTTGTGGCAAGGAGTCGGTATAGGCCGTCCAGTCGGCATCCAGGCGAACCGCCAAACGACCGCGATTTTGATGCGCCATTTACCGCACTCCGCCTTGAATCAAGGTCAACGCCGGGCGCTTTTGAATGAAGCCGTCAATACAGTGCTTGATCTGATGCAGTTCTTCACCCATCAGCAGCCACTCTTGGCGGTCGTCGTCGCTGGCATCAAAGAAGGGGTCGCCGGTCTGCTCGTAGCAGTGATTAAGATAGACGCTGAGCGATTGGATCATGGCGCGGAAGGCGAGAATCCTACCGCGATGGCTGAGTGGCGCATCGCTCGCGGTCGTGTCCGTCTCAGTCGGTGTCAACTCGGGTGAAGCAACCGGCATTTCTTTAACTTCCTGCGGCGGTGAAGGCAAATAAACCGGCACTTCTTTACCTTCCGGGGTGGCGTCGGCAACCTGCGCCTCCAGCGCTTGAATCCGGTGCTGGTAGTCCGCTACGGCGTCTTGAACCCGCTGGGCGGTCAGCTTTGCGCCGTCTTCCTCAGCCTTGCGGGTCGCTTCGTCCCAAATGGCCTTGCGCTCGTCTTCCGGGATGGCCTTGAGGGGTCGGAGTTGACGTTCTGAGGGTTGCTGCGAGTCTCCCATGGGAGACTCCGGCGAATAGCCAATCTGGATGCTGATTTCAGCAGCCTCAATCAATCGGTAAACGTGGGCTTTCTGATAACCCAGCTCTTTTTCCCCATATTCCTTGAAACTGGCGTATCCCAGGGCTTTCCATCCCTTGCGGTCGCGCATGTCCAGCAGCAAGTAGCGCGTGGTGTTGATGTGGCGCTTGATCAGGCGGTCGGTCTCGCGCGCTTCGTCCAACGACATTTCAACGGTCGTGATCGATAGGGATTGTGTAGAATCGGCAGTCGCCATGATGTGAACCTCGCTACAGGTTTGCGTTGTGGATGTCGTCTGCTGGCGTGACTTCAACACGTCAGCAGGCGCATCAATTATAGCCGAATCAGTAGGCTATGTCAGCGACGCGGGTAACTGTGTTTGCGTCGTTCCTTCGTTAAAGGACTTTCTGAGTCCCATGGCGTCAATTTGCGCTAAGATAAGGCTTTCCTTTTAAATTTGGTTAATGCTTACGGGTTTTTTAGAGCCAAGGAAGAACAAGAAACCCGGCATTGAATTAAAGACCACATTCACCCCTTGCTGAGCCGATTCCACGAACCTTTCCTTGTTGCAGCGCTTTGCTCTTTGGTCGCTGTGCGTGAATCTACGGCCTAAGCGCGGCGCGATGACGTCATGACATCGATGAACGTGATCCGCGCGCATTGCTGAACGTGATCGAGGTTGGCTTGCGGCCAACGAGGGCGGGGGCGTCTTTCGTTGATGAACGTCCTCCGGCGAAGCCGGCACACCCAGCTAGCGCCCCTGGCCCGAGGAGGCCGCTTGCACCCGTCCGGTTGTTGCTGTGTGCGCCAGTGGCAAAACGCGAGCGGACCGAAGCCCGCCCGCCACACATCAGTCGCCGCCCGCGACCAACCATTCCTCATCCATCAATACATCATCCATCAATACTTCATCCTTCCATGCTTCATTATCATCATCATCCATCCATTCCTCATCCATCCATGCTTCATCCTTCGCAATAAGCATTATTCTCAATTCGATCATTTCATTTACTCCATCATGCCCATGCCCCACGCACGGGATGATTCGCCATTCCACGGCATTATTTTTTTGTCAAGGCCTTTAGAGCGTAGCGTGCCTTGACAAAAAAAATGCCGTGGTAAGCTGGCGAATCCCGTGTGTGGAGGCTACTGTTGCTGGTTTTAGTTGGGGTGGCAATCCAACACGACCGTGGGCACGGTCAGGAGCGGTGACTGGAAAGAAGTTTCCAAAAAAAAGCGCCCAGGCAGGCAGAAGCCAAAGACCGAGGTCGAAAAACTACGCGACCGCTTCCTGAATGTTCAGCACGTCCAGGATGGAGCGATACTACAGGGTTCGATAACCGGTATGTGGGCTGTGGGGAGACTTGAAGGGGTTGCAGGTACAGTGTGGCTTGCCCTGATCGGTGGGAATCCAGTCGCCCGTCTCAGGATGCTTCTCCTGGAAGCCCTGGAGCGCCAGCAGGGCGTTCATCTTGCGCGGCGTCATCTCAACCTGCTTGCCCAATTCCGTGGGCGTCATCGGCTTCTCTGTGACCGCGTTGCCCGATAATAAAGACAGGAAGTCAATGCCGGTCTGCTGGCGAACGTGGTCGACCGCAATAACACGCGCCATCGGTTCATCTGCGCCCAGCAGCCGCGCCGCTTTGAGCGTGGATCAGCTCTAGCAATTTACTATAGCTAAGCTTTTTCAAATGCTTGCAGTGGGCTTTATAGGCTTCTGCCGGATTCGCATAATCCAGCGCCAGCGCTACATCACGAGCACAAAACAGAGGCTGCCCGTCAACAAGGATTGTGCGGATTTCGTGAGAACCAAACTGAAAGGGAACAAGCTGTGTCGTCATGAGGCAAAACTCCATTGTGGTTTAGTCTGCCATTTACACCTCCAGTAAAGGGTTGGCGGACAGGGCGACAATGATGCAGTGATCAGTCATCGCCCCGTCCGTTTTTGACGACACGCAGATAGTTTAGCAGCATCAGGCGCGATCAACGATCCATAGGGTCAAAGTCCGATTGAGTTCATGTAATTAGTGAACTCTGCCGAGTAGGCAAAGGATGCGGCGACTGAATTGCGGGATACGCCACTGGATAATTGTCCGAGCCAGTAGGTCAGGCCCGATTGATCGGCGCTGCGATGCAGGAAGGTCAGGTACAGGTCGCTGATCAATTGCGCGTTGCTTCTGTTGCGCCCTAGATATTCAGCGCTTCCAAAGAAGGAAAGGCCCATGTTTCGGAACACCTGTTTGACATTCGCGCCGGGCGCTGAGGCTTGGGTCTGCCAGTAGGCGAGTCCACTGGCGTCCGGTTCCCGGTTGAGAATGGCGACGTAGTAGTGGGTGATCAGCGTAGTGATTACGGGGTTGACAATGATATCTGTCGTGAAGGATTTGCTGGTTGTTGTGACAACACTCCCGCGCGCCAGGACTTGCACGGTGAACGGGTAGCGCCCCACTTGGGTCGGTGTGCCTGACAGTACGCCGGTTCGACCGCTTCCCGTGAGGGTGACGCCGCTTGGCAGTGATCCTGAGATCAGACTCCATTCGTAGACTGAATTTGCAGGACATTCCCCACCTGAACACAGCGCCTGGAACTCGACGCGCAAGGGTTCGCTGATGGGCAGAACGGCGGGTACGGCGCCGTCAATGGTGTTGAGCGGGATGCCAGGGCCGCCGGGGTCGATAATGTTCCCGTCGGCTTCAAGGCTGTCATCTCCCCAACCTCCGTCAATGAGCGTGAACTGGGCGATATTGCCTTGAATGCGTGAATCGGGCATCACATAGTCATGCGGCTCTGGATTCTCTGGCGTGGGGCCGTGTTTCATATAAACCTGACCCTCCCGCTTCTCTGGATAGGCGATGGTGACCTCAACGGCTCCGCCCCGAGGGACATGGTGAATGATGATGTTGTCCATGCCGTCAACCGATGATTGAGCGAACTGTTCAGCGTCCAATACGCCGGTTTGGCCGTTTGGTGCAGAGAGCGCGATAAAAATTTCTGCGTTTTTAGATGCCGCCGCTTCGTGAATCAGCAGCGGCATGACCTGGGTGGTCGTGTGTTGAGGATCGGACAGGGTGAATTCGATGGGATAGGCCCCGGCTTTAATGGGGGTTCCGCTGATTTCTCCGGTATCCGTCATGGATAATCCTTCGGGCAAGTCGGCGGTGATCGTGTAGGGGGGTTCTCCGCCCTGAACACGCACGGTTTGCAAGTAAGGGGCGTCTTTGATGCCGTGCGGCAAGACCGGAACAATGCGCATGGTTACATCTCCGCTTTGAATGAGCAAACGTGCAAAATCGTCCTTGATCCTGCGGGGGTTATGCCTGATACGTCAGGTGCTATCTGGCATTTTCTGGCTCCTGTCACTGTTGCACCACTCACCACACGCCTCCCCATCCCCTACCCCTTCCCCTCCAAAATTTCCATTTTTCAAAATCTTATCTTTCCGTGTACCTGTCATCGCTCCTGTCGGGATGGAGGCGGGTTGTCGAGTGGGGTGCGGGGTGTGGGCGATCACTCAAGGGTGCTTGCCACCCTCGTAGGGCGTGGTGTGTCTGGCGTCGATGACACGCTCAATGGTTCCCGGATAGCGGATCACGGGCTTTGCTCAGCGAAATAGGTTGTTTCTGCGCAAGGTGTAATTCGACGGTCATCACACGAGTCTCCAGGTTCCCGATACGCCGGGACACGTCTTCGTCACACTTTTTCAGTTCATCAAAGTGCTTTTCCCAGTGCTCAGAAGCTTCGATGCGGCGTTGCTCGGCCCATTTGAATTGTTCCTCAATGAGCTTTTGCGTGGCTTCGTGTTGCTTCTCCATGCCGCGCATGGCCAGTTTCAGGACGGTGAGTCCTACGGTGGCGAGTCCGCCAAGGGTGGCGATCGCCAGTTCTGCGAGGGTATCGAGTCCGAGGGTCATGGGATTACCGATAGGCCCAGGGGGTTTGCCAGGGGCCGGGCTGGCTCCAGATTCCTCGTCGTTGGCGTTGGGCGATGGCTTGGGCGGCATAGTAGTCCTCGCGGGAAAGGGGGCATTGCCACAGGGCGGCATAGCCACCCAGCACGAGGCGCAGGCCACAATTGGCGTCGTCGCGCGCCCGGAGGATTTCACCCAACAGCCGACCATAGTAATCCTGGCCGTAGATCGTGACCCGGACGGGTTCGTGCAGGGCCAGCAGGCGGCGCAGGTAGCGGCGAGCGCTCAGGCCCCAGGCCCGTGAATAGTGGTCGCTGCCCAGCTCCGGGGCGTCGATGTAGGCCAACCGGACGCGGATTTCAGTGGCAATGATCCTCCCGGTGGGTTCATCCAGGACATTGCGCCAACAACGCACGGTATCCCCGTCTGGGGTGTACTGGACGCGCATGATCTCGGTTGTGCTCATGCGCGGGCCTCGGCGTCGGTGAGGAGGCGTCCTTGCTTCGTCCCTTCCTTGAAACCAATGGAGGGGCTGAAAGCGACGCTGCGCTTCGTGCCTTCGGTATTCCAGCGAGCTTCAAAGCGTCCCAAATCGTCCAGGGTGACCGCTCCGCCTTTCCGGGTGATGTCTTTGATCCTGAGCTTGAGCTTGGACAGGATGGTATTGGTGAGATTCCAGTTGGTTAACTGTGGGTATTGCGCCCGGATTTCGTTGTAGATTTGGTTCTGAAGCTGAATCTCGCTGAGATCAACGGCGGTGGCGGTGTCGGGATTGATGGGCGTGGGTTGGGTGGCGTTGGTGTTGCGTTGTTGGATGGCGATGGGTTGGGCAGCCCATTGGACGGGGCCGAACTGATTTTTGCGGATGGCGGCAACGCCAAAGGTGACGTCGCGGGTGTTGCTTCCGCCGACCCAGATTCGGGTTCCCACATCTTCGATCAGACAGGCGTCTTCATCGTAATCGGCATAGCCGACGGTGGTTTCTGTCTCGATCCAGGCGGTTTTAGCGGTGTTACGGATTTGGTATTTGGCGACGATGCGCACGGCGCCAGGATGCCGCCAGCGAACCTCGGTTAAGTCGGTGATAAAGGTTTCACCCTGGCGGATGAGAGTAGCGCCACACCATTCCGGGGTTTCCAGAAAGTCCTTTGGGTTGAGTTTGCCGGTCAGGGTAAAGATAGTGGGGGCGCTGATCTTACCGGCGATGGCATACCGAACGTAGAGCCGAAGGCGATGAGTCATGCCGTCGCCAGGGATTTCTGCGCTATCGATCTTGAGGATAGCCGGTTGCGTGTTGCCAGGGTTTTCCCATGCCCACGCCGGTTGTGATTCTGCTTCGTCGTCGATCTGCAAGGACACTTGGCATTGGTTGGGGTGGGCATAGAACCAGAGGAGCAGGTATTGATCCAGCACCAACGTAGGGTTGATGGGATCGGTGACGATCTTCATCAGGGCGTTGAGACCGCTAGGGCCGGGGATGGCATTGGCATCAAGCTGCCGTGCTGTCAGCTTCAGGGTAGCTTTAGCACGCAGAGTGCAATACTTAAACAGGTAGCCGCTGGCGCGTAACGTCAGGGTGGCTTTGGCCTGGAGCGGGCTACTAGCGCTTTCGCTTTCGGTCAGCAGTTCATCATGGCTTTCCGTCAGGATCGGTGCGCCGGATTCAGTTTGCAGGCTCATTACAGCATCATCGGCGGGTCATTAGACGCCACCTCAAAATGGATATTTCGAACACGCAAGCCAGCGGCCATCATCGGGTTTAAAATCCGCAAGGCGGATAAATCGGTGGTCATACTCTCCAGATCAACCGCTAACGTACACCATTCGCCCACCACACCGCCGACATCATTTACCGTGCTGCCCGCAAACGTCACATTGCCGCCATCACTATCGATCATGAGTTGGAGGGTATCCAACCCGGCGCTGGGTAGATAAAGCTCAACCATCGCCAGGATGGGACGGTAATCAATCGCCCATGCTTTCGGGGTCAAATGCAGATCGCCGCCACTACTCCAGTCGTACCAACCATTAGCGTCATCCCAAATCGAGCTCAAACCGGCGATGTCCCATTCGTCTGGGCCACGCCAGACCTGACTCGCCACGCCTAAAAACGCCTTGAGCGTATTGAGCGCGACTTGAACGGTTTGGCCGTTTTGCACAACGACCACCAACTCGGTTCCATCCAGGTCTGTGTTAGGCGTCGGTAATTCGCTAATTTTTGGCATGGTGGCTTAACCGATGAGGAATTGCAGTTCGCCGGGCAGAAACACGACCCTATCACCGGCGTTGACTTGGCGACTCTGCGCGAGGGGGGCGACATACAGGCGTTCATCGTTCTGGTTGGTGAGACCAAAGCCGTTGATCCAGCCCCAGGCGCTGACGGCGGTTGTGAACTGAACGGTGCTGGCGTTCTGATAAATCGTGTTGCCGCTGGCGTCCTGGCTGGCGTTCTTGACCCAGTTCATGGGGCCGGGATCATGCCGCACGGGTTGATAGCCATTGGCCCCGGCAGGGACTTCCGTACCTCCGGTTCCGGCGTCATTAGGTACGCCGGTGAACAGGTGAACGGTCCATTGGGTGATCATGGGAAACGGCTGGCCCAAAAACAGGGCGTCGCCGATGGCGGATTCCAGAGTATCGGTAGCGTGGGACATGCGCTAAACCTCCGTAAAAAAAGCGCTCCGGCGGGTGGCCTTCGCCGGAACAAGGGAGCAGGCAATGGGTGGGTTACAGCGCTTTGGCTTGCGCGTCGGTCAGGATCGCGCCGTTCTTGGTGCCGGTCTTGAAGCCAATGGATGGTGAGAAGCCGAGGTTACGGTAGGGCGGAACGACAATCGGTTCGCCGGTGGACGGGTTGCGCGCCAGCCGCTCATTCGTCCACTTTGCGGCCATGACGCCAAAGTCCAGTAGGTCGACGCTGCCGCCTTTCATCACCACGTCTTTGATCTTGAGGATGATCTTATCGACGGTGGCGCTGACGATGGCGCTCCCTTCAGTGGGCAATGCGCCCAAGGCAGTCACGACATCGGCGAACACTTCGGCCTTGAGCGTGGCGTAGTCCACCTCGCGCGCCGTGCCGGCCACTTCATCCGGGGTCAGCGGCGTCACCGGCTTAACCTTGCTGGTGATGTTCAGCGGGGCCGGGGCGGCGGTTTCAGCGCTCTTGCCGCTGATGTTGGTGCTGACGATGCTAAACCGGTAGGGTCGTTGGACGGCGGGGGGTTCATCCTGCACGATAAAGCGGCTGACGTTTTCGATGCGCGCTTCGGTTTCGATGCCATTGGAGCTATAGACCGTGTGTTTCTTGTCGAGGAAATCGTAGGCGTACACCTCGATGCCGTCGCCGGGAACCGTGCCATCCTTCGTCCATTCGATCTTGATCACATCCGGGATGTCATCCATCCGGTCCCGCAGCAGGGTCGCGTTAAAGCTGGCGGGGGCGTTCGGGGATGGCATAGCGTAGGAGACCATGACGTTGCTGGTTTCGGCCCAGGCGGAAATATCGCCATCGATGTTGTAGCGCACCCGGAACTTGACCAGATGGGTCAAGCCGTTTTGGGGAACGATCTGCGAATTGACTTGCAGCAGCGAGAGACCGACAGAGCTTTCGGCATAGGTGGTGACGTTGGTCGTGGCAAAGGGCAGGTAGCCTTGCGGGTCGACGATATCTTCAATGTCGGCTTCGATTTCGGCCCGGTCGGCGACCAAACCCGTCCAGCGCACGAGAATGTCATTGCCCAGGCGCGGCTCGCCGGTGATCGGGTCTTTGCCCAGGGCTTTGACGATGGCGACCGGTTCACTGGGGGCCATGACGCCATAGGTCTTGACGCCGCCGACATTGGAGAGGACTTCATACAAACGCCATTCCTGAGCGGACGTGGCGCTGGCGGTGGGCCGACCGGGATTGGCGGCGTCAAACACGGTTTCATCGAGCACCTTCTTGAACGTACCGGCATCGTCGCGCGTCAGGTAGAGGCTGACCGGGGCAGCGGGGTTGCTGAAGGTGGGCGTGGCCAGCAGGGGTTCACTGGCGGCAGCAAAGGTGACGACCTTGGACTTGAAGCCGACCGGATCATCCGCGCCATCAACGAGGGTTTGCGGGGTGAGGGCCGCGCCGGTCGCATCGAACAGGTTTAGGGCGGTGACGGTGTTGGTGTCCGGGTAGAACACGCGGAAGGTAGTGGATGGGGTGGACATGGGGGTTCTCCTTCAAACTCAGTGGGGTTATCGAGGTTCAGAGGCGCATCGAGCGCAGCAGCCGATCAGTCCTGCTCTGGCCCGGTCGTCTTGTGTGAACCACGGGCAGTGATGTCTTTGGCGGCGTACTCGTTACGGAACATTTCAATCAGGGAGAGCAGGCCCGCAATGACCAGGGCGATCTGGTCGCGCAATTCAGGGGAAAGACTCCAGCCGATAATGCCGGTCAGGCCCAACAGGCCGCGCCAGGTGGAGGGCTGCTTGATGTCGGGGATCAGGTTCATTCGTGCCACCGGACGGCGATGCTATGCAGGGTAAGCAGGCGGCGATACCAGCCGCGGCCAAACGTGGATTCGTTGCTGTTGAATTCGTAGCGCAGGGCGCGTTCGGCGGCGAAGTCGGTTAGGATGCGGGGCATTCTCAGCCGCGCTGTGGTCTGAGTGTTCGGGCCGGGAATGCCATCCACGGTGACCTTGAGCGCTTGTTGCAACAAGCGAACGGCGGTCTTCGAGCCTTGGTTGACGGCAGCGTCGAACAGCAGTAGGGCCAATCCATCGGGAAAAGCCTCCCCGTGAATGGGCTGCCAGTAGTCGCGCTCGTAGAGTTCGGTGGCGTCTTCGAGGGTCAGTGCGGCAATGTTCAGGTGCGGATAGGCGCGCTTGGAAATGCCATACTTGGTTTCGCCGCCGGGATCAGCGGGGTGATTGGCGTAGCCGCCTTCTTCGGCGAGGATGAAGTCAATGCAGCGGTAGAAGTCGCCCATGTCGGTCTCTCTGAGAACAATGGGCGCTAGGATTCATAAAATCACGTGCGCGGGCGCGTGGGTTATGGCGGTTATGGCGAGTAGGTAAGAAAAAAACCCGCGTGGTGCGGGTTTTTTATGGCTCTATGGCAGGCAGGCTATGCGCGTGGCGGTCGGAGCCGACTTCGCCATGCCACAAAACAGGGAGGTACATTCTGCGTTTGAATCAGTCTATGAAAAGCCGCCTTTGAGGAGGAGCCATCATTTGATCGTTCAGTTTGATCTGATAAGCCGAGCGACGCTTAACCCTATCCTTACTGAAGACTTCAATAACTTTCTCTTCGAGAAGCGTACTGATGGCTTCGCGGTAGATCTGTGCAGATGCTGGCGAACCGTTGCATGTTGTGGCGAATAACACACCGAAACTCAGTCCTTCATCGTTCGCATAGATACGACGAGGGATTTGCTCCATGAGTGCCGTGACACTGGATCGACGCGCTACATCGTCAAACTCGAAACCTAAAGCGGATTGTCCGAGAGATACTGCGTCATAGTCAGGGTTGTATCCGAGCATCTGAAACATGTCGAGTCCAGATCCACCATAGTGGATGAAGTGGTTGTTATGCTTCCAATGGACTTCAGTCATGACATCACGGGCTTTATGATGTTGTGAAAGATGAATAAGCCAGTAGTCGCCATGCCCTTTTTGGTTGCGGATAAAAAAAGGGGTGTAGTATTTGGCCCCGCAGTGATCGACTAGATTCCGATACAACGCACTTTGAATAAACAGACGCCAGTGCCTCTCTGAAGACTTGATTTCGCTGATAGAGCGTCCTTGCAGAACATCTGGAATACCGATTCCATCAAGCAGTGCCTGTGTCAGATCGCTGTCTGTGGCATAGTTCAAGAAAGAATCCACCCCGAAAGTTAAGATGACCTCAGCGCTGGGCAAGTGAGTGAAGATGCGTCTGATAAGTTGAGTGGGGACTTCCTTGTAGCCATACTGATCAAGTACGAAGATTGACCTTCCGTTTTGCGGAGTTTTATTTCTGATGAATGTAATGATCGAGTCAATCTCATCCTGAAACCGCGCATGCCGAAGGTGAATTTCGTTACCGATCCTGCTGCCATGCCCCGCCTCACGCAACACCTTGTCCAGATGGGTGTAGGCAGGTCTTTCAGCTTCAATAAAAAAGTAATCTATCAAAAACTTGATAGGCTTAATCCGATCCTTATTGATGAGAAACTCCGCCTCTCGGGCAGAGTCAAGGAAAATGAGGGGAGAGCCTTTGACAATATCTTTTTTTCTGCTGTGGACATACATTCCACCGCCAGCAAAGCCATCAATCAGGGTTAGCTTCAAGCTCTCTTGATAGGGAGAACTGATTAGTGTCTGAAAGTAGGCCGCCAAGTACGTTTGGAGGATTCGATGCTTGGCGATACTATGCTGCTGAATCAGAGCAGGGCCATGGTTCCAGTCATACTTCTGTGTGGACATTGTCATTATTTACACATTGATAAGGGGTTTGGGCATGCCATCCCATGTACGCCCAGCGAGCAAGCGCCCGTTGGCTTTCTTGGAACGGCGTTTGCCATCGGCTCCCCACCCTCCCCACTGCTTAAAGAAAAAGGCGACGCCAGCCGCATCCGCTTGTTTTTTGACACAAGCTACCCAATCCTCGTGCATGGGTCGCGCTTTAGGGCCTGATTCTCCCCCCACGATGACCCAATGAATGCCGGTAAGGTCGATCCTCCCTAAATCCTCCAAAAGTGGCTCGACGGATAGAAAACGAATATGGGCATCGACCCGGCGAAGATGAGCGATGCGCGGGAGGCCATATTTTCGATCTTCCACAGAAACCCCTAACCAAACATTCGGGGGGCAATCTCTGTGAGCAAAGTAGTGCGGCAGCCGATCCGCTCGCTTGGTGAGAATTTGGTAGACGTGCTGCGGAGTCTGCCGGATCACAGCGAAAACTTGATCCAGAAACGTGTCGGGGAGGTTTTCGTGAAAGAGATCGCTCATCGAGTTGACAAAATAGACAGTGGGTTTCTTGCGGCGCAATGGTTGCTCTAACCGGACCGCGTGCATCGTCAACGCAAAGTCATTTTCATACCCTGCCGCGCCCATGGCATGGAGCCGATGCGCCATTTCTTCGGCGTAACAATGCTTGCAACCGGGCGAAATTTTTGTACAACCCGTGGTCGGGTTCCAGGTCTGTTCCGTCCATTCTATGGTAGAGAACGTAGCCATAGAGAAACCTCTGTTTATCTAACCGATTAGCGGATTACTCGATTCCTAGTTTAGCCGGAATTGCAGAGAGTGAGGCTAAAAAGTCCGCATATAAAACGAGTCTCGTGCAAGCGCTCTCCCTGGCTCAATGTGGGCTACTCCTGTTTCGCCGTGAATCATACATGCCCGCGAAGAGTACGATAGTAAAGGGGATCGACGGGCTTTAATCTTTAGCCATTGCACTTGGCGGGTTATTCAGCATCGCGCTGAAAGGTCTGGTTTCTGGCCAGCCACTCCACTAGCGCCGCATGAGCAATGCGGTGATGGCAACCGACTTTGAAGGATTGCAGGGCGCGCGGATCGGGATTTCTGACGGCGGGATGCTCGGCTAGCTCGCAGAACTGGCGGAGCGTGGTAGGACTGATGCGCAGCAAGCGGCAGATTTCGCCCGGACGATAGACCCCGCGATCCGGCAACCCCTCGGCGGCGAGGAGGACCTGGAGCAGGGTTTCAGCTTGCGCTCGGAGGTCGGGCGTTAGGTTGGATGCAGGAATGTCCCTGAAACCGCCTGAGACGCGATCTGAGACACTCAACGGGGTACCCCACTACCTGACATCCCCTTCAACCCATTCGCGCCTTTCTGGCCCCTTTCCGGTCTATTTTGCGCCACTTCGGTTTTCACGGTTCCCGAACCTCGGTCAAGGTCAGGTTCAACCCCAGGCGACTATTGAGCAGGGTGGCCAGGGCGCGGCGCTGTTCCGGGGTCACGTCACGGAGTTTGAGCACCAGGGTGATCTCCAGCAGTGGACCCTCGGATCCGCCGTCATACACGCCGGTATTGCGCACCTGGGCATTGACCGGCCCGACCGGTGGCGCCGGGTTTCGTGGGGGACGCAGGGGGATGATAGGGGCGGTCAAGGGCCTTCTCCATCCCAGACGTTGCCGGACCGCACAGCCGGGTATTTCGCTGGCAAGTCGCACGTTTCTGGTTCTACATGGCGGCATTGTTCGGGCTTGGGGTAGCGGTATTCCCGGCCTTGGACGGCGCTGTTGATCGCGTCGGGTTTGGACAGGCCCCACTTAACGCGGATCGCTTTCCAGGCGTCCAGTAGTTCCCGGCTGCTGAAATGGGGGTTCTGTTGCTGCCATTCGGCCAATTCCAGGCGGGCGGCGCGTTGCCGGTCGTGAAGCGGGGTCGGGGTTTCCATCACAGGCGGTTCTCCTGGTTGAATGCGTTGCGCTGGAGGCGTTGTTGTTTGACCGAAGCCAGCCAAGCGGCGTGTTCGGGGTCGCAGCCGTACTGCTTCTCCGTGTACGTCTTGCGAGGCGGCTTGTCTGGCGGGTTTGGATTGAGGCGGATGATGTCCCCTTCGCGCAGAGTCTTACCGATACCATTCAGGTAAGTCACGGTGTTTTTCAGGGCGTAATGGGTCCAGTCCGTCCAGATCAGGAGGGATTCCCAACTCATGGGGCCGCGTTCGTTCAGCAGGGCAAGGAGTTGCTTGCTTTTGGTGGCCATCGATTCAGTCTTCCCGAACGATGACGCTGCGCATGGGGACGACATCGCCGTGTTCGCTGCAATGGTGGGTTTCGAGCCAGATGCCGTCGGGTGTGATGAAGCGGTGCCGGAGGGTCTCACGCCGACAATGCGGGCATACATCGCGTGGGTGCAGTGTGGACGGATCGCGGTAGCGCGGTCTGAATCCGGCGTCGCCATTGAGGACGAGAGGCGGGCCAAGGGGCTGAAACGTGAGAATCGGGTTCACAGCAGGAGTTCTCCAAGCTCAGGATCGTATTCGGGTTCGTGGTCGTATTGGGCGGGTGTGAGGCATTCGCCACAGTGCGGGCAATAGAACGTGCAGTCGGTGGGGCCGTCGCTGATGCTCCACCAACCGTTGCACAGGCAGCAGCGGTAATGCATGAGGACTTCTGTGCTGTAGTCGTACTGGTAAACGCAATCGCAATTCCCCTGTGCAGTCTCAATAGCAGTCATGGCATGAATTCCTGGTGCAGTTCCCCGGTTTCAAGGTCAATCCGGCGCAAGTCGATGGGTGGCGGGTCATCCCGAAGCTCAAGACGCAAGGCGTGGCGCCAGAGGCGGTTGAACTTGTACGGATCGCGCATCACGTTCTTCCAACCCGCTTCGGTCTTTCCCGGCAAGCTCAGGTAGTGCTGGCGCAAGTGAGGCGTGGGGTTGTAGGTCATGCCGCCCTCGACAGGCGCTTGCGGCCCTGTTCCGCGATGTCTGCCTTGCGCGCTTCCAGCGCCTCGCGTTGCGCCCGTTCGGTCTGCATCGCGGCGCTGACTTCGATTTCGCGGTCGCTGTGCATCTGCGCCGCCAAGTCTCGCAAGCGCTGCGAAAAACTGGGTTGATCGGGGTTGGGATCGGCCTCGGTGACGCCGCACTCCAGTAACCCGGCGACGTGTTCCAGATTCGCCGGTGGGGCTGGCAACAGGCCGCTGACGTAATCGACGCTCAACCGTTTCGCATCCACCGCCGCCCACAAGGCCGATTTCCGGCGCTCAAGGTCGCTACCCATGCTCACTTGCCAGCGTGGAGGCAAACGCGCCTCCTTGGCCCTCTGGAGCGCCTTCCTGTACGTTTCCAGAAAGCACATCCGCGCCCCGACTTCATCACCGAGCTTGAGGATGGGGTCACAGGCTTCCCAACCCTGGCGCATCGGTTCGGTGTACACGCCCGTTTCCCGCTCATCCGTGACGAACCGAAGCAGCAGACCCCAGGCTTCTTCTGGGCCGGGGTGGCCGGGATGGCCGTCGTCGATGTTCGTCATCGGCAAGCGGCGAATGATGTCAGCCGGCTTGGGCGGAAATCGACCGGCGTCCGGGTCGGCGATATGCGCCGCCAGCGCCGCTTGCACATCGGCCAGATTGTAGGTGTCAAGCGCGCGCTCCCAGACTTCCAGCAGCGCCGGGGTGACGGCCTTGTCGTAAATCTCCGTCAGGCAACCGGCCAGCGCCATAGCAAAGGCCGGGCTGTCAGTGGACTTCATGGCATTCCCCCTCGATCACGGCGACGTTTTTCGAGGCCAGCCAGGTCTCAACCGCTTGGCGACTGCTCTCAACCAGCCGTTCGTGCTTGGTCATCGGGCGGTTGACTGGTGAGGATGCCGAAGGCCGCGCTTGATCCTGGGTGCGCTTGAGCCAGCCGTCGATGAACCGCGCCCAGTTGGATTTGCGATGCTTCGGGTTGGCCATGACCCAGGCGGCTGCTTTGCTCAGTTCGTGATCGAGGTTGACGGACGGATAGGCGGTTTGCCAAACCTCCCGCTGACGAGGGGTGATGTGTTCCCAAGTGAAGTCATCGCTCAGCGCGATCGAGGGGACTTTCGCCGGTGCGGGCGGCGAGGCGGCGTCAGCCGCGCTCGGCGCACTGCCGTCCTTTCCACTCCACTCCCATTCCTCTCCCTTCCTCTCCCTTCCTCTCCCTTCCTCTCCCTTCCTTTCCGTCGCCGACTCCTCTACGACTCCTCTCCGAGCGTTCGCCGAATGCTCTACGACTCCTCTCCGAGCGTTCGCCGAATGCTCGGCTTCTAAAGGTGGCTCAGGGTATTTGTTGCTGGGCTTGTCGATCTTCTGATGTTTCTTCCATCCGGTGACGAACCAATAGGCGCGGCCATCCTCGCCGATAAATTCGGCAAGCAATCCTTGCTGTAGCAACTCGTCAACGAAGCCTTGAATGTCGGCAGCCGTGAAGTCGTCGCCGGGATAAATGAGCATCTTGATTTGCTTGGCGCTGGCGGGCAGAACACCGTTGTCGTCGGCGAAATTCCAGAAGCCAATGAACAGAAGTCGAGCGGTCGGCGAACATTCGACGATTTGTTCTGATGTCCAGAACTCGGGTTTGACCGTGCGGATTCGGCTCATGATCGCGCCTCCAAAGACATTTTCATCAATCCCTTGGTGCAAAAGGGCGCTGCATCCTCCCGGAGTTGTTGTTTTCTCTCTTTCCAGTCCTGAACCTTGGGGCTTTTCTTGTGTTGGCCGGTGATGTGCCAGTCCTTGCAGTGTGGGCAGCGGTAAACCAAGCCGTCTTTGCCCTTGCGTTTGTGGGTGAATAACGCTCTCGGGCTGTTAAGAAGATGGAGCGTCTTCCAGGCGCTGTCTGGGTTGGCGTAGCGCTGCTTGTGGCTGATGGGGCAACGGTCCATGTCAGTACCTCTCCGGTACGGTGTGCGCCTTTTCTTCGGTGCTGATCCGCTCTAGCCTGCTCTTGGCCCCATAAACATGCAGATCAAGCACCGCGCGGGCGTATTCGCCCACCGCCCGGCTCTCCAGCATCGCCAGGTCTTGCAGGTCGCGTTTCAAGGATTCACCGGTGTGGATATGAATGGACTCAATGCATTTCTCTTTGTTGGGCATGTTCTCGACTCCATAGAGTTAAGCCGCATTCTCAAGCGGTGCGGGCGGAGTGACGGGTTGATTCGCTAATAGCTTTTGCAGCTCGCAGGCGGTGGATTCACGTGGATCGCTTTTGCCGTTGCGAATGCGCGTAATGGTGGGTTGGCTGCAACCGACAGCTCGGGCAATAGCCGCGTCACTCCAGCCGGCGTCTCTGAGTCGTTTAATAGCGTGTTGGGCGTTCATGCCTGAAAGGCTAATACGTTTATGAATTAAAATCAATACGTTTATGTTTTAGCGTTGACTTATGCGTTTTTGCATAATGCGAGGCAGGTTCTCAGGTCGCTTTAGTACACACTTGGGAGGTTAAATATGCCCACAGTGTCACAAATCTTATCGACGCTGATGGATCGGGCGAGGTTGACGGATAACGAATTGTCGGATCGTGTAGGTGTTCCTCAACCTACGATCTCGCGGATTCGGAATGGAACCATCCGGGATCCTCGGGATAGCACGTTACGCCCGCTAGCTCAGTATTTCGGTCTATCCGTCTCACAGTTACGGGGTGATATGCCGTTACCAGCGGATCGGATGAAGGTGGCGGCGAATGAAGAGGTGACGGAAGTGAGCGCGGATGCCCTTCGCCTGGCGATGGCAATTGAAGCGCTTACTTCTGAGGAACGGGGCGCGTTGCAGACGCTTGTTGATGCGCTTTCTCAGCCGAAAGGTTGTGAAACTCGATTGAATGTCGGTAGTCGTTGATGGGTCAATGGTGCGTAATAGGGCTAATACTGTCCGTGATGTTAATTCCCGCAATGGCGGAAACCCTCACGGGCCGCGTGGTCGGCGTCCATGACGGCGATACCTTGACGCTGCTCGTTGGCGTTCGACAAGTCAAGGTGCGCCTGGCCGGGATTGATGCGCCGGAACTCAAGCAACCTTATGGTCAGAAGGCGAAACAGGCGCTGTCGGATTGGGCGTATGGGAAAGCGGCGCGGATTGAGAGCGCCGGGCCAGATCGGTATGGCCGGACATTGGGGACGGTGTTTGTCGGTGCGGTGAATGTGAACGCAGCGCTCGTTGAACAGGGGGCGGCGTGGGTTTATCGGCGGTATCCTCATCCTCCCGAACTGGAAGTCTTGGAAGCGCAGGCACAAGCCGCGAAACGTGGCCTGTGGGGCTTGCAGTCTGACCAGCGCTGTTCACCCTGGGACTGGCGGCGTAAGGCGTGTACTACAACTCATCAACCAACAAGGCCGAAGACTTCAGGTTCTTGCGGTGCGAAGCGTATCTGTAAGGAAATGTCCTCGTGCGAGGAAGCGCGGTTTTATCTGACGCGGTGCGGGTTGACGCGACTGGACATGGATAAAGATGGCGTACCGTGTGAGGCGGTGTGTCGGTGACTGGATAAGGAAGATCGATATGACTTTACTTGTTCATAGCGTTTCTATTGGCTGGCTTGACCTTGATGGCTGGTCAACCACTTATGTTGGCGCACATTGGCTAGCAACAAGCGAGCTTCCAGCTAAACAATATCAGACATCCCCTAGACATGGCCCTTTGTCTCAGTTGCTTCTGATTTCTGCTCATCATCTTGTTGAAGTCATGTTTTTCAAATGTGTGAATAAACTTGTTGATGCTTCTCCTGGTGTTTTCACTGGAATTGAGAAACAGCTACAGAACGATAAAAGCATTAGATTTGGCGCTGTCATAAAGGAATGGCCTAGACTCCTGACAGGTTGTTCGTTTGATTTGTCTCAGGAGCCATTCAAATCTATAGAACGCCTAAATACACGACGAAACGCTACGATTCATAAAGAATCTGCACTAGCCTCGTTGGATATGGCCCGATCTGCGCTCTTCTCGGCTGTACAGGCTTCGCGAGCAATGTCAGAGCATCTGCTTGGTGTTGGCTCATTTAAAAGATATGAAACTGTGCTTCAAAAGTATCCATTACCTGATGAACCATGGTTCAGTGACGTGAAGTTCATTGAACGATTTCGTAGTAAAAAACCATAATGACCAACACCCTCTTCTACGGTGATAACCTCGACATTCTACGCCGCAAGGTGCGAGATGAAACGGTTGATCTGTGCTACATCGATCCGCCGTTCAATTCCAAGCGCAACTATTTCCAGATTTACAACAACGTCGGCAAAGACGATCAGGCGCAAGCTCAGGCGTTTATTGATACCTGGACGTGGAACGAGTTAGCGATTGCCGGTTATGGCGAAATCATCACAAACTTTGAAGGGCGTTATACCCGCCAGACGATTGAATTGTTGAAGGGTTTGAAAGCGGTGTTGGGGGAAGGGGCGTTGCTGGCCTATCTGATCAGTATGACGCAACGGGTGAATGAGATTCAGCGTGTTCTCAAGTCCACGGGTTCGTTCTATCTGCATTGTGATCCGACGGCTTCGCATTATTTGAAGCTGGTGTTGGATAGCGTGTTCTGTGCAAGGGGTGGGGATTTCAAAGATGAAGTTATTTGGAAACGTACTACAGCACACAGTGATACTAAAAATAGCTTTAGTCATGTTACTGACACCATATTTTTTTATACCTGTGACAAACAGGCTATTTGGAATGGACAATATAAACCACATTCTCAGAAATATATCGGTTCGCATTACCGATATAAAGATGATGGTGGCAGAGTTTACCGATTGGATAATATCATTCGTTCTGAAAGTATGGGGCTTCGTCCTAACCTTTCTTATAATTATAAAGGGTTTACTCCTCCTTTTGGCTGGCGCGTAAAGATTGAGAAACTTGAAGATATAGATTCAAATGGTAGGCTTTATTGGTCTAAAAAGGGAACTCCTTACCTAATTAGATATTTAGATGAACAGCAAGGAGAGATAATTGATAATCTTTGGGACGATATACCTCCGCTTAACTCGCAAGCTCAAGAACGCCTTGGCTATCCCACACAAAAGCCGGAAGCCTTGCTTGAGCGCATCATCCAAGCCAGCAGCAACGAAGGCGATACCGTATTAGACGCCTACTGTGGTTGCGGTACGTCGGTGGCTGTGGCGCAACGCTTGCGCCGGAACTGGATCGGCATTGACATCACCTACCAAAGCATTGCCGTGATTCTCAAGCGCCTGGAGGATAGTTTCGGGGCGGACGTGTTGAACACGATCACGTTGGACGGCATTCCGCGTGATCTGGAATCCGCCAAAGCCCTAGCCACCAAGAAAGATGATCGGGTGCGTAAGGAGTTCGAGAAATGGGCATTGCTCACCTACTCAAAGAATCGGGCCACGATCAACGAAAAGAAAGGGGCGGACAAAGGGATTGATGGCGTTGCGTACTTTGTGACTGGGCATGATCAAACCGAACGAGTCATTTTCCAGGTGAAATCCGGCAAAGTGCAGCGCAACGACATCGCCACACTGAACAGCGACCGCCAGCGAGAGAATGCAGCGCTGGCGATCTTCATCACCCTAGAGGAATCTACCAAGCCCATGCGCGACGAAGCACTCTCCGCCGGGTTCTACCATCATGCGCTGCTGAACCGGGACACTCCCCGCATTCAGATCGTCACGATTCAGGAGATGCTGGAGGGTCAGCGGATTGATTTACCCCTGAGCCTGGAGGTGTTGAAGACCGCTGCGCCCGCCAAGGGTGACCATCAACAGACGTTGGTGCTAGAGTGAAAAATTCCAAATTGAAACCCTGCCGTCTTAGCGCCAGTGTGGCGAATCTCTTAGGTTTACCTGCTGCGGCGCTGACACCCGGCGCGCAACTCCTGATCTCAGATACTGAACATCTGTGGTTTGATTCAGTTGCAGGCGTGGCTATTTGGCAACGCGAGGGTCTTCAACAGGGTTTTCCAGCCGATTCTCTGGAAGAGGCGTTAGCGCGGGTTCGGTGTGACAATGTGGGGTAGCGAACTGTGCCGGATTTTGTGTGGAAGCCCCTTGCCGTCTGGACTTGTGGAGTCCTTTTCTGTCCCTTATTGCGCGACCGGACGCTGTAAGGTGTTGATGTTAAGGGCTCGTTCTTACCAGAAGCGGACTGAAAATCCGCGTGTCGATGGTTCGATTCCGTCCCTGGCCACCAAATAAATCAACGTCTTGCCCCAATTTCGGGCAAGACGTTTTTTTTAGTACGGACACTGGTTACCGCTGACAGTGTAAACGGACACATAGATTGAGACTCACGGTTTACAATCTCAATCATAAAATTAACCCATTGTATCAACTAATATAGGTCTTTTACGTCCTTTGACGCGTTTACTGCCATCAAAGCCCGTTTCATCTACACGTTCCTGCGTTCCTTTCACCGATTGACTGTCAATGATCGCGGCGCTTGGGGTCTCATTTCGGCCCATTTCTTTGCGAAGATTTCGATGAATCGCCGTATTAATTGTTTCCAGAACGCCGTTGTCCAACCATCGATGATAGTAGTAACTCACCGGCGGGTCAGATGGAAAATCTTTGGGTAAGCACCGCCATTGGCAGCCCATCTTATTCAGGTAGAAGATCGCATTTAAAATTTCACGAAAATCCACTTCTCGAGGACGTCCTCTACTTTTACGCGGTTCGAGTTCTTCTAAAATCGGTTTGATGATGTCCCATTCTTCCTGGGTCAGATCACTGGGATAACAGTTAAAAGGGATTTCTTTCGGCCAAGACCTCGGTACACCTCGAATGGGTTTTTTTGGGATTAAAATATTTTTGGCCTTTTTTGGGACCTTTCCAGAGAATCATAGCAAAATAGTATTATAAAAATCAATTGCTTATTTTTATACGGCTTCTCAGTGGGCCGAATTCGGTGAGCAACATCATTGGCCAGGCGACCGGCAAGCAGATATCGACGATTGACGGGTTGTTGCGCTCCACGGTTCCCAGTGCGAATCGGTATCGGGTCTTCATCTTCTGTTGGGGCCGAATGCCACGCTGGACGTGTTTGAGTCGCGCCATGTCAGCACGGTGGACTATTTACGCTTGCGTGAGAGTGGGCGGTAGGATTGATAAGAGCTTGCGCGCGCGTGGATTATGGCGGTTGGATGGGAAAAAACACTGCGAAATCGTGTTTCAAATTGAAATGGTGTTCATGACCTCTGTTTCAAATTGAAATATCTGCGGCGCGGGGGGAGCTAATCGCCGTTGCGAGGATGAATCCAAGGCGTTGAAAGGGGAGTGAATCGTGGATTTTCTGCTTGCCGGATAACAGGGCATGGGATTTGCTGTCTCTGACAGGCATTCGATGAAGTGGGTGCTGATTCCTTCAGCAACTTGCGGGCGTTTTTCGACATCGCCGGACACGCCCGGTTTTTTTGCAGCGCGGACATGGCGAAAAGGATGATGATAGACAGCGAATAAAAGCGATCTTTATCAAAGGCTTCTTTCCGATAAATGCCTGCTATGGTTGTTAGATAGAAACAACATAATCACTTGTAGTCGCGGACGCTTCGCGCCGGCGACAACGGGGCAGCGGATGCCTATCCGCCGCCCCGTTCATTAGCCACACCAACACTATACGAGAAATACGGATTAGCGGGAGTCTCAAACTGTGCAAAACGCAATTTCCATTCCTCTTCAGATCACGAATTGGGAGGTAAAACTTCCCACAGTGGTGCGGTATCTCGAAACCCAATACGTTGACCAATTCCTGAATGAAGGAAAGTTGATGCTGTCGTCGTTTAAACGATTCTGGAAGCATGAGGACGAGCATCGCGGTGACGATGATGAAGGCAAAGCGCATTTACGGATGAATCTTGGTGGCATGCCTTTCCAAGGACTCATTACTATGGGGTCTGGAGCGTTTGTATTGAGTTGCAGCTGTGTGGAGGATAGAGCCTTGATGGAAAAGTTCGGCTATTCAAGTGCTTTCCGTATTAACAATACAATCGGTTTCGCGCACGCTATTGCTCGCGCTTTGCCAGGGTTTTTAGGAGGTGCCCCTCACCACCTATCAGTTCTGAGTTAGACTCTAAGGCGAGTTTAACTGAAATGGCGAGGAGACGATGGGAACGGTT
>JAGRHQ010000070.1 GCA_020444905.1 Candidatus Competibacteraceae bacterium
GTTTAGAACGTCGTGAGACAGTTCGGTCCCTATCTGCCGTGGGCGTTGGAGAATTGCGGGGCGCTGTTCCTAGTACGAGAGGACCGGAATGGACGGACCGCTGGTGTACCGGTTGTGTCGCCAGACGCACCGCCGGGTAGCTACGTCCGGACGGGATAACCGCTGAAAGCATCTAAGCGGGAAGCCTCCCCCAAGATTAGTTCTCCCGCGTCCTTGAGACGCTTGAAGGTCCGTGGCAGACCACCACGTGGATAGGCGAGGCGGTGGACGCGCCGTAAGGCGTGCAGCCGACCCGTACTAATCGACCGTGCGGCTTGACCCGCTAACACCCAAGCCTTGGGCAGGTCCCCTGTACTTCACGCATCGTGTGTCCCCCCCCTTTCTGCCTGGCGACCCCAGCGCGCGGGAACCACCCGACCCCATCCCGAACTCGGTCGTGAAACCGCGCCGCGCCGATGATCGTGTGAGGTTACTCATGCTAAAGTAGGTCATCGCCAGGCACCTTCCCCTACACCCTCTCTTGCATAAACCAGGAGAGGGTTTTTTATGACGAGAGAGCATCTCGTTGTCATGAATTGAAAAATTTGTTATAAGCCCCCACATAGTATTAATCCGGTTATGCCGGTTGGAGAGAAATTAAATGTCCAGAGTGTGTCAGGTAACGGGTAAAGGCCCGACTACCGGAAACAATGTATCCCATGCCAATAACAAGACCCGCCGCCGGTTTCTGCCTAATCTGCACGAGCATCGCTTTTGGGTCGAAAGTGAACGGCGTTTTGTAAAGTTGCGCGTGTCGGCGCACGGTATGCGCATTATCGATAAGAAAGGGATTGACGCAGTGCTCACTGAACTGCGCGTCCGAGGCGAAAAATTCTGAGGAGTATTCATCATGCGCGACAAGATTAAACTGGTATCCACTGCGGGCACTGGGCATTTCTACACCACCACCAAAAATAAGCGGACTACGCCGGAAAAGCTGGAGATGAAAAAATACGATCCAGTGGTCCGCAAACATGTCCCTTATAAGGAAGCCAAGATCAAATAGAGGCTGGCTTATGGAGGGTCGTCCGATTGCAATGAACCCGCTGTCAGGCGGGTTTCTCGTTTACGTTTTCCTCGCCATGAGCGTGCTGAAGCTGGCCAAAATATCATTGACATTCAGCAATCCCACTGGCGATATCATCACTTGCTGGTAAAGCACCCACCCTACATCAGCAACGCTCCACATAATCACCAAAGTCATTAGCACCGCCAGAATCCGTACACAAAAGCGGATAATTACATGCAATCCGTGGATCAGCGGTTCTTCTCTTTCGTTAATATTGAGTCCTTCAGCGGCTTCATGTTCGATGGGTGAGGAAGATTCAGGATTTTTGTCCATGAGGTTATCGGCTACGGATCAGTGGTTTCGCTCATTGAAACATCTATAGTACCGTCCCATATTGATCAATGCGCGTTGAAGAAATGATGATGGATGAAATTCTCGTGCAAGTAGAGAGATTGACCCGTTGTTGTGGCGATGTGCGGGTGGTCGACGATGTCAGTTTTACCCTGTTTCGCGGGCAAATTCTCGGATTTCTGGGTCCCAATGGCGCGGGAAAGTCCACAACCCTGCGCATATTGGCCGGCGTACTAGCCCCGGATGCCGGACGTATTATGATCGATGGCATTGATCTGTTGGACTATCCGGTGCAGGCTAAGCGGGCGCTGGGCTATTTGCCTGAACATCCGCCGCTGTACAGCGAACTGACTGTGGATGAGCAACTCCATTACAGCGCGCGTCTGCATGGGCTGAACCGCAGAGCCAGCCGTCAGGCCGTGGCGAGCATCAAGCAACGCTGTGGGTTGACCGAGGTCAGTCGCCGTCTGATTGGTCATTTGTCCAAGGGTTACCGCCAGCGGGTCGGCATTGCTCAGGCCGTGCTGCACGATCCAGCAGTGGTGGTGCTGGATGAACCCACGGTCGGACTCGATCCGATCCAGTCACGGGAAATCCGTGAGTTGATTCACGAACTGGGGCAGGAGCGCGGTGTGATTTTGTCCTCGCATCTACTGGCGGAGGTTCAAACGCTTTGCACCCATGTGCAGATCATGCGCACGGGGCGGTTGGTATATGCCAGCACTCTGAGCGACCTGGAATGTCGGCAGTCTACCCGGTTGCGGATTGGTCTGAAAACGCCGCCACCGCTGACATTTCTGAAGCAATTACCCGGTGTGAACCGGGTCGATGAACTGAGTAAGGGGCGTTTCCGTCTCCACCATAGCGCCGCCACTGCGCTTACGGCATCATTGATTCAGCAGGCCAATGACTGGGGGCTTTGGGAAATGACGCCGGAACTTGCCCATCTGGAGCAGGTTTTCGTTGAACTGATTCTGGAAACCGACACTGACCGATGATTCTTACCATTGCCGCCCGTGAATGGCGCAGTCTGTTTTTATCGCCGCTGGCCTGGACTTTGTTGGCAGTGGTTCAGGGACTCCTGGCTTGGATATTTGTGTTGCTGGTGGAGGATTTCCGAAATTTGCAGGGGCAATTGACCGGGCTGGATAATGCGCCTGGTGTGACTGATCTGATAGCCGCGCCGCTATTCCGCGTCGCCGCCTGGGTGTTGCTATTGCTGATTCCGCTATTGACCATGCGCCTATTTAGTCAGGAACGCCGAACCCGTACCCTTGATTTGCTGTTCTCGGCCCCGGTGGGGATTCCTGCGATTGTATTAGGCAAGTATTTAGGGGTGCTGACTTTTTTTCTAAGCGCCATCGCCTTGATCACACTGATGCCGCTGTCGCTGGCTATCGGCGCCACCCTTGACCTTGGCAAATTGCTGTCGGGAGCGTTGGGACTAACCCTGCTGGCGGCGGCGGCAACTGCAATCGGTTTGTACTTGTCCACACTGACGACCCAGCCCACTGTAGCGGCGGTCGCGACGCTAGGGACATTACTGGCGCTGTGGATGGTGGACGTGGTCCGCATTGACCAAGCAGCCAGCAGCAATCTGTTAGGCTATCTATCACTGCGGCGTCATTATGATTCCTTCCTGCTTGGGTTATTCGACAGCACTGACTTTGCCTATTATTTTCTATTCAGTCTGACGTTTCTGGGCCTGGCGATTCGTCGGCTGGATGATCTGCGCTTGCGGGATTAGTCCTCATGCGCCTTGATTCCTCTGTGCGTCGCCGATTATGGCTTCAACATCTGCTATTTCTACTGCTGTTTAGCCTGGTGATCGGCCTTTTAGCCTGGTTGAGCGTCCGCTATCCGGTGCAGGCCGACTGGACCGCCAGCGGTCGCAATACCTTGTCCGAAGCCAGCCAGGCATGGTTGATGCGCCTCGATGGACCGGTCCGCATAACAGCCTATATCCACGATCATTCGCCACTCCGGGAGGGCATTAGCCGGTTAGTTGACCGCTATCGGCGTTACAAGCTTGATATGACGCTGACCTTCGTTAATCCCGATCTGTTGCCGGATCAAGTGCGTCAACTGGGAATTACCGAGGATGGTGAGTTATCCGTGGAATACGCCGGACGCCGTGAAACATTGCAACACCCCGGCGAACAAGCCTTGACCCAGATATTGCAGCGCCTGAGCCGCCGTCAGGATCGGCTCGTGCTGTTCCTCGAAGGTCATGGTGAACGCCAACCACAGGGCGTTGCTAATCACGATCTGGGCGCGTTCGGGCGCGAATTGGCGAAAATTGGCATCCAGACGCGCGGACTCAATCTGGCGACAGAACCGGATATCCCCGCTGATGCCGATGGACTAGTAATCGCTGGACCGCAAATAGCATTAGCAGTGGGTGAAATCCGGGTCCTGCTTAGCTATGTGCAACGCGGCGGCCATCTGCTGTGGTTGCTGGAGCCAGCGGACCCCTCTGGCCTGCACACGCTGGCGGCGTTGCTGGGGATCACCCTTCTACCGGGCGTGGTGGTGGATGCGGATACGCTCCGACTGGGCATTCACCATCCAACCTTTATTCCCATCGCCGATTATGGCCCCCATCCGATCACCGCACCCCTGCGCGCTCCTGCTCTGCTGCCCCAGGCGGTTGCCCTGGACAGCCAACCGTTAGCCGGTTGGCAAACGGATGTACTGCTGGAAAGTCAGTCTTCCAGTTGGACCGAAACCGGCTCGCTGGAAGGCCAGATTCAGTTTGATCCGAATACTCTTGAACGACCGGGTCCACTGATCTTAGGATTGGCGCTATCCTGGCTAAAACCCGGTGAAGAATCTGGAGATGCCGTCCAGCAACGGGTGGTTGTCATCGGCGATGGTGATTTTCTATCCAACACCTATTTGGGTAATGGCGCTAATCTGGAACTGGGTTTGAATATTTTTAATTGGCTGGTGCTGGATGAGGCGCTGATTGCGCTTCCGCCCCGATCCGTTCCCGATCCAACTCTGCGCCTTTCGGAAAGCGCTCTGGCGCTACTGGCGGCGCTGTTCCTGGTGATTTTGCCCGCAGGACTGATGAGCAGCGGTTGGCTAATCTGGTGGTTCCGCCGTCGGCGACGTTGAGTTGATCATGAATGCGCTGACGCGACAGTGGGCGGTTAATCTGGGGTTGCTAATTCTGGCGGGTGGATTGGTGATGCTGGGACTTTTGGGGCCGAGCCAGGAACCGCCGGTGATTCCATCGCTGTTAGAGGTATCGCCTACTGAAATAAAACATATCGAAGTGCTGCGGCCAGATCAGGAAACGATAGCATTTACACAACAGGAGGGACGCTGGTGGATGACCGCGCCCAACAGTGGGCCTGCCAATCCAATTTTAATCAACCAGTTGCTTCAAGAAGCAACCCTGCATTGTCCACGTCGATATCTGGGCAGAGAACTTGATCTGAAAGCGTTATCCCTTGATCCACCCCGGTTGCGACTCAGGTTCGACAGTCAGGAAATCCGCTTCGGCGCGACTGCGCCCACCGATGGTTTGCGCTATGTGCAAACCGGAGCGATGGTTCATCTCTGCCCTGATCGCCTATATCGGTTGCTGACCAGCGCGGCGGCGAGTTTTCTAGCGCCGCCCATTGAATCCTGGCAGTCGCTTGCTCCAAAGAGTCAATGATGCCTGAATTGCCTGAAGTCGAAACCGTCCGGCGCGGCATTGCCCCTCACCTTATCGGTCAACAGGTCGTTCGCGTTGTAGTGCGGCAACCCCGGTTACGCTGGCCGGCGCCGGATGAATTAGCAACAGTATTGTCTGGACAGACCTTTCAACAGGTCGAAAGACGGGCTAAATACCTGTTGCTGCGTACCCATATCGGAACCGTCATCTTTCATCTGGGCATGACCGGACGTTTACGCATCTTGCGCGCCGACACGCCTTATGAAAAGCATGATCACGTTGATCTGACGCTATCTAATGGTCACTGCCTGCGCTTCAACGACAGCCGTCGCTTCGGGGCTGTATTGTGGACGGTCGAGCCGCCAGAGCGGCATCCCCTGCTTCGGGCGCTGGGGCCGGAACCACTGGACAAGGGATTTTCCGGCGACTGGCTGCGCCAGCGGGCGCAAGGTCGGGTGCTGGCGGTTAAGTCTTTCATCATGGATAACCATATCGTGGTCGGCGTGGGTAACATTTACGCCAGCGAATCGCTGTTCGCCGCCAAAATCAACCCATTGCGCCCGGCTGGGCAAGTGGCGCTGGATGAATACCAGCGGTTAGCAGAAGCCATCCGCGAGATTTTAGGCGAGGCCATTCGCCAGGGCGGTACGACCTTGCGCGACTTTGTCGGCGGCGAGGGTAAACCCGGTTACTTTCAACAACAGTTATGCGTTTATGGTCGCTACCAATTGCCCTGCCGGGTTTGTGGGGAGCCGATTGACCGCTGCCGGCTGGGGCAACGGTCGACCTATTTTTGTCCGCGTTGTCAGCTTTAACGGGTTTCGGTTTTCTCTGAAGATTCAGTCACGGGGGGTATCGTAGTGGATGACTCGGCGGCAGGCGGGACGGGCGGCGGGGGTGAACTACCTGGCGATGGCTCGGTGACCGATGGCATGACGGGTGAATCATTGGCAGGTTCAACGACAGGCGTAGCCGGTGGCGGTGGCGGTGGTGCTGCGGGTTTCCTAACTGTCGGAGTGTAAATCACGGCTACCGCGACCCGGTCCTCCTCGCCAAAGCGCTTGATCGCTGCTGATGAGGGCAGATTTCCCTCAACCAGCGTTTGCAACCCTGGGTCATCCTTGGCCGAAGCCATGACCAAATCACGAATTTGCCGGAAACGGTTGGCGCTGGGTTCGTTATCATCATAGCCACTGGCAGCGGTTCTGACCTCGCTTTGGCTGATCTCGTCCAAGCTGTGTTGCCATCGGGTATCGTCACCGATCGCCAGACCAATGATGGCTTCAGTAGCGCGCGCCGTGGCGATTTTCTCGGCATCAACGCGAAGCTTGTCCTGGGCCGCTGCATTCGGATGCACCCCGATCAGGTTAATGGCATAGCCCACCAGCGTGAGTTCGCCCGACGCATTGACCACAATCAACTGGTTGCCGACTGGCGGGATTAAACCGGCCTGTATTTCGGCCAACAATTGCGCCAGTCCTTCCTGAATTGACGTTGCTTCGATAGCGTTCGCCGCAGGGCGGGTTAGCTGGGTCGCAGTTTTTAAGGTGGCGACCAGGTTGACCTGGATTGAGTGCTTGGCGGTATCTTCTTCGACCGAATAAGCGACGAAACCGCGCGCCAGAATGCGCAACGCCTGTTCCCATTTTTCCGCGTCGTTAGTCGCCAGATTGATCAACGCCAACTGGATCGAACTATCCTGTTCCAGACGCTTCGCAACAGCGCGTCGCGCCTCTGGCGACAACGCACGCAAACAGCCTGCCAACTGGATGCGGGCATCGGTAAACGCCTTGAAGCGGGCTTCCTGTTGAGAGCGGCGCAATGTCACGGGATTATCAGAGGCGGAATAGTGGATGTTGCTGGCGGCTACCCAGCCGAAATCTGTTCCATAACGGATCATCCAGCAGCCCGAAGTTTTCTGATTGATTGCGGCGATGATGGCTGTTTGCGCATTTTTCGCCTGAAACGCTGGTTTCCCGGTGAGTTCATCCTTCTTCACCAGGCGCACCCGGCCAGAGCTGCGTAGCGCAGGGCGTGAGGGTGTTGCCTGCAATGGTACGATAAATTCCCCGGAGGCCGGTTTGCTGGCTAGCGCAGGCGACATCCACGACATAACACCTAAAAAAATCCAAAGAATCAATACAGAGCGCATGATGATATCCTCCAAGGCATAGCCGATGGCGTCAGGCCATCGACAATGGTTCAGTCGCGCCTCCCAGCCGCGACAGTTTTTCCTTGGTGCGCCGCAGTTGTTCAATGGCTAATTCCAGTTCGTCATTCATCTTTTCCTGACCGGAGTCTTGCCGCAATTCCTTCAGCTTGGATCGGGTTGTTTCGAGTTCTTTAACAGCCAGGGCCAGTTCATCCGTGGTTTTCTTCAATCGTTCAGCGATGACCTGAGCAATAAAACGGTAAAGCAAAGCGTAACAGGCGCCCCGGTCTTCGGAGGGCAGATTTTCCAGAGCGCTTGGATTGAGTTCCAGGCACCAGGTCAGCTTGGCGGCGATGATTGAGGCAGTGCGCGGTTCATGGTCCAGCGCGGAAATTTCGCCAAACACCTCTCCTACCTGGTCGAGCACCGCGATAGATCGCTGATTCTTGACGACGCGCACCTTACCGTTGATCAGTACGTACAGATGATCTCCGAATTCGCCTTCGGGAATAATAACCTCATTCTGGCCATAGACCAGCATGCGGCTGGCATTGAGAATTTCCTTGAGATGCTCCCCCGCGAAGGCGCGCAATAGCGGAATACGTTTGAATTGTTCACTTAACTTGCTCAGGATGTCGCCGCTTTTATAAATTTGCATGTCGGATTTCCTGGAGAGCGGAGAACGATGCAACCAATCATCAAGGGGTATAACCCGGAATTTGGCTAATGTCTATCACATCCATTTGCTCCGGTTGCACCCACTGGCGGGCATAGTCCAGCCAGACTCCTTCTCGAACGAACGCATCGAACAAATCGGCGTCGATTTCGTGGTTCTGTACCATCCGGCCAAGGATGGTGAGTACTTCGCTCATTTTCTTTCCCGGTTTATAGGGGCGGTCGCGCGCGGTCAGCGCTTCGAATACATCGGCTAGGCAGATAATGCGTGAGGGTAACGGTAACGATGATTCATTCAAACCCCGATGGTAGCCGCGGCCATCGAGTTTTTCGTGATGGCTGCCGGCATATTCGGCGACATTGCGCAAGTTTTTGGGCCATGGCAGTTGATTGAGCATCCTCATGGTGAGCGCTACATGCTCCTCGATGATGGCGCGTTCCGCGGGGTTCAGGGTCCCCCGATCAATGCATAGATTCTGGACTTCATCCTCGGACAGGAAGGCGCTATCCTGACCATCGGGTCCGACCCAGCGGCGGGCGGCGATTTGTCGAATCCGCTCCTGATCTGCGGCGCTCATGAACTCGCCGCCGATATTGTTGTGGCGCACGTAGGCGCGTTCCTCCTCCAATTGAGTCAATTTTTCACTAAACTGCTGTTCAAAAAAAGAAATGGCGGTCAGATCGCCACTTTCCAAGGCAGTCAGTTTCCCCTTGAGCATTTCAATTTCGGCATCACGTTTGAGCACCTCAAAGCGAGTATCCACCAGGTGAATGCGGTCAAAGAGGGTTTCGAGTTTGGTTGCTTTGTCCACTACATGTACGGGAGTGGTGATTTTGCCGCAATCGTGTAAAAGTCCGGCGATCTTGAGTTCATACAATTCCTCCGGGGTAGGGCAGAAATCTTTGAGCCGACCTCGTTTAGAGCGTTGAGCAACCTCGGCGATCATCATGGTGAGAATCGGCACCCGTTGGCAGTGCCCGCCGGTGTAAGGCGATTTGTGATCGATAGCAGTGTTAATCAGGGCAATCAGTGCTTCGAACAGATTCTCAAGTTGCTTGAGCAGTTGCTGGTTGGTCAACGCGATGGCGGCCTGGGAGGCCAGTGATTCCGCTAGTTGCCGGTCGGCGGGTGAAAAGGTGCGCACCTGTCCGGTTTTCGGATCGAGAGCGTTGATGAGTTGAAAAACACCGATGATCTCCTCCTCATGATTCTTCATCGGCACCGTCAGGAAGGAGCGAGAACGATAGCCGGTATGTTGATCAAAGCGATGGGTTCCTGAGAAATCGAAACTTTGTTCGATGTATGCATCGTCAATCACCACCGTGGTATTGTTCAGCACGGCATAAGTGACCACCATGCCGGTATTCGGTTGACCGGAAGCATCATGGAGTGGAATAAAACGGGGAAAGCTATCAGGGAAATCAGTACCCGTGGCGCCGCCAATATGGATCTGCAACGAATCGTTGTAGACCACATCGAAACGAAGTTGTTGGCGACCTTGCTCTTCCACCAGTCGGTATAACGTACCCCCGTCCGCATTGAGCAGGCGCTTGGCGGCGATCAGGATGATGTCCAGCAGCTTTAGCGTATCCCGCTCCTTGGACAATGCAATGCCGATGCGGTTAAGATATTCCAGACGCTGTAGAAGATTACTGGAATTAGAGAGTTGCATGGGCGCTCCTTGTGTTTCAGGCTGGACAGCGGTCAACGATCTTTACATAGTATAACGATGCAATGGCGCTCCTTGACGACAAGGCCGGAGAGCTTCCCTATTAGGGCGACTCGCACGTAAATATCCTCTAGTTTTGCTAATGTGGAAACTAGGCCGGATTTTAAGCAAGAAATTGATTTTGCTTAATTAATGTAAAATTAATTGTTCTGGGATGTAGGGATTGTTATTAGCGGGACAATGATAGGTTGGGCATAAGCGGAGCGTTGCCTGACAAGAGTTCGCCGGTCGAGCGCGTTCGGAGCCAGACCTGCGAAAAATCCTGTCCCATACCTGTCAAAACTCAGCCGGTCATGCCGCCCCAAGCGGAATCAGCAGCATGGTGCTTGAGATACCAGTCCACGGTTTTAGCAATACCGGTTTGGAAAGTTTCCAGCGGTTGCCACTCCAGTTCGCGATCCATCTTACTGGCGTCGATGGCGTAGCGCCAGTCATGACCTGGCCGGTCGGTTACAAAGGTAATCAATCGTTCATGCGGTGCGTTTTCCGGGCGACGCTCATCAAGTAACTGGCAGATCAGCCGAGTAATATTGATATTCGCCCATTCATTGCAGCCCCCTATGTTATAGGTTTCTCCTAGTCGGCCCTGGCGAATGACGGTTTCGATGCCTCGGCAGTGATCTTCAACATAGAGCCAGTCGCGGATATTGCTGCCATCGCCATAGACCGGAATTGAGTTTTGCAGCAGGCAGGAGCGAATGACCGTTGGAATAAACTTCTCGCCGTGTTGGAAGGGACCATAGTTGTTGGAGCAATTGGTAGTGACGACCGGCAGGCCGTAGGTGTGGAAATAAGCCCGCACCAGGTGATCGGAGCCAGCTTTGGAGGCGGAGTAGGGGGAATTGGGCGCATAAGGAGTCGTTTCGGTGAATGGCGGGTCGCTGAGCTGGAGCGTACCGTACACCTCGTCGGTGGAAATGTGGTGGAAGCGGGGAGATTCAGCAATTTTTTCCTCCAACCAGGCGATGCGCGCCGCTTCCAGAAGGGTAAATGTTCCAACCAGATTGGTCTGCACAAACGCCGCAGGCCCAGTGATCGAACGGTCGACATGGCTCTCGGCGGCGAAGTGGGCAATGGTGTCAATCTGATGCTCGCGCAGCAGGCGGTCGACCAGCGCCCGATCGCAAATATCGCCCTGGATGAAGAGATGTCGGGCGGGATCAGGCAGGTCGCACAGGTTGTCCATTGAACCCGCGTAGGTTAGCAGGTCAAGCGTGACAATGCGGATATCGGGATCAGCAGCCAGCAGATAGCGGACGAAGTTGCAGCCGATGAAGCCGGCGCCGCCGGTGACGAGAACATTGCGTGGATGGTGGTTCATGAGCAAGGCATCAGGTATCAGGCATCAGAGGGTGCTGTGAATTCGGCCACGACAGGGGCATGATCAGAAGGACGTTCCAGTTGACGCGGTTTCTTGTCCACCCTACAGGCGACGCAGTCCGCCGCCAGCGCCGGGCTGACCAGAATATGGTCAATACGCAAGCCAAGATTACGCCGGAATGCAGCAGCGCGGTAGTCCCACCAGCTAAAACTGTGCTCTTCCTGAGGGAACAAACGAAAGGCGTCGCGCAGTCCCAGATTCAATAGCCGTTCAAACGCCGCTCGCTCGTATTCGCTACACAGCACCTGCCCGGTCCAGGCTACTGGATCATGCACATCGCGATCTTCTGGGGCAATGTTGAAATCGCCCAGGATGACAAGTTTTGGATAACGCGCCAACTCGGTTTCCACCCAGGCGATAAGTCTTTCGAGCCAAGCGATTTTGTAGGCGTATTTGTCGGAACCGACCGCCTGACCGTTGGGGATGTAAAGATTAATAGCGCGCAGTTCGCCCAAGGTCGCGCCCAGCACCCGACGTTGCGGATCATCCATGTTCGGCAGGTCAGCGATCACATCGCTGGCTGGCAACCGGCTGAGAATTGCTACGCCATTGTAGGTTTTTTGCCCGGCAAACACGGATTGATAGCCAGCGTTGGCGATATCCAGAGTCGGGAAATCGGCGTCGATCAGCTTGGTTTCCTGGAGGGCTAACATATCGGGCTGGTGCTGTGCGAGCCAGTCCAGCACCTGCGGTAAGCGCACTTTCAAAGAGTTGACATTCCAGGTCGCAATTTTAATTTTCACTGCATCGAACTCTATATGATCTAAAAATACTTTAAATTCAGTTTGTAATCACTCTTGTCGTCCCATACGCTATCGCTTTATCTCATAGCATTGCCTATGATTTGTGGTAGTCCTGCAGGTTATAGTGAACCTTTATACAGCAGAGATCGACAAGATTTTGTTATAATGATGGATAAAATACCAGATCGCTCCAATATGATTTTCGATCTTTTGAGGGATTACCTATTAGCTGTAATGCCCTTGAATGGTAAACGCAGCTGATGATAACAAGCATGAGATTACCAGGATCAAC
Organism: Candidatus Competibacteraceae bacterium; assembly: GCA_020444905.1. Lineage (GTDB taxonomy): Bacteria > Pseudomonadota > Gammaproteobacteria > Competibacterales > Competibacteraceae > UBA2383. The sequence goes on from JAGRHQ010000070.1 coordinate 12,040, forward strand.
CAGTTTGCAGGTGAGTCCGCTAGGGCTGGGTACAGTCAAATTCGGTCGTAACCAGAGTGTCAAATATCCCCGACCATTTGAACTACCTTCGGATCAGGAGGCGCTGACGTTGCTGGAGCTGGCCTGGGATCTGGGCATTAATCTGCTGGATACAGCGCCGGCTTACAATAAAAGCGAGGAACGGCTGGGCCGGTTGCTGCGACAATGCCGACGGGACTGGGTGATCGTGACCAAAGTCGGCGAAGAATTCCACGATGGCGTCTCCGGATTCGACTTCTCAGCTGCCGCTGCCTACGCCAGCGTGGAGCGCAGTCTACGGCGATTGGGAGTGGAGACGCTGGATGTAGTGTTGATCCACTCCAGCGGTGACGACCTGGCTATCCTGGAGCAGGAGGAGGTGTTGCCGACCCTGCGCGATCTGCAGCAGGCGGGTTTAATCCGCGCGGTAGGAATGTCCAGCAAGACCGTTGCCGGCGGCTTGCGGGCGGTGGAGTGCTGTGATGCGGTGATGGTCACTTATAATCTGGCCCAGCGCGAAGAATTGCCCGTTATCCAAGCTGCTCACGCTGCGGGCAAGGGCGTGTTCATCAAGAAGGGCTTGCTCAGCGGCCATCTCGATCTGGTAGAGAGCACTGACCCGGTGCAGTCTGCGCTGAATCTGATTTTCGCGGAACCGGGGGTCAGCAGCGTAGTAGTAGGAACGCTGAATCCGGAGCATTTGCGGGCCAACGTGACGGCGGCGGAACGCGCTTTACAACACGTCAATTCCGTAACGCCCGTCTGATGCGCTCTACGCCCTCCTCCAGCTTCGGGATGGCGTTGGTGTAAGCAAAGCGCACATGTCGGCTTGCGCGATGGCAGCCGAAGTCAATGCCGGGAGTGATGGCGACGCCCGCTTTATCCAGCAAGCGCAACGCAAAGTCGTAGCTGTCGTCGGTGAAACGGCCACAATCAGCATAGAGATAGAATGCGCCATCTGGAGTCACGGGCATGACAAAGCCCAGTTCGCGCAGGGCGGGCAGCAGAAAATCCCGCCGCGCCTGGAATTCCTGACGCCGCGCCTCGAAAATCGCCTGCGCCTCTGGGGTAAAAGCGGCCAGCGCGGCGTGTTGCGCCGGGGTAGACGCTGCTAGAAACAGGTTCTGCGCCAGCTTTTCGGCAGCGTCAACACTGTCCTCGGGAGCGACCAACCAACCCAGCCGCCAACCGGTCATTCCGTAATACTTGGAAAAACTGTTGACCAAAAAGACCTGGTCCGAATACGCCAGCGCGGTTTGCAGCGGCGCGCTATAGACCAGCCCGTGGTAAATCTCGTCCATGATCACTCGCCCACCGCGCGCCTCAACCGTTGCGACAATTGCCGCCAGTTCCTCGGGAGGAACCACGGCGCCCGTGGGATTAGCCGGCGAGGCCAGCAACACCGCTACCGTCTGCGTATCCCAGTATTGTTCAACCAGACTTGCAGTGAGTTGATAGCCGGTCTCCGGTCCGACCGGAATCCCGACGGTTTCGCCCTCCACCAGCCGCACAAAATGCCGGTTGCAGGGATAGCCCGGATCAGCCACCAATACCCGGTCGCCAGGATTAATCAACACCGCCGTAGCCAATTGCAACGCGCCAGATGCGCCGGGGGTGATGAGAATGCGCCGGGCTGGAACCGCGACCTGGTAGCGCTCCCGGTAATGAGTGCTGATCGCCTGGCGCAGTGCCGACAGACCGGCAGCGGGGGTATAACGAGTGCGTCCTTCCGCCAGCGCTTGTTGACCTGCGGCGATGATCGGCTCCGCTGCTGGAAAATCCGGCTCGCCGATTTCCATGTGGATGATGGAACGGCCTGTCGCCTCCAGTTCCTGGGCGCGCGCCAATAGCGCCATGACATGAAACGGTGCAATATCCGCCATCCGCCGGGCGAGTCCGATGAACTCTCCTCTCCTAGCTGGGAAGGGGGGCTGGGGGCGAGGAGGGATATTCATATCCCAAACATCCGATTCTTTTCCTGATCATCATCGTGAAGCACTAGATCAGCGATGTTAGCCGACGATTTGTTGCTCGACTCCATCCCTTCCGCCAGCCGGATTTGCAGGCCGACGTTGTTCTTGGAATCTGCATTCTTAATCGCCTCATCCTTGGAAATCTTGCCTTCCTTATACAGTTTGAACAGCGCCTGGTCAAAAGTCTGGGTGCCGGCTTCCGTGGATTGTTCCATAGCGTCCTTGACGTAATCGATCTTGCCCTTTTGGATCAGGTCAGCAATGTAGGGCGTGTTTAGCAGGACCTCTACTGCAGGCACCATGCCGCCGTTCAGGGCGCGCACCAGGCGTTGGGAGATGATGGCGCGCAGGTTCAGCGACAGGTCCATCAACAACTGAGGCCGGGCATCCTCGGGGAAAAAGTTGACGATGCGCTCCAGCGCTCCATTCGCGTTGTTGGCGTGCAGGGTGGACAACACCAAATGGCCGGTTTCCGAGAACGTCAACACATATTTCATCACATCGCGTTCGCGAACTTCTCCGACCAGGATCACGTCCGGCGCTTCGCGCATGGCGCTGCGCAACGCATACTCGTAGCTATGGGTGTCAATGCCGATTTCACGCTGAGCGATCACCGATTTTTTATGCTGGTGGGTGAATTCAATCGGATCCTCGATGGTGATGATATGCCCTGGCGAACTGGAGTTGCGATGATCGATCATTGCCGCCAGGGTGGTCGATTTACCCGAGCCGGTCGCGCCGACCAGCAAAATCAGGCCGCGCTTTTCCATCACGATCTGGCGCAGCAGCGGCGGCAGGCCCAGTTCCTCGACCTGGGGGATGTCGCCCTTGATGTAGCGGATCACCATCGATACTTCGCCGCGTTGCTTGAACACGTTGGCGCGGAAGCGGCCTACGCCATGCAGCGGGATGGCGAAGTTGAGTTCCCAGTCATGCTCGAAATCCTTGATTTGGTCATCTTTCATCACCGAATAGGCGACCTCGCGCACGCCGCCGGGACCGAGCACTTTGTTGCCAATGGGCCGGACTACGCCGCCAATCTTGATATTGACCGGCGCGCCCACATGGAAAAACAGGTCAGAGGCTTCCTTGTCAACCATGAGTTTGAGATAGGGAGTGATATCCAAGATAGAGTCCTCTCTCAGGCCAACCGATTCAGACCGTTGAGCGCCGCAACCCGGTACGCTTCGGCCATGGTGGGGTAATTGAAAGTCGTGTTAACGAAATACTGAATGTTGTTGGCTTCGCCCTGTTGCGCCATGATGGCTTGGCCGATATGCACGATTTCCGCCGCCTGGTCGCCAAAACAGTGGATGCCCAGAATTTCCAGCGTATCGCGGTGAAACAACAGCTTCAAAATCCCAACAGTGCGTCCGGTGATTTGAGCGCGCGCTAGGCTCTTGAAATAGGCGTGTCCGACTTCGTAGGGAATCCGCGCTTCGGTCAGTTCGCGCTCGGTGCGGCCAATGGAACTGATCTCGGGTGAAGTATAGATGCCGGTCGGGATGTAATCCACCAGGTGATGGTCGCAGCTGCCTTGCACCAGGTGCGTTGCGGCGAAGCGACCCTGATCATAAGCGGCGCTGGCCAGACTGGGGTAGCCGACTACATCGCCAACCGCGTAGATGTGCGGCAGGGCGGTGCGGTAGTTGTCATCAATTTTGATCTGGCCGCGATTGTTCGGGGTGATGCCCAGCTCCTCCAAGCCCATGTTCGCCGTGTTGCCAGTGCGGCCATTCGCCCACAACAGCGCGTCCGCCTTGATCTTCTTGCCAGACTTGAAGTGCATGAACATGCCATCCGGCAAACCTTCGACGCTTTCATATTCCTCGTTATGGCGAATCATCACCCCCTGGTCGCGCAAGTGATAGCTGAGCGCGTGGCTGATCTCATCGTCGAGGAAGGAAAGCAACTGCGAACGAGTATCCACTAGATCCACTTTGCAGCCCATATTGCGGAAGATGCTGGCGTATTCGCAACCGATCACTCCAGCGCCATAGATCAGGATCGAGCGCGGCGTGGTGGACATGCTGAGAATCGTGTCGCTGTCGAAGATGCGCGGATGGTTGAAATCGATATCGCGGGGCCGGAAGGGATGAGAACCGGAGGCAATGACAAAACCGTCGGCGGCCAGCACCGCCGGTTCGCCCTGATTGCCAGCGCGAACTTCCAGGGTATGCGCATCGAGAAATTTGGCATGACCGTGATAGAGCGTGACTCGGTTGCGTTCGTAGAAATCCCGGCGCATGGCGGTTTGACGAGCGATGACTGATTCTGCGGAGCGCAGCAATTCGGGATAGGACAGTTTCAGGGCATGTCCCAGGGCGCTGCGGAAGGTCGCGCTGGTGTTGAATTCCAGCATTCGATTAATAGCGTGCCGCAGGGCCTTGGAGGGAATGGTGCCCCAGTGCGTACAACCGCCCCCCACCAGGTGATGCTTCTCGATCACGGCTACGGATTGACCTTCCTTAGCGGCTTTCATGGCGGCCCCTTCTCCTCCCGGGCCGGTGCCAATTACGATGACATCATAATGCGGGTCGTTCATGCGTCGCGCTCGTCGCTGGTTGGGGCGGAAATTGGCTGATGAGAGTTTCCGCAATTTTGCAGTTTCTATGGATGATAGCACTGATGCCGGGACAGCAGCGAGTGAGATCAGGCCATCCATTATGAACTGGCTTCTTCATCTTTAAAAACGCTAAAACCCTAATACCATTCGGCATGTTTATTGTGTGAAAAAATGGCATCTCGATTTTCATCAGTTAATGGATGAAAGAGTAGGTTTTTGATACATACTAACCAATGGATAGAAATTTTCCATAACTTTTGGTAGCGTGAATTTTCCTGTGATATCCATCCCTCTCCCTCAAGCGGGCGAGGCAGGAATAAAGACGATTTTTACAGAGTCGGACCTTCATGAACACTGCTTTACTCCCCAGCCGCACTGTCGGCAATA
>JAGRHQ010000071.1 GCA_020444905.1 Candidatus Competibacteraceae bacterium
TATGCGACCGCCGCGCTCTTGATTATCGGGATCGCGTTTTCCCGACTCTATCTCGGTGCGCATTGGCTGGCCGATGTCACGGCGGGTGTCTCCTTGGGTACGGTCTGGGTGGCTTTGCTGGCGATCGCCCGTGAGCGACGCCAGTCAGCGCCAGTTTCGATTCACGGACTCGCCACAGTAACCCTGCTAGGGTTCCTCAGCGCCGCTGGCTGGCATGTTCACAACAAAGTATCGCAAGACCTTGTACGTTACGCCGTGCGTCACCCAGTGATGTCGATGCCTGCGCTGGCATGGTGGCAGGGAAACTGGCGGAAGCTGCCGGCTTGGCGGCTCGATCTGCAAGGCGAGCACGAGCAACCGTTGAATGTGCAGTGGGCAGGCGACCTGGGTTCAGTACGGCAGTACCTCTTATCGCATGGCTGGCATGAACCCACGGCGCTCAGTGCCCGTACCGCGTTACGTTGGTTCTTGCCTAACCCGTCGCTCGCACAGCTTCCCGTGCTACCGCAATTGCACGATGGTCAATACGAATCGTTACTTCTGACCGCCGAACGGCACGACCAGACGCACTCTGCCGAACAGTGGATTCTACGTTTATGGCCGACGATGCTGCGGTTACAGCCGAACGACATTCCGGTATGGGTTGGCGCCGTCGCGTCACAGTACAGCGCGCATTTGCCACTGATCAGCTTTCCGCGTTCGAACGATGGCTACGATTCAGCACTAACGGCGCTGGAATCCACCTTGAGCAAGGTAAAGTGGAAATCGGTACAGTATCCGTCTCGGGAAAACGGAGAATCTGCTCGCTGGAGCGGTGCTGTCCTGTTGGTTGACAGCAATCGTTAATTGGCGCCTCTACGCTCCAATATAAAGAGTTGTCGAACCCCTTGCAGCCGGTCGGCTGCGTCGCTGGTTGTCGGCGACAACCGATAAATTCTGAGTGAGCGGAATGATAAGCATGCAAGCAAAAGGCGACGGCTCTGGCTCTGCCCTGAAACAGATTCCAGCCGGAGTCTGGATACTTGGCTTTGTCAGTCTGTCGATGGACATCTCGTCAGAGAGGATTGGGGCGTGGTATTGGCTGGAGTTGCGCTCAACGATGGTAGCCGATACGGCGCCTGCTGACCTGCGCAGCACAGCCTATGGTTTCTTCAATCTGGTTAGTGGCATGGCCATGTTGCTGGCTAGTGTCGTTGCGGGCCTGCTTTGGGATCGACTCGGGGCGTCGGCTACGTTCTATGCTGGCGCAACCTTCTGCATGATTGCGTGGGTGGGCCTCGCGTGGCCGCCTGAGGCAGATCACTGTTGAGGAGACGATGCGTATCCTGCTGATCGAAGATGACCTGATGATTGGTGAGGCGGTATCCATCGCTCTCAAAGATGCTGCGTATGCCGTGGACTGGGTGAAAGATGGCGTCACCGCAGACGGTGTGCTGGAAAACGCTGAACACCAGGCCGTATTGCTTGATCTGGGCCTGCCCAAGCGCGACGGTTTGGACGTGTTGCGTCGTTTGCGCCAAGCAGGTAACACAGCGCCTGTCATTATTATTACTGCGCGTGATGGCATCGACGACCGGATCAAGGGTTTAGATTTTGGGGCCGATGATTATTTAGTAAAGCCTTTTGATATAAAAGAACTTTTAGCCAGACTGCGAGCGGTGATTCGCCGCCAGGGCGGGCAAGCGGCGCCGTTGCTCAGCAATGGCCAAGTGACCCTCGACCCGACGACCCGCGAAGCGCGCTGTGGCGCTGCGGTAGAGGCGCTAAGCGCACGTGAGTTCGCTGTGTTGCAAGCGCTCCTGCTCAAACCCGGTATGATTCTCTCGCGCGCTGAGCTGGAAGAACGCATCTATGGCTGGAACGAAGAGGTTGAAAGCAATGCAGTGGACTTCCTGATTCACGGTGTGCGCAAGAAGCTCGGTTCCAGCATCATCAAGAATGTCCGTGGGGCCGGCTGGATGGTGGAAAAAGCCCGATGAAACGATCCTTGCGGCGGCATCTATCGCTGACGCTGGGCAGCGCTATCGTGCTCGCTGGTCTAGCAGCGGCGCTGGCTTCCTTTGGTCTGGCGTATTTCGAAGCCAAGGAATTTCAGGACGACATGCTGCAGCAGATCGCTATGCTCCATGTCAACGGTCCCAGCACATTTCGCATGCTGGAATCTCCTCACCAAGATACCGGGGAAATTCCGATCAGTGATCCTGAATCCCGCATTATCGTCATCCATCTGCCGCGTGATGCAAGACCCGACTGGATCCATCTACCGCGCAACGCAAAATCCACCTGGGTCACCAGCGATTTGCCATTGGGCCTCCACACACTGAACACCCACTCTGGATCCCTGCGGGTGCTGGTTCGCGATATGCCTGCCGGGGAGCGTTTGATAGTGGCTCAGCTCACTACAGTACGCGATGAACTCGCGCTCAGCAGTGCGCTGCAGACGCTGATTCCCTTGCTGCTGCTGCTCCCACTACTGGTCTGGTTGATCGTGCGGATTGTCCGCAGTGAGCTGGCGCCCATCACCCGGATGGCCAAAGCGCTGGATGCCCAGCCGGCGGATCGGCCGCAAGCCGTCTCTGACAATGGCCTCCCAGATGAAATTACCCCTTTTGTGCATGCCATCAACCGCTTGCTGGAGCGGGTCAATCTATTGATCGGACAGCAAAGGCGTTTTATCGCGGATGCTGCGCATGAACTGCGTAGTCCGCTGACCGCGCTGTCGCTGCAAGCGCAGAACCTGACGCGCGCCGAGTCGCTGGACGCTGTGCGTGAGCGTGTCGTTCCGCTTCAGGAGGGCATCGAACGCGCTCGCCATCTGACGGAGCAGTTACTCAGTTTAGCCCGAACTCAAGCCAGTGTTGCTGAAGCATCCGTGGTCGACGTTTCAGCTATGGTGCGTGAACTGATGGCCGAACATTGGCGCTTGGCCGAGGCCAAGCATATCGACCTGGGCCTTGAGGAAACCGCGCCCTTTACCTTGCGCGGCTCCAGAGAAACATTGCGCCTGATGGTAAGCAATGCGTTAGAAAACGCCCTGAAATACACCCCGGAAGGCGGTGAAGTGACGCTACACCTGCGGTCGGATGCGCAAGGCGATCTTATCGAAATCGTGGATAACGGCCCTGGAATTCCCCCTGCCGAACGCGAGCGAGTGTTCGATGCCTTCTATCGGATACCCGGCGCTAAGGGCGAGGGCAGTGGACTCGGACTGGCCATCGCACGCGAAGCCGCAATCCTCATGGGCGGGACCGTGAACCTGTATAATCGGCAAACGGGTTCCGGTCTCATCTTCCGCTACCAACACGGATGCAAAAATTGATGAGCGCTTTCGTTGCATTTTCTGAGGGTTTCCAGCCGCCAGAATCTGCATTGCGGCTTCATCCTCATGGCGCACTTCGGTATGATAATCTTTTTTCCCCAAACGGCCCTACTATGCCCACCGGTTCTACATTCAACAGTCCCGCCCGAATCGCCGATAGCGAGCGCCTTTTGCAATGAACTATAACAACATCGATCCTCCCGCTGATCTGTTGCCCGCCACCCCCTTGCGTGATCAGGTCTATGAGGCGCTGCGCATCTATTTTCACAACCTGGGCGACCAGCAACCCAGTCATCTGTACGATCTGGTATTGCAGGAAGTCGAGCCTCCCTTGCTGGAGATCGTCATGGAGCGCACGAACGGCAACCAGACCCGGGCGGCGGATCTGCTGGGCATCAATCGTGGCACGCTGCGCAAAAAGCTCCGACAATACGGTCTTGATGAGTTCACATCATCCAGTAAACGGTAATCACTTATGAGTCTGGCGATTTTTGATCTCGACAACACCTTGCTGGGGGGTGACAGCGATTACCTATGGGGCCAATTTCTCATCGAACAAGGACTGGTTGACGGTAAACATTACGAGCGCGAGAATCAGCGTTTTTACGACGAGTATCGGGCAGGCATACTGGATATTCACGCTTTCCTGGCTTTCATGTTGCGCCCCCTGGCCGAACATCCGCTGCCCAAGCTGTTGGCTTGGCGCGAACGATTCCTGGAAGAGAAAATTCAACCGATTTTGCTGCCCAAGGCGGATGAATTACTGGACCGGCATCGTACCGCCGGCGACACTCTACTTATTATTACCGCCACCAACCGCTTTATCACCGCCCCCATTGCTGAACGGCTGGGCGTACCGCATTTACTAGCCAGCGAACCGGAATTGATCGATGGCCGTTATACTGGACGACCGACCGGCATTCCCTGTTTTCAGCACGGCAAGGTGGAACGGCTTGACGCCTGGCTTACCGAAACCGGCGGCGATCTTGTAGGAAGCTGGTTCTATAGCGATTCCCACAATGATTTGCCCCTCCTCGACCGGGTTACTTATCCTGTGGCAGTCGACCCTGACGCCACTTTGGCCCACCATGCCGGGGAACGTGGTTGGCCGATCATTAGCTTGCGAAACTAATCCATTCCAAGCCCTTGTTTTTTTAATTCACTACCTTGATTTTACGCTCATGCAAAACCTGTACAATGTCAACGTTGCCGCCCTGGAAGTTCTCCCTACGCCCGAAGAAATCAAGCAGCGCCTGCCGCTCAGCGAAGCGGCGGCGGACACGGTGTTCCAGGCCCGGGAAACCATCAAACGCATCCTCGACCGCCAGGATCCACGACTCTTCGTGGTGGTCGGTCCCTGCTCTATCCACGATGTGGCGGCGGCTCGTGATTACGCACAACGCTTGAAGGCGCTGGCCGATGAAGTGAAGGACACCTTGTTTGTGATCATGCGCGTGTATTTCGAGAAACCGCGCACGACGGTAGGCTGGAAAGGTTTGATCAACGACCCGCGCATGGACGATACCTTCCAGATCGATGAAGGTTTGCAAATCGCGCGCGGTTTGTTGCTGGATCTGGCGGAAATGGGTCTGCCAGCGGGCATTGAGGCGCTGGACCCGATCATCCCGCAGTACATCTCCGATCTGGTTGCCTGGACCGCCATCGGCGCCCGCACGACCGAATCACAAACCCATCGCGAGATCGCCAGTGGCCTGTCCACGCCCGTTGGGTTCAAGAACGGCACCAATGGTAGCCTGGAAGTTGCGATCAATGCGCTGCAATCCGCCGCCCGCCCACACAGCTTCCTGGGCATCAATCCACAAGGCCAGTCAGCGACCATTCGCACTCTGGGCAATCGCTATGGCCATGTCGTCTTGCGCGGCGGCGATCGGCCCAATTATGACTCAGTGTCGATCGCCTTGTGTGAAAAGGCGCTGCGTGAAAAGAAATTGCCCGTCAACATCGTTGTCGATTGCAGTCACGCCAACGCCTTCAAGGATCCCGCCATGCAGCCGCTGGTCATGCGCGATTGTACGCATCAGATCATGGAAGGCAACCAGTCCATTGTCGGGCTGATGATCGAGAGCAACCTGGAATGGGGTAGCCAGTCGATCCCGGCGGATCGCAGCCAGCTTAAATATGGCGTATCGGTCACCGACGCCTGCGTGGACTGGGCCACGACCGAGAAAATGATGCGCGAGACGGTCGCTAAACTGCAAGGCGTGTTGTCCAGGCGCAGCGCGGTCTGACCGTTGATTGTGCAGATGGTGAGGTTCATGACGCGAATGCCGTCCTCGATTTCTTCGAGGACCCCGGCGCCGTCCCGGCATGGTAACCGCTGTGAAATGCGGTAATATCACGATCCCGGTTAAATAGTGAGGCAGCGTGAATGATGAAGCGTGTAGGTCTAGTCGGTTGGCGCGGCATGGTAGGTTCTGTGCTGATGGAGCGAATGAGGGCGGAAAACGATTTTACCCTGATTGATCCAGTATTTTTCACCACGTCCAATGTGGGGGGTCAGGGGCCGGTCATTGGCCAGGACACGCCGCCGTTGAGGGATGCCCGATCGATTGATGAATTGAAGACGCTGGACATCATTATCACTTGCCAGGGCGGCGACTATACCAGCGAGATTTACCCGCAATTGCGCGCCGCTGGTTGGCAAGGCTACTGGATTGACGCGGCTTCGGCATTGCGCATGAAAGACCACGCCGTCATCATTCTCGACCCCGTTAATCGCTCGGTCATCCAGGATGCGCTGATCCGGGGAATGAAGGACTACATCGGCGGCAATTGCACCGTCAGCCTGATGCTGATGGGCTTGGGCGGATTATTCGCCCACGGTCTCGTGGAGTGGATGAGCGTCATGACCTATCAGGCGGCTTCCGGGGCTGGCGCGCAAAACATGCGCGAACTGATTCAGCAAATGGGCGCAATTCACGGCGCGGTAGCGGATCGTCTGGATCAACCGGCCTCGGCAATTCTGCAAATCGACCGCATCGTGGCGGAAACGCTGCGTTCCAATGATTTCCCGACAGCAAACTTCGGCGTCCCCTTAGCCGGAAGTCTGATCCCGTGGATCGATAAGCAATTGGATAATGGACAAAGCCGCGAGGAGTGGAAGGGTCAGGCCGAAACCAACAAGATTCTGGGTTGCGCCGATCAACCCGTACCTGTTGATGGCATTTGTGTACGAGTTGGGGCCATGCGTTGTCACAGTCAGGCGTTGACCATCAAGCTCACGCGCGATGCCCCCCTGGATGAAGTCGCTGAAATGATCCAAACTGCCAATGACTGGGTGCGCATCGTGCCGAATGAGCGAGAGCGCTCCATTCGGGAATTGACTCCCACCGCCGTAACCGGCCATCTGAACGTGCCGGTGGGCCGGTTGCGCAAACTCAATATAGGACCATATTATTTAAGCGCATTCACCTGTGGCGACCAGCTGCTGTGGGGCGCCGCCGAACCCCTGCGGCGCATGTTGCGCATTCTGTTGGAGTCGTGATTTTTTCGGCTCCATTCACAATCCTCTGCCATAGGGCGGATATCCAATTTTTCCAAAATGCGCGTTTCAAGCCTCATTCAAATCGCAGAAACGCGCGTTAAGGAGTATCTTTAACGGAAGCTTCGAACCACGGGCAATAGGGGTGGTTCGGAGCGGGAAAGCCCCTTGGCCTGTCCGAGGCCAGTGGCGGCATTCAAGCCAACCCCGCCGAGACCGTGACCCTCCGGTGGCGTAATGGAGATTAGGTCATGCCAACCAGGATATTACTCCGATTATTTCTTTTGGCCGGACTGGCAACGCCACTTTGCGCGTTTGCCCTGGGTATCGGCTCAATTCAAGTTCGCTCGGCGCTCAATCAGAATTTCAACGCCGACATTCCCCTGATCACCAACAATCCCGCCGAACTGGTCGGATTGACCGTGCGAATTCCTCGTCAGCAGGAATTCGCCCAGGTCGGCGTTGAACGACTGGAATTGATGTCGAACCTGCGCTTCTCAGTGCAGACGCCGCCCGGTGGCCCGAACCACATCAAAGTGACCTCGGTTCAGCCCATCCGCGAACCTAACTTCGATCTTCTGGTGGAAGTGATCTGGCCGCGTGGCCGCTTGCTGCGAACCTTTGCAGTCCAACTCGACCCGGAACTTTACGCGAATCGCCAAGAACCGCCGCCGCCGCTACAACCGACTGAAACGCCGCTGATCGAAGCGCCATCGACTGTTGCCGCTGCGCCGGTCACACCCAGCCTGACGCCACCTCCTCCTGTAAGCTTCGAAGGCGCATCATCCTATGGCCCGGTCCGTCGAGGCGAAAATCTGACCCGCATTGCCGAGCAGGTTCGTCCTTCCGACGCTATCAGTGTCCCGGATATGATAGCAATTCTGCTGGCGGGTAACCCCGAAGCATTCATCAACGGCAATCCGAATTTACTGCGGGTTGGCGCAGTGCTTAAGGTGCCTGCCCCACAGGCCCTGGGTGTGCAGGGCGCGTCTAGGTCGGAACCTTCCACTGAGATCGCCGCTATCACGCCGCCGGGTGATTTGAATCCCTCAGAGCCGGTTTCGCAATCGCCACCTGATGTCGTTCCCGCGCCGGAGCCAACGCCACCGGTTACGCCAGCGCCAGTTATTCCTACGCCCGAACTGACGCCGCCAGCAGCGCCAGCGCCGGTTACTCCGGCGCCGCCATCGGAAATCGCTGCCTTGCCGACATCGCCCGAAGAGACGCCGTCATCTGCGGAGGAGACCTCGCCGACAATGGCCGAATCCGCTCCAGCGGTTCCACTTACACCGATTGCGCCGCAAGAGATCATTCCTCAAGCCGTAATGCCTCAGGCGGAAACGCCGCCGACTCCCGAGGTTGCTGAACCTGTCGCCGCTCAACCAGAATCACCGCCAGCCCCCGAGGCTGCTGAACCTGTCGCCGCTCAACCAGAACCACCACTGGCGCCAGCGCCAGAACCTAAGACGCCACCGCCACCGCCCCAGGAAACTGGCATGGAGTGGTTATCCAATCCAGTCGTCTGGATCGCGATTGCGCTAATTGTGCTGGCGATTGCTGCGGTATTGCTCGCGCCATTAATGCGACGGCCAGCGCGTCCGAAAACAGCCGCGGCTGAGCCGAAAGAAGAACCTACCGCTGGATCAGTCGACGAAACGACCGAAATAGCGGAGAGCACCCAGATCCAGCTTCGCAAACCCCGTCCACAAAAGCAGTCCCCGCTGGCCCCGACCCCGGCTGAGGCGAGCGCCGCATCCACACCAGCCGCTACAGCCGCGCCTGCCCAAAAAGCAGGCGCTGTCTCTCCTCCCAAGCCGATTGATGAGCTATTGAAAGATATCGATTTCGGGCTTGGCGACGAAAAATCGCGACTGACAACCCCCGGTGGGAAGAGGGGTGCAATACTGGCGCGAAGTCAGGAAGGGCAGCGTTTGCCGGATGCCGAACCACCGACAGCTTCAGTGACCCGAACCCCGAGTCCATTGACTCCCGCGTTGCCTGATAAACCCGAGGCTAGGGCGTCAGATCCAAAAGAGCAACCTCCAGTATTGCAGCCGTCTCCGCAGCCAGAGTCCAAACAACCGGCATTAGAACCACTCTCGGAGCTTCCATCCGGCTTGAAGCTGGACAGCCTGGATTTTGACCTGGGCGATTTGGGACTGAGCGCCAGCCGCAATCAAGCTCCCGAGTTACCGCCTTTGGAATTAAACCCGGTAGAGTCGCCTAAAGCCGTGGATCGGAGGTCACTGGACTTTGACCTCCCTGCGATTGAGCCTCCGACCCAGAGCGGGCCAGAGCAGGAACCGCCTAAACCCAAGGCATCTGACCTCAAATTTGAGTTTACTGACGTCAGTCGGGAACAGGGGCAAATGGGCGCTCATGAGAATCTGGCCAAGCTGGATGAAGAATTGCTTAACTTCAGTGGCGCGGAATTAGGCGCAATGGAACTCAATTCGCCAGGCGCTACGGCTGACGCCGGCGCTGATTATGTGGAAACCAAACTGGATTTGGCCTCGGCCTATCTGGACATGGGCGATCAGATGGGCGCCCGGGGTTTGCTTGAGGACGTTTTGCAAGAAGGTGATGCTTCACAGAAGAAGCGAGCGGAGGATATGCTCAAAAAGATCGGCTGAACTGGGCTTCAGCACGGGCAGGATGCCCGTGCTGAGAAAGTAATGCGCTTAACGCAGCCGGGCGGTGGAAACCGGCTCAGCCAGCACCAGCGCTCGTGAAGTAGCGCCGCGTTGAGCCAGGCGGATCATGGTTCCTGCCGGCAGCCAAACCATGCTCCCCGCTGGTAGCGGCTTTTCGCCACTATGGGCCGGCGCTTTCCACGCTTTATTCAAAGCGATGAGTTCACCGAGATTGACCTCGTAGTAGCTCGCTAACGTCGGAGCATCCACCGCTTGCCGAAGCCGGACCCGGTCGAGATTCAGCGGCGGCTCGTAGGCTACGCCCTCCGGGAAAAACCGCTGGGGATTGCGAGCAATCTCGCGGGCGGCCAGGAATTCCGTGTAGAAATTCCGTGAGGCAAAGCCGAAACTCTTTCCTCCATAACTTTGAACGATGGCGTCAATATTGTCGCCAAATTCGCTTTTCGCCCGTGTCATGCCTCCCACGCCGTGATTGTAGGATGTAATCGCTAACGGCCAACTCTCCAGCCGGTCATGCGCGTTCCCCAGGTAGCGAGATGCGCCTTGCGCCGAAATCACCGGATCGCGCCGCTCATCGACAGCGGTATTCAAGTGCATGAATTGCCGGGCAGTGCTGGGCATGAATTGCCACATGCCCGCGGCCCCGACCGAAGATGAAGCATGATTCTGAAAGGAGGATTCGACATGTGGCAGGTAAGCCAGATCTTCAGGCAAACCGGCTTCACGGAATACCTCGCGGAAAGCCGCATCGTAGCGTCCGCTGATTTCCAGCCCGCGCTTGAACCGTTCGCGCAAGCCCCGTTGGCTGCGCAAACGCTCGCTTGCGCCCATCAGGGCGACCGGGCCAGAGCGGCTGGCGTTAATAAAATCCGCCAAACGCTGTTCAGCCGGGGCCAGCGGCGCATTGACTGCGGTCTTCGATTCGACTTGCCGGAGCAGGTCTTTCAGATTTTGGTAATGATCCTGGAGGAAGGCTTTCTGCTCGGCGCTATAGCCTTCGTCAACTGAACCGGGCAAAGTCAGTACTGCATAGATGAGATCCATGTGGCGATCATCGTGCAGTGCGACCTGATTGCGCCCCCAAACCGCGTAGACGTTTTGCCAAAAGGTAATTTGCGGCTGTAATGCCGGTGGCGCCGGGAATGTCGCATCATTGGTCGCGATGGGAATCCGGGTCGGTGGCGGCGTGGGCTGCTGGTTGGCGCAGGCAGCCAGTATGAGCGTCGTTAAAACAATCGAGAATCCGCGCAATCGTAGTCGCATCGGCGCTTTCCCCCTGGTTGCGTTATCAAGTGAAAATCTTACGGAACCCCGCAAGACGTTAACAGGCGCTGTCGTCGGTCAACCCTTGGTCTATCGGGACAGCACACCGGAAAAACTAAGCGTCCATCGTCCATCCCCGTCAGGCGGACCCAACAGGTTCATCGCCTGGCGAAGCGCACGATTTTCCGTGTCGCGAATCGCTGCCTGACCGTTAAACCGGTACCGGCCATCAGGTTGCAAGCTGAAATTCCCCTCCAGCATCAGCGGACCGTTGTTGTCCTTGACGACCCCCTGAATACCCTCCGGGTCAGCCGAATTCACCTGAGCCGTGAAATCGCCCAGCATCAGTGGCTGACCCAAAGTGAGTTTTAAGTCTATCAGACGAATCATGCCAGATGCGCTTAAAGGCCGTCCGTCTGGGTTCAAACGGAAATCCGGCAGATCAAATTCCACAACTCCCTGTAAGGGTAGCTTAGGTTGTCGGGCTAAAACAGCGAATTTGGCAAGAAGCAGTCGGCCCGCCAGCTTCTGGAAACGAATATGCTGGCTGGCATCGACCGCTGCATTTCCTGAAAACCGTATTTCAGGATCGTCGATATTCAGGTGAAATTCCAGCCATCCGGTGAATAAAGCCAATGGCTGCCAATTCCATTGTAGTCGGTCAATGCGCACACCGCGCCAGGCCACGCCTTGCGCAGCGCCATTGATCGCCGCGCCCTCGACGGTTTGCACACTGAAACCGGGCAGTCGTTTGGCCAATTGTTCCGTGACCAGATTGGCCGGCGCCTGTAGCAACAAACACAGGAGAAACGCCAGCAATCCCAGCAGACCGTAGCGCAGGACGCTTTTCATGGCTGCTTTCCTTGTAAAAGAACTCGGGCGTTCACGCGCCCTGGAGTTTCAGTGCGATCCACACTGAGGTTGATCAGCATGATACGGTGCTCACGCTCCAGCGCGCCGAGCCAGGCGAGCAGTTTGTCAAACTCGACCGCATCCAGGCGGGCGTTCAGTTTATCGTCGCCTTGCGGAGTAATCTGCTTCAGGGCAGCGCCCAATCCAGCGGTGCGCGCCGTCTGATCGACCCGGGTCAACAGCGAGCGGCCATCGGCCTGGGGTTGCGCAGCACCGGCGCTGTTGCTCAGACGCTGGATTTCCTGGGCGGCCTGGCGCATCCAGGCGAGGTCAGCGCGTTGTTCGGCTACCCGTTGCTGGAGTCGGCGATGACTGGACTGAAAGGGTTCCCAAATCAGCACATAACCCAGTATGCACAACGCCAGGACGGTTCCACCGCCGATCAGCCATTGCTCTCGAACGCCGAGATGCTCCCACCATGCTTTCATGAAGCCGCCTTTTTTAGCGTAACCCGGCTTTCCAACCGTCCCTCGCGCTGGGTCGTGCGCATTTCCGCCCGGACGTTGGGTTGCTGTTCAAACCGTTGTCGAAGTTGATCCAGCGTCGCCGGGTTACCCCCCTCCAGGGCCAGATCCAGTTGACCTTCACGGTAGTTCAGGCTTCGCAAGGTAATGTCGGTAAAATCGGCCAGCGGTTGTCCACCGTGGTAAAGCAGATCAAGAAAGAGGCCGCCTCGGGCGTCGGTTGGGGTTAATTCGCGCAGGCGGGCTTCCATCTGCGCTTTGGGATTAACGATGCGAGTTGCGCCGGGCACGGCGTTTTTGTAAACCTCCTCCATTTTAACCTGGAGGGTGACCTGTTCCCGCCGCAACTGCTGATGTTCGTAAACCAGCGCGATGCCTTGCAGCAGCAGCCACACGCCGGCCAGGATCGCCGCAGGCCGCCAGGGCCGCAATCGGCGTTTCCATTGGGTTTGTCGACTGTAGGGACCTTGCAGTAGATTCAATATCGTGGGTGGCTGATAACCGGCGGCAAATAGTTGTAGTGGTTCGCCAGGCTCCTCTTCCACTTGCCAGGCCATGCTGCTCGCGGTCAGTTGTGGCGGCGGACTGCCCCAGATTCGCAACCGCTGAGGCTGGGCGTCGCCGGCTTCGGCAAGAGCCTGTTCCAGGAACAGAGCGAGCGATTCCTGCTCCAGCGCGAATCCTTCCCAGCGACCGGTGCGCACCACAGCGCGTCCGTTTTCCACCAGCACACTCCAATCCCCGTCCTGCCAGGGTAAGAGCAAAACATCCGGGATCACCGCCGTCGGCGTGAGTCCAGCTTGGGCGCAGGTTTCCAGCCAGCCGCGCAGCATCGTATGGTCCAGCGTTGCAACCGGCAGACTATTGCCCTCCGGGACGTGGGCCATGGCGAAATGCACTGTCTCGATATCATCGATTAGCTGGTCTTCCAGGGCATAAGGGACGGCCCGCGCCCACAAGGCCCGGTTGCGTCCGGGCAGGGGAACCCGATGCAGGGTAATGGCTTCGCTCGGCGCAACCAATATCAGGCGCGCATTGCCTGGCTGACTGGCCAGTTCCGGTAATAGCCCGCGTTGCACTGTGCTATCGGGGCGCAGCCATTCGCCTTGCTCAGCCGGGAGGATACGAAAAAACGACAGGGAAATAGGCACGGCCCTCAATCCTGGTAGCCAAAACTGCGTCGCAGGATGCGAGCGCCTTGATCGTCACGAAAAATAACACTATATAAAATCGAGTGGCCATCGCCGACCTGCGCATCAGCGCGCAGTAGAAAATACTGACTGCTCACGCCAAGCAGCGCTTTTAATTCCGCGTTGAGGGTCATTTTTGTCGCGCTCAGGAATTCATCGACGTTTTCATAACCCTTGGCGGGCCGATCTTCCAGCAGGCGCTCCATATCGGCCAGTTCCACCCCGTCGCTCAGCGCCGCCAGAACCGCCGCTGGCGCGGTGTTGACATTCAAGGCAGTACCCGGCGACAGTGCGCAAACCAGCGGCGCCAGCTTGTTGTAGGCTTCACGATCCACGCCCTTGACCAGGCGTAATTCGGAAACGCTCATAAAGGGCTGATTCCCAGCCAGGTAAGGCGGATTCAGTACCGTGTAGTCGCTATCTTCGGCGCCGTCAGGAAACAGGGGATCAGGGTCAGGATCGACCCAGTCGACAATAGCTTGAGCCAGTTCCGGTTTCAGCTCCAGAAGGGTTAACAGGCGTTGCAGGGCTTGCAACTGGGTTTTATCGAGACCGGCCTTGCCGGATCGCGGTTGATTCGGATCCTTTGGATTAGGAGCATTCGACCGATCCGATGAAGGATCATCAGGATTTTCTGGTGATTCTTCATCATTTTTTACTGAAACCTCCTGACTATCGCCAGGATTAGTCGGTGATCCAGCCAACGCAGGCCGCCACAGATTGTTGAGATTGAAGCAACCCTGCAAATCACGGATTTTTGCCGAAAGGGTTCCACCCTCGACCGGCAGGGTCGGCGGCAGGTTGGCCCATTCCTCGTCAGGATAGTCGGTCTGGTTTTCCTGCGCATCCCGGATCAGGATCAACTCGGCCCACTGTTCAACGCCCAGTGTGTACAAGCGGGCTTGTTGCTGGTGCTGAAGGACAGTGCTGCGGCGAATCGCTATCTGTTGCAGGGTGGCGAGACTGGTCGCGGTCAGGCTGGCCAGAAAGACAATCAGCAGTACCGTGATCAAAGCAACGCCGCATTGGCGGTGGACAATAAGGTTAACCGGGCAAGGGCAGCAAACGGGTGATCGCACCCCAATCCTCCAGAGTCAAGGTGATTTCCACGGCGCGCGGCAGGGCGTTCGGGTCGGGCGGCAGACTATGATCGGCGGCGCTGCTGGCGGGCGGCGGCCAGTCGTTTTGCCAGGCGTCGCTCTGATCCAGAAATCGCACCCGGAATTCCCGGACCTGGTCCAGCAGCAGTGTTTCCCGGGGTTCCATCGCCCCACCCCGATCCAGCACAGTCCAATACAATCGCCACAGTCGCCCTTCCCGCAACCGGTAGGCGACTCGTTGCAAGTTAGCGCGCAGTTGACCGAGCGGATTATCCCAGCCAGCGCGGGTCAAAACCAGTGTATCGCTCAGTAATTCCCCACCGTGCAGGGCAGGTTGCGGCTCGCCATATTCATCCCGGACGCCGCGCGGCAGAGCCTGCTCGATATCCTGCTCTAGGCGGAAAACCGCCAATTGCACCGCCGCCAGTCGACGATTCTCCTCCTCCACGGCAGCGCGCGTGAACAAAACGCTGCGCAGGCCGCTGTAGGCCGCGGTCGCCATGATGGCGAATACCGCCAGGGCGACCAGCAATTCCAACAGCGTAAAGCCGCAGGATCGATGTTGCCTCCCCTTTCTCACAGGCGGGAGAGGGAGTGGGAGGGAGGGAGCGTTTTTCATCGCGACGTGGTTGGAGGGCGTTCTTTAGACGGACGGTTCCTGGATGGAGGATTTTCGGACTGCGGTTCCCCGGATGTCGGGCCAGTGTTGGGTTGATCGTTTGCTGGCGGTTCGGGCGGCTTGGCTTTGAAGGCGGTCAGTACGCTTAACGCTGGAGCATTCTCGGCGCTGCGCACCGCGACTTCGAGCCGGCGCAGATCGGGATCGTCGGTTTTCGCAAAGCGCGCTTCCCAGCGCCAGACGCGATTAGCCAGTTCGGCGTTGCCTTGCCGAGAGCCTTCCTCGGGCCAGGGGTCAGGATCGAGCAGTAGTTCATTGACCTTGTTCAGAGCGACCCAACTGGCAAAGGTTTGATCGCGTAAATAAGTCGTGCTGGCAATGCTTTGCGTCGCGGCGTTGATCATTGCTCCCATGGCGATCGCCAACACCGCCAGGGCGACCAACACTTCCAGCAACGTAAAACCAGTCGCCCGTCTCACCGCATGGTTTCCTTCAGGGTCAACCGGCCCATAGCGTCGCTGGCCACCCGATACAGCGGGGCGTCCAGCACCGGATCATCAGCTAGGCTGAACACGGCGACGAATTCGGTCGCTTCGCCGCTATTTAGCAACAGCACCTGGGGAAATTCCGCTTTTTCCAAGGGTACGGGGCGATCCTCAACCCATAACCCTAACGCGATATCTTCAGGCAATTCATGGCGGATCAGGCTATTTGTCGCGTCGGGGGAACGCCAGGCGCCCTGTTCATCAAGACTCAAAATGGCGTAGCCCTTCTGATCAAACTGAATGCCGCGCAATTCACCGCTTAAAATGGCCTCCTGTTGATGTAACTCCACCAGCGCCGCCAACCGTTGCCCTTCCTCGGCCAACCGATCCCGTGTACCGCCGCCAATCGACAGCACCGCCAAGCTGCTGAGAATGCCGATGAGCACCATCACCACCATGATTTCCAGCAAGGTAAAACCCCAAGGCACCGTAACCTGGAGCCTGGAACCTGATGCTTGGCGCTTTTCCTTACTCATCCAGATTCCAGTTGCCAATATCCGCATCTACTCCCTCGCCGCCGGGTTGACCGTCAGCGCCCAGCGAATAGATGTCCAACTGGCCATGCTGACCAGGACTAAGATACTGATACGGTTTACCCCAGGGATCCTTGGGCAACTTGTCCAGGTAGCCGCCATCCTGCCAATGAGGGGCATCCGCGGGTTTTTGCACCAGGGCTTCCAAACCCTGTTCGGTGGTGGGGTAGCGGAAGTTGTGCAGCCGGTACAAATCAAGCTGGTTCTTGATCACGCGAATATCTTGCTTGGCCTTAACGATGCGCGCCTTGTCCGGGTTATCCATAATGCGCGGCACCACCACCGCCGCCAGGATGCTCAGAATAACCACCACGACCATCACTTCGATCAGGGTGAAGCCTCGTAAACGCCGCCTATATACAAACTTCCCCCCTCCTTGTGGAGGAATGCCGAGATAGGGGGTGTAAACGGTTGCGTACCGACAGCGCTTTATTAACATCAAAAATCTCCGGAATTCAGTCGTGGTCAGCGCCAGGTTCAAGCGCGACCCAATCGGTATAATGCGATCTCGCCAAGCAGGTTGGGCCACAGCCGTGGTCCCTGCCAGGGACGGTGCGCATGATCCAGCACCATGCGCTGTAGAACATCGATGCGCTTACTCCGGCACAGTTCCTCAAAATCGCGAATCGTGAAAAGATGGACATTCGGTGTGTTATACCATTGATAAGGCAAGGTTTTAGCGACAGGCATCAATCCTTGCAAGGCCACTTGCAGCCGACAACGCCAGAATCCGAAGTTGGGAAAAGTCACAATTCCC
>JAGRHQ010000072.1 GCA_020444905.1 Candidatus Competibacteraceae bacterium
TGAATGTCACTCATCATGCCAAAACCCAGCGCGTAGGGATTAATTCCGGAGTAATAGGGATGGTCGAACGGGAGTTGATGCACCACGCTGGTGTGCGATTGCAGAAATTCAATCATGAATCCGTCGTTGGCGTAGCCCTCGTCATAGAGCCGATTCATCAGCGTGTAATGCCAGAAGGTTGCGTGACCTTCATTCATCACCTGCGTCTGGCGCTGCGGGTAGAAATACTGGGCGATCTTGCGGACGATGCGCACTAGCTCCCGTTGCCACGGCTCCAGCAATGGCGCATTCTTCTCAATGAAATACAAAAGGTTTTCCTGCGGCTCGGAGGGATAGCGCCGCTCGGTCTCGGTAGCCGTCGTCTCAGTGGATTTGGTCGGGACCGTGCGCCACAGATCGTTGATCTGCGATTGCAGATAATCTTCCCGTTCGCGCTGGCGTTGCTTCTCCTCGCTGAGCGACAGCGGCGCCGGATGCTTGTAGCGATCAACCCCGTAGTTCATCAGCGCATGGCAAGAGTCGAGGAAGACCTCCACTTCTTCCTCACCATAGCGCTCCTCACATTCCGCTACATAGTTCCGGGCGAACAGCAGGTAATCGATAATGGCGTCGGCGCTGGTCCAAGTGCGGAACAGGTAGTTGCCCTTAAAGAAGGAGTTATGACCATAGGCGGCGTGAGCAATGACCAGCGCCTGCATCATGGCGGTGTTCTCTTCCATCAGGTAGGCGATGCAGGGATCAGAGTTGATCACGATCTCGTAGGCCAACCCCATTTGTCCGCGCCGGTAATTTTTCTCGGTCAGCACGAACTGTTTGCCGTAGGACCAGTGTTTGTAACCCAGCGGCATCCCCACCGAGGAATAGGCGTCCATCATCTGTTCGGCGGTGATGATCTCGATCTGGTTGGGATAAACATCCAGGCCGAAGTCATTCACGGCGATTTGGCCGATGACCTCGTTGTAGCGCTCCAGCATGGGGAACGTCCATTCGGACGAGTCGGCGATCAATCTGGACTCACTCATGATGCGCGCCTCTTGAATAAATCCCGGAACACCGGGTAAATATCCGCCGGGCCATCGATCTGGCGCATGGCGAAGTGCCGATGTTGCGCTTTCACGTCCTCATAAGCTTCCCACAGGCTTTGATGACGGTCCGGGGTGATTTCGATGTAAGCGTAATAGCGCACGTAGGGCATGATGCGCTGCATTAACAAATCCCGGCAGGTCGGCGAATCGTGGTGCCAGTTGTCGCCATCGGAAGCCTGGGCCACATACAAATTCCAACTGGAGACCGGGTAGCGGTCGCGCATGATCTCTGCTGCCAATTGCAGGGCGCTGGAAACCACTGTACCGCCAGTTTCCCGCGAGTAGAAGAACTCCTGTTCATCGACTTCCTTGGCGACCGTGTGGTGGCGAATGAACACCACTTCGATTTTTTCGTAATTTCGCTTGAGAAACAGATAGAGCAGCGTAAAGAAACGCTTGGCCAGATCCTTGCGCGCCCGATCCATTGAACCGGACACATCCATGATGCAGAACATGACTGCCTGCGTAGTGGGTTGCGGCTGTTTGACCCGGTTGGCGTAGCGCAGATCAAACGTGTCGATGAACGGCACTGCACGCACGCGCGCCCGCAGGTGTTCAATCTCTTCCGTCAGCGCCCCGACCTGCTCCTCGTCGACCGGCGTTTCGTCCAGTAACTGCCGCAGTTCCTCTTCAGCTTCATTCAAGCGACGATTGTAGGGTGCGGCCAGCGCCATGCGCCGCGCCAGCGCGCCTTTCAGCGAACGCACCACATCGATATTGGCCGGGACGCCGTCACTGGTGAAGCCGGCCCGCACCGATTTGAACTCGGTGGTTTTAGCCAACTGGGTGCGCACCAAATTCGGCAGCTCCAGATCCTCGAAGAACAACTCCAGGAACTCGTCCCGCGACAGTTCAAAGACAAAATCATCTTCGCCCTCACCGGTGTTGCTGGCCTGGCCACCGCCGCCGGAACCTCCACCGCCAGGCGGCCGGGTAATCCGGTCGCCCGCCGTGAACTCCTTGTTGCCAGGATGGATCGCCTCGCGGCGACCACCGGTACCGTGACTGAACACGGGTTCGGACAGGTCGCGGGCCGGGATGTTGATCTTCTCGCCGTTGTCGATGTCGGTGATGCTACGGCCATTCATGGCCTCGGCCACGGCTTTCTTGATCTGGCCCTTGAAGCGCCGGATGAAACGCTGGCGGTTGACGGCGCTTTTGTTCTTGCCGTCCAGCCGCCGGTCGATAAACGTGGCCATGAGAGATATCCTCCGTCAGGATGCCTTGCGGACCCGTAAGTACCAGTCGGACAGCAGCCGCACCTGCTTGGCCGTGTAGCCCTTGGCGACCATCCGGTCCACAAATTCCGCATGCTTCTTCTGCTCGTCGGCGCTAGCCTTGGTGTTGAAGCTGATCACCGGCAGCAAATCCTCGGTGGTCGAGAACATCTTCTTTTCGATCACCGCTCGCAGTTTCTCGTAACTGGTCCATGCGGGATTCTTGCCGGCGTTCTTGGCTTTGGCCCGCAGTACGAAATTGACGATTTCGTTGCGGAAATCCTTGGGATTGCTGATGCCAGCCGGTTTTTCGATCTTCTCCAGTTCGGCGTTGAGCGCCGACCGGTCAAACGATTCGCCGGTGTCGGGATCGCGGTATTCCTGATCCTGAATCCAGAAATCGGCGTAGGTCACGTAGCGGTCGAAAATGTTCTGTCCGTACTCGGAATAAGACTCCAGATAAGCCTGTTGCAGTTCCTTGCCGATGAATTCGGCGTAGCGCGGCGCCAGATAGCCCTTGAGATAGGACAGGTATTTCTCCTCGACCTCCGGAGCAAACTGCTCGCGCTCAATTTGCCGCTCCAGCACGTAAAGCAGATGAACCGGATTGGCGGCGACCTCGGCATAGTCGAAGTTGAACACTTGCGAGAGAATCTTGAAGGCGAAGCGGGTGGAAATGCCGGTCATTCCTTCGTCGACACCGGCGTAGTCGCGGTATTCCTGCATCGACTTGGCCTTGGGATCAGTGTCCTTGAGGTTTTCGCCGTCGTAAACCCGCATTTTGGAGAAAATGCTGGAGTTTTCCGGCTCCTTAATCCGGGTCAGGGTCGAGAACTGCGCCAGCATCTCCAGGGTGCCGGGCGCGCAGGGCGCTTGCGACAGGGAACTGTGGGTCAATAACTTCTGATAAATCCTGACCTCGTCGGACACGCGCAAGCAGTAGGGCACCTTGACGATGTAGACCCGATCCAGGAATGCTTCATTATTCTTGTTATTCTTGAACGACTGCCATTCTGATTCATTGGAGTGCGCCAGGATGATGCCCTCGTAGGGGATGGCCGACAGGCCCTCGGTGCTGTTGTAGTTGCCTTCCTGGGTGGCGGTGAGCAGAGGATGCAGCACCTTAATCGGCGCTTTGAACATTTCGACGAATTCCATTAGCCCGCGATTGGCGCGGCACAACGCGCCGGAGAAGCTGTAGGCGTCCGGGTCGTTCTGGGCGAAATGCTCCAGCTTGCGAATGTCGACCTTGCCGACCAGCGAGGAAATGTCCTGATTATTCTCGTCGCCCGGCTCGGTTTTGGCGACGCCGATCTGATGCAGGATCGACGGACGCAACTTGACTACCTTGAATTTGGTGATGTCGCCGTTGTATTCCTGCAAGCGTTT
This sequence comes from Candidatus Competibacteraceae bacterium, assembly GCA_020444905.1. Classification (GTDB taxonomy): domain Bacteria; phylum Pseudomonadota; class Gammaproteobacteria; order Competibacterales; family Competibacteraceae; genus UBA2383. Next base: position 3,692 of record JAGRHQ010000072.1, read on the forward strand.
GGCCGCCCACGGCGACATGATATGGCGCAGGTAACGACTGGGAATACCGTAATCCTCTTCCAGAATCGGACCATCTTCCTCGGGATTAAACAGCCCGAACGGCGATTCAAACACCGGCGAATCCTTAATGGCGTAAAACGGTACGCGCTCCATCAGCTGCTTGAGGCGTTCAGCCAGCGACGATTTTCCGCCGCCCACCGGGCCGAGCAAATAGAGAATCTGCTTCTTTTCCTCCAAGCCCTGCGCGGCGTGACGGAGATAGGACACAATCTGCTCAATGGAATCTTCCATCCCGTAGAATTCCTCGAAGGCGGGATAGAGCTTGAGCACCTTGTTCTGAAAGATGCGCGACAGGCGGGGATCATTCCGGGTATCGACCAACTCCGGTTCGCCAATGGCCTTGAGTAAACGCTCGGCGGCGCTGGCGTAGGCGCTGGGGTCAGTCTTGCACAGTTCCAGGTACTCCTGGAGGGTCAACACCTCTTCGCGGCTTTCTTCATAACGCGACAGGTAGCGGTTGAAAATTTTCATGGTCATAACCTCTCTATCAGGGTCGCGAAAGCGCCATCGCTTCCGCTCAAGGCTGTCAGCTCAACATGGGTTCATTCCTCCCTCGATCCGTGCGTCGGATTCCAGCCGGTGATGCAGGCTGGAGACCGCCTGTTCCTCGGTCCTCGGCGGCGCTGGGCTGCGGTTTAACTTTCTCGCAGACGCTTCTAAGAGAAAATAAAGCAATTAACGGACCGATTTTTGTTATTATGAATAAAAAAAGGCGGTTGGCTGTGCGCGTGAATCCCAGGTGGCTCCAAACAGGAAGATTTTCAGTAAAAAATTGTATTATCAATTATTTATTTTTATTTTCATAACCTGAACGGTGTCTGAACTACTGGTCAGGCGTGTATTGGAACAGCGGGATACGACCTTTATTGCACTATTTTGGCGCGATGCACTAAAGCAGTTCCGAGAACTCATAGACCACGACTGGTGGCGGCGGTTCGGGAATCCTTTGTCGTTCGTTTGGGATGAGAGCGGCTTTGTTGCTAACATCGTTTAGAACGAAAAACCAACATAAAAGGCTTTATGAAAATCTTCAGTGAGTGGTTTGAACGATTTTTCCACGACCCCCAAGCGGTCATTCTGACCGTGGTGCTGGTGCTCGGCACGAGTGTGGTTTTAGTGATGGGTCGGGATTTAGCGCCGGTGCTGGCCAGCATCGTGATTGCTTATCTTCTGGAGGGCATTGTGCAGGCGCTGGAGCGCCGCTTGCGAATACCGCGTCTGTTGGCGGTAGTGGTCGTGTTCATCCTGTTCATGACTTTTGTGTTATTTGTACTGTTCGGATTGCTGCCGCTAGTCTCGCGGCAGTTAACGCAATTAATCCAGCAGTTACCGACCATGATCGTCCAGGGTCAGAATCTGTTACTCAGCCTGCCGGCCATGTACCCGGATTTCATCACCGAGGTGCAGGTACTGGAAGTGATTAACGCCGTGCGGGCGGAAATCGCAACCTGGGGCCAGAATATCCTGTCCTGGTCACTGGCGGCGGGCATGGGGTTTATTACGGCGATCATCTATCTGGTGTTGCTGCCCCTCCTGGTGTTTTTTTTCCTTAAGGACAAGCGGTTGATCCTGGATTGGGTGCATGGATTTCTCCCGCACGATCACACCCTGGCGCAGCAGGTCTGGCGCGAGATCGACCGGCAAATGGGCAACTATGTGCGCGGCAAGTTTCTGGAAATCCTGGTGGTCTGGATAGTAACTTTCGCCGCTTTCATCTATATGGGGTTGCAGTTCTCCATGTTGCTGGCGTTGATGGTGGGGTTGTCGGTGATCGTGCCCTATATCGGAGCAGTGGTAGTGACCATTCCGGTCGCGCTGGTGGCGTTCTTTCAATGGGGTTGGGGTTCAGAGTTCCTGTGGCTGCTGGGCGTTTATCTGGTGATTCAGGGTCTGGATGGCAATGTGCTGGTGCCGTTGCTATTTTCCGAGGTCGTGGATTTGCATCCGATTGCTATCATCGTCGCGGTGCTGGTCTTTGGCGGACTGTGGGGATTTTGGGGGGTGTTTTTCGCGATTCCACTGGCGACCGTGGTGCAATCGCTGATCAAAGCCTGGCCGCGCCAGGCGGTGAAAGTCGTCGAACAGCCGACTGCGCTATAACAAGGGCGATAAGAGTCGTGCCGTGGATTCGCCCAATCGCTGGCTCAGCGTCGCCCGGCGACCGGGTTTCACATAGCGCGAGGCGCAGCGCAGGTCGGCGGCGAAGCTGTGGGCCAGAGTTGCTGCTAATCCCGCATCGTAAAGCACCGCCATCGCTTCAAAGTTCAGCGTTAAACTCCGATTATCGAAATTGGCGCTGCCCACGGCGGCAATTCGTTCGTCGACTACCATTAGCTTGGCGTGCAGCATGGGCGGGCCGTATTCGTAGATCGTGACGCCGGCGCTGGCCAGTTCGTCGTAATAACTGCGGGCCGCGGCAGTCACCAGCCGTGAATCGCCCTGTTTAGGCGTCAGCACTTGCACATCGACTCCGCGCAGCGCAGCGGTGACCAGCGCGGTCGTTAGCGCTTCGCTGGGGACAAAATACGGGGTGGCCAACAGCAGTTGCCGTTGCGCACCAGCAATGGCGGCAAAATAGAGTTTGGCGATGGCATGGCGGTTATTGTCGGGACCGGATTCGACGATTTGCAACCAGTGCCCCATCGTTTCAGCGAAGCGGGGAAAGAACTCCTCTTCAAAGGGCGCTTGGTCGGTAGCAAAGTACCAGTCTTCCAGAAAAATAAACTGTAATCGGTGAACCGGCTCACCTTCGATGCGCAAATGCGTGTCGCGCCAAGCGTCGTTGCGACAGAGAATCTGGCTGTGTTCATCGCTGATGTTGATGCCGCCCGTGAAGCCGACCTGGCCATCACAGACCACAATTTTGCGGTGGGTGCGAAAATTGACGTATTTCAGGCGGAATCGACGCAGGCCAATCGGATTGAACCAGGCGACCTGAACTCCGGCATCCTGCAATGGTTGCATGAAGCGGTGACTGGTCCGGTCAGAACCAATCGCGTCCAGCAGCAAACGCACCTGGACGCCATAACGGGCTTTTTCAATCAACGCATCGCGCAACCGCACGCCGATCTGGTCGGGTTGCCACATGTAATATTCAAGGTGAATATGATGGCGAGCAGCAGCGATGGCGGTTTCGATGGCTTGATAACAGGCATCGCCGGTTTCCAGCACCGTGACGTGGGTCGCCGGGACTGGAGCGCCTTGCCCGACCCGGCCCAACAACAAGGCAATCTGCCGTTCAAGTCCGGCGTCCGGGAAACCTTCTGGGATGGCGTGATCGGGGCGCAGATCACGGGTCGATTGAATCAGGCGCTCGCGCGCGCGGCTATAACGCAACCGGCGCCGGCGCAACCGCCGTGGTCCAAACAGCCAATAAACCAGAAAACCGAAGTAGGGCATGAACAGCAGGGCCAACAGCCAGGCCAGGGTTGCCGCTGGTGAACGACGCTCCAGGATCAGACCCAGGGCCACCAGCGCGATCCATAGCAACCAAGCGAATGGGAGCAAAGCGATCAGATGGCCAGCCATACCGTAACCGCCTACAACTGTTCGGAAGCAAACTCCGCCAACCGCGATCGTTCCCCACGGCGCAACGTGACATGTCCGCCATGCGGCCAGCCTTTGAAGCGATCCACAACGTAAGTCAGACCCGACGTGGTTTCCGAGAGATAAGGCGTATCGATCTGGGCGATGTTGCCCAGGCAAATGACCTTGGTGCCGGGACCGGCGCGGGTAATCAAGGTTTTCATCTGTTTGGGCGTCAGATTCTGCGCCTCGTCGAGAATCAGATATTTGTTCTGGAAAGTTCGTCCGCGCATGAAATTGAGCGAGCGAATCTTAATCCGGTTGCTCAATAGATCGGCGGTGGCGGCGCGGCCCCATTCCCCGCCTTCCTGTGGGGCCAGCACTTCCAGATTGTCCATCAACGCCCCCATCCAGGGCGTCATTTTTTCCTCCTCGGTGCCAGGCAGGAACCCAATGTCCTCGCCGACCGGCACCGTGACCCGGGTCATAATAATTTCCCGATAGCGCTTGATATCCAGCGCCTGTGTTAACCCAGCGGCCAGGGTCAGCAAGGTTTTACCGGTCCCGGCGGCGCCGAGTAAAGTCACAAAATCAATCTCGGCATCCAGCAACAGGTTGAGGGCGAAATTTTGCTCGCGGTTGCGGGCGTTCATGCCCCAGACCGCATGGCCGGGCGCGGTGTAGTCTTTGAGGATTTCAATTATCGCTTCCTGGCCACGCTGTTGACGGACAATGAAGGCCGGGCTGTCGTCGGTAGGCAGCAGGCCCTGATTCGGATGCCAGTTTGCGGCTTCGGGGCCGCGAACCCGGTAAAAGGTGCGGCCACATTCCTTCCAGGAATCCAGTTCCCGGCCATGCGTATCCCAGAAATCCACCGGCAGGTCGCAAATGCCGCCATACAGCAGGTTGACGTCATCCAGCGCCTGATCATTGTAGTAATCCTCGGCGTGGATGCCGAGAATGGCGGCCTTGATCCTCAGATTAATGTCTTTGGAAACCAGGGTGACTTGACGCAGCGGATGATCTTGCCGCAAGGTCAGCGCCACACCCAAGATATCGTTGTCCGGGGTGTTGCCCGGCAGGGGAATGGAAGGACTGAGCCGGGTAGGGCGGGTTTGAAAATACAACCGGCCACGGATCGATTCGCCTTGTGTGCCTGGTGCGCCAGGCAATGGCAGTCCCTGCTCAATCTCCTCCTGGGTGGCGCCGGTGATGAGATCATCCAGAAAACGGCTGACCTGCCGGACATTGCGGGCGACTTCTGAAACCCCCTTCTTGGCGTGATCCAGTTCTTCCAGCACCATCATCGGCAAATGGATGTCGTGCTCCTGAAAGCGGAAGACGGCGGTTGGGTCGTGCATCAGCACGTTAGTATCGAGGATAAACAGGCGGCGTTCGGACATGGGGATGTGATTTATCCCTTGATCGGCTCCAGCACCGCATCCAGATTCAGGTCATCGCAAAAATCGAGGAATTCCTCGCGCAGCAAGGCGATGTGGGTGTTGGCGGGAATGCCGATCGCCAGATTGACCGAAAACATGGGGGTGCCGGTATGCGGGGCGCTGTAGCTGCGGGTCATCATATCCTCGATATTGATCGAACGACTGGCGAAAAAGCTGGCTAAATGGTGAACGATGCCCGGCTGGCTAACGGCAACCACCTCAACAGCATAGGGCAGGACATCGCCGGTGACCGCCCGGCCTTCGGTGCGCTTGGCGATAATGGTCATACCCAGCGCCTGCTCCAACCGTTTGAGTTGCATTTCCAGCTTGGTCAAGGTATTCCAATTGCCCTGCACCATCAGCAAAATAGCGAACTCGCCGCCTAACACGGTCATGCGGCTGTCCGTGATGCTGCAATCGCAGTCCAGGATAGCCCGGGACAGTTCGTTGACCAGGCCGGGACGATCTTCACCAAGTGCGGAAATGACCAGGTAGTTTTTCACAGGCGGATTCCTACGGGCAGAGGACATAGTGGTGTAAAAATGGCAGTGTACAGGTATCCAGCAGGGGTGAAAACGGTTCCCCTCCGTCTTAATGGGGGCGCTTGTCAAGCCCGCCGGGTATTCGTACCATGCGGTAATTGCGGGTCAACAGAGAGTATAAAATCATGTTTCGTGGCAGCATGGTGGCTATTGTAACGCCGATGCAGGCGGATGGCGGGCTGGATTTCGCGGCGCTGGAAAGTCTAGTGGAATTCCATATTGAAAATGGAACTGACGGCATTATCGCCGTGGGCACCACTGGCGAGTCGGCAACCCTGGATTTTGAAGAGCATATCACCGTGGTTCGCCAGGTGGTGGAACAAGTCAGGGGACGGATTCCAGTGATCGCCGGCACCGGGGCCAACTCTACTAGCGAAGCGCTGCACCTGACCCAGCGGGCGATGGAAGTTGGAGCCAACGCCTGCCTGCTGGTGACCCCTTATTATAACAAGCCGACCCAGGAAGGATTGTATCGGCACTATAAATTGATTGCGGACAGCGTGGCGATTCCGCAAATCCTCTACAACGTGCCTGGCCGCACTGCTTGCGACCTGAAGCCGGAGACAGTCGAGCGATTGGCCGACATTCCGAACATTGTTGGCATTAAGGAAGCGAGCACCCTGGAGCGCATTCAGGAGTTGGTGCGTCGTTGCGGGGATCGCATGGATATTTACAGCGGCGACGACGGCATCGCTGCGGAAGCGATCCTCAGCGGCGCCAAGGGAAATATTTCAGTGACCGCCAATGTTGCGCCGCGCCTGATGCATGAGATGTGCGCTGCTGCGCTGGCCGGCGATCGCGCGGGCGCTGAAGCGATTAATCGCCGACTGGCTGAATTGCACAGGACGCTGTTTCTTGAATCCAACCCCATTCCGGTGAAATGGGCTGTGAGCCAGTTGGGACTGATTCCACCGGGAATTCGCTTGCCGCTCACGCCATTCTCCGAGTCGTTCCAGCCCGCGGTGCGGGCTGCGATGCAGCAGGCTGGAGTGCTTTAACAATATGACGACGCGACTTTCATATTCTCTGCGGCGCGTGACAGCGGGAATCCTCGCTGTAACCGTAGCGCTGGCCGGCTGTTCCAAGAGTTTTGACACTCTGCTGCCAGATCGCCGCCCGGATTACCGGCAAAGCACGGTGACCCAACCCCTCGAAATTCCGCCTGATCTGACGGCGTCAACCATTGACGATACCCTGATCGTGCCGGAGATCGGTCCAGCAGGTTCAGCCAGTCTGTCCGCCTACGCTGGGGAACGCAGCGAAACCCAGGTCCGGCAACCCACCGCAGTGTTGCCGCCACAGCCAGGTATTACCCTGCGGCAGGATGGCGATCAGCGCTGGTTGGTTATCGCCGCGCCGGCAGACCAGGTCTGGCCTAAGATACGGGAATTCTGGACGAGTAATGGTTTCGCCTTGAAACGCGATGATCCGACCATTGGCATCATGGAAACCGACTGGGTGGAAAATCGTGCGGATATTCCCCAGGATGGTCTACGTGGTTTGTTGAAGCAATATCTGGATGTACTGTACTCAGCGCCAACCCGCGACAAGTTTCGCACCCGCCTGGAAAGAAGTGAGAACAACGCGAATACCGAGGTTTACCTGACGCATTACGGCGTCGAGGAAGTTGCGGTGGGCGGCGCCAGCGCTAGCGCCACCAATGCCTATATGTGGCAACGACGGCCCTCCAGCCCGGAGCTGGAGGCTGAGATGCTCAACCGACTGACGGTTTATCTGGGCGCCTCGGACAAGCGCACCGAGGTTCAGCAAGCCAAAGCGAGTACGACGCCTGCGGTGGCGCGCACTCGTCTGATTGAAGAGGGTGGGGAAAACCGACTGCTGGTCAACGAAGATTATTCGAGCGCCTGGCGCCTGGTGGGTTTGGCCCTGGATGGCAGCAATTACGTGGTGGAGGAACAGAATCGCAGCCAGGGCCTGTATGTAGTCGAGTATCGCGATCCCGAATTGGAGAACCAGAAATCTGGGGACGAGGGCTGGCTTTCCAAGCTAGCGTTCTGGCGCAGCAAGAAAACTGAAGCGCCGCCAGTTGGCACGCGCTATCGGGTTCGGCTGGCCGGCCAGGGCAAGCAAACGGTGGTGGTGGTGCGAGACAGCAACGACCGGCCTGACAACTCGGCGGGCGCTAAGCAGGTGATGGACGTATTACAGAAGGCTATCCGCTAATAACCAGGTCGCAACTTGAGTCTACGCATCCAGCGCCTGCCGCCGCAACTGATTAGCCAGATCGCCGCTGGCGAAGTGGTTGAGCGTCCGGCGTCGGCGGTCAAGGAATTGCTGGAGAATAGTCTGGATGCCGGCGCGACCCGCATCGCTGTCGAAGTGGAGCAGGGCGGCGTTCGCCTCATCCGGGTTCGCGACAACGGCTCCGGTATTCCACCGGACCAGTTACCGCTGGCGCTGGCCCGCCACGCCACCAGTAAAATCGCCAGTTTCGACGATCTGCAACACGCCTCCAGTCTCGGCTTTCGCGGTGAAGCGCTGCCCAGTATCGCCTCGGTGTCGCGGCTGACGCTGACCTCGCGCACGGCGGACGAAGACACGGGTTGGCGGGTCAGCGGGGATGGCGGCGAAGTCGGCGACGAACCGGCGCCGGCGCCACATCCCGTGGGCAGCACCGTCGAAGTGCGTGATCTATTCTTCAATGTACCGGCCCGCCGCAAATTTTTGCGCAGCGAACGCACGGAATTCGGCCATATCGAGGAAAACATCCGCCGACTGGCGCTGAGTCGGTTTGAGGTCGGATTCAGCCTGTGGCATAACCAGCGGCTCGTCCTGAGTCTGGAACCGGCAGGTAATCGACAAGGATGGACGCAACGCATCGGGGAGCTATGCGGTCGGGAATTTGCGGCGGCCAGTATTTTCTTTGATCGTAGCGAAGGCGGGTTGCGGCTTTGGGGCTGGCTCGGGTTACCAACAGTCTCCCGCACCCAAGCTGATTTGCAGTATTTCCTGGTTAACGGTCGACCCGTGCGCGACCGGATGATCGCCCACGCCATGCGGCAAGCTTACCAGGATGTTCTCTACCAGGATCGGCAACCTGCAGCCGTGCTCTATCTGGAACTTGATCCAGCGGCGGTGGATGTTAACGCTCATCCCGCCAAACACGAGGTCCGATTCCGGGAATCGCCAACCATCCATGAGTTTATTCGGCGAACTGTACAAACGACGCTGGCGGAAGTGCGTCCTGGCGCAGCACCGCCGCTCGTGATCCAGACCGGTGAACAGTTAGGCGCAGTCAGCGCAGTCAGTGGAAATCGAGGTGGATTAGGCCCAAGCACCGGCCCGTTTAGCACCAACCAACCTCGGTTACCGCTGCATGTTGGAGAGCGGCTGTCGACCTATGGTCAGTTGCATACGGCTCCACTGCCGGAAACACCTGCCGGCGCCGCTCCTGAAGCCGTTGCCGAATCACCGCCGCTCGGTTATGCGCTCGGACAACTGCATGGCGCTTATGTCCTGGCGGAAAACGACGCCGGACTGGTCGTGGTGGACATGCATGCCGCTCATGAACGCATCCTGTACGAACGACTGAAAACCACCCTGACCGGGGAAGGTCTTAAAACTCAGGCGCTGCTGGTGCCGGTGGCCCTAAACGTGACGCCGAAAGAGCGGGAACTGGTCGAAACACATGCAACCCTGTTTGCCGAGGCAGGATTGGAGTTGGCGGCCATGGGGCCGGAATCAGTAATAGTCCGGCAAATCCCAGCGTTGCTGGCCGGACTGGACATCGCTGGACTGGTGCGCGATATGCTGGCCGACCTAGTCGCGCATGAAACCAGCGCGCGGGTTGAAACAGCCATTTTGACCTTGCTGGCCAGTTTGGCCTGCCACGGCGCGATCCGCGCCAACCGACCGCTGAACCTGTTGGAAATGAATGCCTTGTTGCGTGATATGGAGCGCACCGATCACAGTGGCCAATGCAATCACGGCCGGCCTACCTGGATTCAACTCACCCTCGACGAACTCGATCGGCTGTTTCGGCGCGGACGTTAAACATGGCTGACTTGCGCCCACCGGTGTTGTTCCTGATGGGACCAACCGCCTCTGGTAAAACAGCGCTAGCGGTGGAGCTAGTCCAGCGCTGGCCATTTGAAATCATCAGTGTTGACTCCGCGCTGGTTTATCGCGAAATGGACATCGGCACCGCCAAGCCCGACGTCGAAACGCAGCACATCGCGCCACATCGTCTGATCAATATTCTTGATCCCGCCGAAGCCTACTCCGCAGGTCGATTTCGCAGCGATGCCCTGCGTGAGATCGCTGCCATTCATGCCGCTGGACATATTCCCTTACTGGCCGGCGGTACGATGCTCTATTTCAGGGCGCTAGAACAGGGCTTGGCGGAATTACCTTCGGCGGATCCCGAAGTGCGCGCCCGGTTGGCGGCGGAACTGGCCGAACAGGGCAGCACCGCCCTGCACACCCGGCTAACGAAGATTGATCCCATCGCGGCGGCGCGGATCCATCCTCATGATGCTCAAAGAATTCAACGGGTGCTTGAGGTCTACGCATTAACGGGCCAGTCACTCACGGAACTTTGCCGCCGTTCGCATAACGAATTATTGCCGTTTCGGATCGTCAAGTTGGTGGTGGCGCCTGCCGACCGAGCGGTGCTGCATAAACGGATTGATCAACGATTCCGAGCGATGCTTGAGCAGGGTTTCGTGACTGAAGTAGAGCGTTTGCGGGCGCGGGGAGATCTCGATTTGAATAAACCGGCCATGCGGGCGGTCGGCTACCGACAGGTCTGGCAATATCTGGATGGCGTCCTGGACTATCCGGCGATGCTCGAACGAGGCGCTGTGGCAACTCGCCAGTTCGCCAAGCGGCAATTAACCTGGCTGCGTTCGGAAATCGGTGCATTCCGCTTGGACAGCGCCCAGCCCGATCTCCTTGAACGAGTTGCCGCCCGTTTACATGAAACCGGCTTTTTCCCTAACACCTCAAACCCGTTGTGTTAATATAATGAGTGTTTCGGATCAGTCGCTATCGCTCGTTACGCGGGCAATGAAATCCGCAGGGAAACACCTCACGGGAACGTGTTGGGCCGACCATCCGGCAAATAACCTTGGGGCTAGGCATGAATTATGCTTTTTGCCTAAATGATTTTTCGGCTTTTGAGAAATTTTAAACTTTTCGGCTTTAAGCCCGATTTTGTGTTTTTGACCATAACAACAAGGGAGCATCGCGATGGCAAAAGGTCATTCTCTTCAGGAACCCTTTCTGAACGCCCTGCGTAAAGAGCGGATTCCAGTTTCGGTGTATCTGGTGAACGGCATCAAATTGCAGGGGCAGATCGAATCTTTCGATCAGTTCGTGGTGCTTCTAAAAAACAGCGTCAGTCAGATGATTTACAAACATGCGATTTCCACAATCGTGCCGGTTCGCAATGTGCGGCTGAGCTTGGCCACGGACGAAAATGGCGGCGTCGATCCATCCTGAAGGCTTAAGCCCAGTGGTGCGCAGGGGGCGGTTTGTTTGAGCGTCCAAGCGGCGGTGAACGCGCCGTTCTTGTCCATCTGACGCTGGACCGATCGGAAGACGCCCAGGACTTCGCCGAATTCCAGGAATTAGCGGCGTCGGCGGGCGCTGAATGCGCTGTGTTGATCACGGGACGTCGCTCAGCGCCTGACTCGCGTCTGTTTGTCGGCAGTGGCAAGGCTGAGGAAATCCGGGATGCGGCGCAACAAAGCAACGCAAAACTGGTGGTTTTCGACCATACCCTGTCGCCGAGCCAGGAGCGTAATCTGGAAGCATTTCTGCAATGCCGGGTCGTGGATCGCACCGGTTTGATTCTGGACATCTTTGCCCAGCGCGCGCGCAGTTTTGAAGGCAAATTGCAAGTGGAACTGGCGCAGTTGCGTCATTTGTCCACCCGGCTGGTGCGCGGCTGGACGCACCTGGAGCGGCAACGTGGCGGTATCGGGTTGCGCGGACCTGGTGAAACTCAGTTGGAAACTGATCGGCGCTTGCTGGCTGATCGTATTCGGCAAATTCGTTTGCGCCTGGGTCGGGTTGAGCAACAACGTGAACAAGGGCGACGAGCAAGACGCAAGGCGGATCTGCCGACCGTTTCGCTGGTCGGTTACACCAACGCCGGCAAATCCACCCTGTTCAATGCGCTGACACAAGCCGATGTTTATGCAGCCGACCAGTTATTCGCAACCCTGGATCCGACCTTGCGCCGTCTGGAGTTGCCAGGGGCGGAACCGGTCGTACTCGCCGATACCGTTGGATTCATCCGTCGGCTGCCGCACGAACTGGTGGCGGCGTTTCGTTCAACGCTGCGCGAGACCGTAGAAGCCAGCCTGCTTTTGCATGTGATCGACGCCAGTCATCCTGACCGACAGGGCGTCATTACGCAAGTTGAATCCGTATTAGCGGAAATCGGCGCGGCCAACGCGCCACAATTGCAGGTGTTCAACAAAATTGACCTGAGCGGCGAACCGCCGCGCCTGGAGCGGGATAGCGAAGGTCAGGCGCGCGCGGTCTGGTTATCAGCGACATCGGGTGCGGGACTCAACCTGCTGTCCGCCGCGATTGCCGAGCGATTGCGGGGAGGAACGGTACATGGCTGGCTTTGTTTGCCGCCAATGGCGGCGCGGTTGCGGGCCTGCCTGTTCAACTTGGGCGCTGTGGTTACTGAACAGTCCGGACCTGCGGGTGAATGGCTGATTGAAGTACGCACCTCGCGCGGCAATGTAGACCGGCTTTGCCGACAGGAAGGCTTACGGGCGGAATGGGTGCGTTCGGGTTTTGGAATTCCGGTAGTTTGAACCGTATTGATACAAACTTTGAGGTACGACATGGCCTGGAATGAACCGGGAGGAGGTAACCGCGATCCCTGGAGCGGTGGTGATCGCGATCAGGGACCACCCGATTTGGATGAAGTGGTTCGCAAGCTGTCGGACCGTTTCAGCAACTTGCTGGGCAGTGGGCGTGGCGGCGGTAGCGGCGGCAACAGCAGCGGCGGCGGCGGTGGCGCATCAGGCTCCGGGTTTGCCGGCGTCGGTCTGGTGATCGGGATTATCGCCTTGATCGGCTGGTTGATTGCCAGCATCTACATTGTCAACGAAGGCGAACGCGGGGTCGTGCTGCGCTTCGGGCGCTATCTGGAGACCACGCTACCTGGGCCGCATTTGCGGATATTTCCCATTGATCAGGTGGAAATCGTCAACGTGGAGCAGCGTCGTTTCCGGGAAATCGGTTATCGCTCCGCAGCGGGCGGCGGACGGCAGCCAGCCATCCGCTCGGTGCCCAAGGAAGCGCTGATGCTCACGCAGGATGAGAATATCGTGGATGTGCGTCTGGCCGTGCAATATCAGATCAAGGACCCGCGCGCTTATCTGTTTAACGTTCTGGATCCTGAAGCGGTGTTAGTGCAGGTAGTGGAAAGCGCAACTCGCGAAACCATC
>JAGRHQ010000073.1 GCA_020444905.1 Candidatus Competibacteraceae bacterium
TGTTTGTCACGACGCTGATTTTATATGTGCAGGGTGACTGGCTGCTGCTGGGCCTGTTGATTCTGATAGTGATCGGCCTGTTATGGGGACTGCGGCAATCGTTGCCGCGCTATATGCGGGAAATCCGCACCTTGCTGGATATGGGTGGCGTTCGCGAGGGCGAACGGGTTATTTACAATGGAGTACCCTGGAAAATTACCTCGCTTAACCTGTACTCAACTTTGCAGAATTCACTGCTGCGCGGTGGCAGCCTGCGGTTGCCGCTGGACAGGATGGTCGATTTGCAATCGCGTCCCTATGCTCCGGAAGAACCTTGGTTCCCCAGTCAGGAAAACGATATTGTTATCCTGGACGGGGATATTTACGGCAAGGTATTGCTGCAAACCCCGGAAATTGTGCAACTTCAGGCGGTTGGCTCGATCAAGACTTTTGCGATTGCCGACTATCTGGGCAAGAACCCACGCAATTTGTCACGCGACGGTTTTGCCGTACCCGTCGTTTTTGGCCTGGATTATCAGCATCAACACGAAATCTTAAGCACTATTGTTCCCACGCTGCGCGCCTATCTGGAAGCGCAACTAGAGGAACAGCCGTTCCGTCCGCACCTGACGAACCTGTTGGTGGAATTCAATGAAGCCGCCAGTTCCTCGCTGAATCTGTTGATTGTGGCGGTATTCACCGGGGCCGGCGCTGGCGACTACTGGCCGATTCGCCGCTTTCTGCAACGCGCTGCGGTCAGCGCCTGTAACCAATACGGCTGGACGATTCCATTCGATCAGTTGACGGTGCATCTGCCAGCAGGGCAACCGACATCTTGTTTTGCATCATCGTAACCGTTCAGTCCCCCCCTTTTTCAAAGGGGGGTTAGGGGGGATTTTGGCCCAATCACTCGTGTGGAATCCCCCCCGGCCCCCCTTTTTCAAAGGGGGGAGATTCTACGCAGATTGATCCACCCTATTATTTAACATAATGATAATTATATAATTATCAAATTTGCTCTATGGCCTCAAAGCCGAGCTATTTCGTGGAAAAGACAGATGAATGATGAAATTCGCATCGCCTGCGTCACTGGCGCCAATCTGGAACGTTTTATCCCGGAGGTTGCTCGCCTGCGCATTCAGGTATTCCGGGACTATCCCTACCTTTACGACGGAGACCTGGACTATGAAGCCAGGTATCTGCGCACCTATAGCCAAGCGCGCGGCAGTGTGGTTGTACTGGCCCTGGATGGAGCGCGCATAGTCGGCGCTTCTACTGGGCTACCGTTGGCCGAGGAAACCGATCCCTTCAAAGCGCCGTTCATCGCTCACGGCTACGATCCCTCACAGGTTTTCTATCTGGGCGAGTCGGTGTTGTTGCCCGAATATCGCGGTCGCGGCATCGGTGTGCGCTTCTTTGTCGAGCGCGAGGCGCACGCCAGGGCGCTGGCTGCCTCTCCCGACAGCGTGTTCGGTCCGTTGCGCTGGCTGACCTTTTGCGCGGTCGAACGCCCAGCGGACGATCCGCGCCGTCCGCTGGACTATGCTCCTCTCAACGCCTTCTGGCGAAAGCGCGGCTATACCCGCCAAGCAAGTTTGCGCACCGCGTTTTCCTGGAAGGAGGTGGGCGAGGCCGGTGAGTCTCTCAAACCGATGGTGTTCTGGCTCAAGGAATTTCAGGAATAGAAATGATGTAAGCGTTCACCTCCCCCCTTTGAAAAAGGGGGGCCGGGGGGGGATTACGCAAGAGCGACGGGGCCAAAATCTCCCCTTACCCCCCTTTGCCAAAGGGGGGGACTGAACGGTTACGAAATAATTTCCCTCCTTTTTCAAAGGAGGGAGGTGAATACTCATCTCTTCATAACAGAAGACTGACAAATTTTTTCAAAAACCATAATGATACAGATTTTTCTTTGTTTTAGTCGAATACGCTTTAACTTAAGACCCTTACATCAAACTTGAATAATAAATAGAACAATTATTAATTAGTGCCTTAGCAATAAAAACTGGTTCAGTGCTCTATTGTCAACTCCCATCTATACATTTATTTTACGCATCTCTATACTATGACTGATCTTTGCATATCTCGATAATGTGACCATAACAAGGTAACAAAAGGCATTGATTGTAATTATATTGAATTTATTTAATAAAAACACCAAAGGTAACCGTTCAGTCCCCCCTTTAGCAAAGGGGGGTTAGGGGGGATTCGGCCCCAGCGACCATGCGAAATCCCCCCCGACCCCCCTTTTTCAAAGGGGGGAGGTGAATGCTTACCACCAAAGGAGCCTGCTATGAGATTAAATTGCTGGCAACGGTTAGCCAAGCGCACCGATTGCGTCTTTTTCCTCCTGTTGATCCTGAGCATGTCCTTTGCCCAGGCCGCTACCTACACCGTGACCAACCTCAACGACATCGGGGCAGGTTCATTGCGGCAGGCGATCCTCGACGCCAACGCCAACACCGGGAGTAGCAACACCATCGAGTTCCAGGCCGGCGTGACGGGAACGCTATTGACGCAGGGAAATTTGAACATCACCGGAGGAACGCTGACTATCCAGGGACCGGGCGCCAGCGTGCTGACTCTGTTTGGCAATGGCGCAAATCGAATTTTCGATATCAGTAGCGGCGCTACCGTGACTTTGTCAGGGTTGACGCTCAGCAATGGTAAACCTGCCATAGTCAATTTAGGGAATCTAATCGTCAATAACAGTACATTATCAGCCAACTTCAATGTCTCTATTTCCTCAGGTGGGGGTATTCTTAACAATACTAGCGGCACCTTAACTATTAATAATAGCATTCTGACTAATAACGTTAGTTCTGCCAGTGGAGGTGCGATTGCTAACAACGCCAGCAGTTCAATGCTCACGGTCAATAACAGCACACTGTCCGGTAATTCGGCAGCAAACGACGGAGGTGGAATTTATAATGGCGGTGGAACCGTAACAGTTACCAATAGCACCTTATCCAATAATTCAGTTACAGGTACAGGTAGTTACGGTGGTGGTATTTATAGCAATACTGGAACACTCACTGTTACTTACACCACTCTGTCTGGCAACTCAGTCATTCAGCAACGCGGCGGTGGAATTTATTTCGGCGGATCCAGCGGTAACGTGACTCTTCACCACAATACGCTGTCTGGTAATACAGGCGGTACTAACAGCGACGCTGGTGGTATTGGCATTGTTGGTACTAGCACGGGAAATATAACAGTCAATCCTATTTATAATAACACTTTGTCGGGTAATACCGGTCGTGACGGAGGCGGCCTGTATATCAGTTATGTCACCGTTCCTTTATTCAATAATACCATTGCTGGTAATACCGCGACTCGCAATGGCGGCGGCATAGCTATCGGAACCGGCGGTATTCTGAATATGGGCAATAATATCGTGGCGGGCAATAGCGCTGCGACGGGCCGCAGCATCTACGGAACCGGCGGTCTGGTTTCCCAGGGTCACAACCTGTTCGGCGAGAATAACAGCGCCGAACTCGCTGGGGGCATCACAGGTAGTGCGGGCGACCTGACCCTGGCTGGCGCATTGAGCACCGCCATCGATCCCCTGGCCAGCAATGGCGGCCCCACCCAGACCCGTTTCCCGGTGACGGGGAGTCCCGCCATCAATGCCGGCGATAACGCACTGGTTCCGAGTGGTGTCACGGACGACCAGCGTGGCGTCACTCGCATTCAGGAAGGCATCGTTGACATTGGCGCGGTCGAAACCGGCTCCGCCACCGTCTCTCATACCGTGACGGCCACGGGCGGATTGAATGGCTCGATCACCCCGCCTTCAGCCACGGTCAGCGATGGCGATACCACCCAATTCATTGTCAACCCTGATATTGGCTATGTCGCCAACGTCACTGGCTGCAATGGCAGCTTGTCCGGCAACACCTACACCACCGGCGCGATCACCGCCGATTGCACGGTCAACGCTACGTTCTCGCCCCAAACCTTCACTGTCACCGCGACTGCTGGCGCGAATGGCGGCATCAGTCCAAGCTCGCGAACCGTCGCCTATAACAACTCTACTTCATTCACCGTCACGCCAAACACCGGTTACGCCATCGACACGGTCACCGGCTGCAACGGCATCCTGTCCGGCAACATCTACAACACCGGCGCGATCACGGCGGACTGCGCGGTCAACGCGACCTTTGTCCAGAAAAGCTACACCGTTTCGGCCACGGCTGGAGCCAATGGCAGCATCACCCCTACCTCGCAAACTGTGACGCATGGGACGACAACGACGTTCACCGTCACCCCCAACACCGGCTACACCGCCACCGTCACCGGCTGCGGCGGCGCGTTGTCCGGCAACACCTACACCACTGGCATCGTCACCGCCGACTGCACCGTCAGCGCCACGTTCAGTCAACAAAGCTGGACCGTTTCCGCGACCGCGGGCGCGAATGGCAGCATCAGCCCCGCCTCGCAATCGGTGATCCAAGGGGAAACGGCAACGCTCACGGTTACGCCCAACTCAAGCTATGCCGCCGTCGTGACGGGCTGTAACGGCAGCTTATCCGGCAACACCTACACCACCGGCCCGATCACCGCTGATTGCACGGTCAGCGCCACCTTCACCCAACAAACCTACACGGTCAGCACTACTGCCGGATCTAACGGCAGCATCAGCCCGGTCTCGCGCACGGTCGCAGAGGGGGCGACCACCACCTTTACCGTCACTCCCAACACCGGTTACACCGCCACGGTCACCGGTTGCGGCGGCAGCTTGTCCGGCACGACCTATACCACCGACGTGATTACGAGCGCGTGTACCGTCAACGCCACTTTCACCGCGCAAACTTACACGGTCAGCGCCACTGCCGGTTCCAACGGCAGCATCAGTCCAACCTCGCAAACGGTGGCGCATGGGGCGACCACGACCTTCACGGTCACCCCGAATTCCGGCTACACCGCTACGGTCACCGGTTGCGGTGGCATCCTGTCCGGCAATACCTACACCACCGGCGTGATTATGGGCGCGTGTACCGTCGACGCCACTTTCACGCAACAAACGACAACCACCTTCACGGTCACCGCCACCGCCGGGGCCAATGGCAGCATCAGTCCGGTCTCGCAAACCGTAACGCAAGGCGCGACCACTACGTTTACGGTCACCCCGAATACCGGTTACACCGCCACAATCACCGGTTGCAACGGCAGCTTATCCGGCAACACCTACACCACCGGCGCCATCACCAGCGCCTGTGCAATCAGCGCCAGCTTCACCCAGCAAACCTACCCGGTCACCGCCCTTGCGGGAACCAATGGCGCCATTGTCCCATCCACGCAAACCGTGGCCTACGGCGCTACGGCAACGCTGACCCTCCTGCCGAGCGCCGGTTATACAGCGGTTGCAACCGGCTGTGGCGGTGTGCAGTCCGGCAACACCTACTTTACCGGCCCGGTCACCAGCGCCTGTACGGTCAGCGCCAGCTTCACCCAGCAAACTTACGTGGTCACCGCGACCGCAGGCGCTCATGGCGCGATTAGCCCGCTGACGCAAACCGTGGCCCACGGCGCGACCACCACCTTCACCCTCGCTCCGGAAGCCGGTTATTCTCCGGTCGTGTTGAGCACTTGCGGCGGGGCGCAGTCAGGCAATACGTTCACCACCGGCCCGGTCACCAGCGCCTGCGCCATTACCGCCAGCTTCACCCAACAAACCTATGCGGTCACTGCAACCGCGGGTCTCCATGGCGCGATCACCCCCGCCACGCAAACCGTAGCGCATGGCGCGACTGCGACCTTGGTCGCCTTGCCCGATACCGGGTATACCGCAGCGATAACCGGCTGTGGCGGTGTGCAAACCGGCAACAGTTACACCACCGAACCCATCACGGAGGCTTGTGCGGTCAGCGCCACGTTCACCCAGCAAACCTACACCCTGACCGCTACAGCCTCCGGCAATGGCCGCATCACTCCGGCCACGCAAACGGTTGCGCGGGGCGCGACCACGACCCTGAGCGTGATCCCCGATTCCGGCTATGCCGCCCTCATTACCAGCACCTGCGGCGGGACGCTGACGGACAACACGTTCACGACCGGTTCGATCACCGCGAACTGTACGATCAACGCCAACTTCATCCGCAACACCCAAACCCATACGGTGATCGTCACCGCCAGCCCTAACGGCAGCGTCAGCCCGTTCACACAAGCCGTGCGCCATAGCTATCCCGCTTCGATTGTCATCACCCCGGATCCTGACTATGCCGCGGCTGTCGCCAGCACCTGTGGCGGCGCTCTGACCGATAATGTCTATACCACCGCACCGGTCACGGCGGACTGCGAGATGACCGTCACCTTCAACCTTAGCACCGGCGGCGCCTACACGGTCATGGCGCAATTGGTTTCCAATAGCGAGATTCGCGGCGATATCAGTCCCGCCTCGCAAGTGATCAGTTACGGCCAAACCGCCCGGTTCAACATCTTCCCGGACCTGGGCTACTGGGCCAGCGTCAGCGGTTGTGACGGCGCTCTCACCGGCGGCGTGTACATCACCGGCCCGGTCACGACCGATTGCACGGTCAGAGCCAGCTTTAGCCCCAGCCCCACCCGGACGATGCCCGCCCTGACCCTGCCCGCGCCGCCGGGCGCCACGACGGGCTTGCCCTATGGGGCGGTGTTGGCCGCTAGCGGCGGCGATCCCCCCTACCTCTACAGCGCCACCGGCCTGCCTGCCGGCTTGCAACTCGACCCGAACGGCGTCCTGATTGGCACGCCGACTGAAAGCGGTTCCTTCAACGCCCGCCTCACAGTCACTGACGCCCTCGGCCACACCAGCGAACGGGAGTATGCGTTCACGGTCACCGACCATTTGGCCTTAGCCACCACGCGCCTGGCGGAAGGGCTGGTCAACACCGCGTATTATCAAGCGTTGCACAGCGTGGGGGGCCGGCCCCCCTACCGCTATCGGGCTGACGGCCTGCCCGCAGGACTCACCTTGACCCCGGAAGGCATCCTGAGCGGAACGCCGCAGACCGCCGGCGACACCTCGGTTCTGATCACCGTCAATGACGCCATTGGCGAATCGGACACGCAAACGCTGGCCTTAACGGTGCGCGACGCCACTCTCACGCGCCCGAACCCGACGCAACCGGACCAAACCATCAGCGCCGCCATTACCCCGCCCTCTGGGGAAACCTGCGATGTCGCCAGCACCGAAACCTACACCCTGAACCTGGGTGATCCCGGCGCACCGACTGAGGCCCCGGAAGGCGTCGAGTTACCCTACGGCCTCCTGCGCATCGTCGTGCGCGGCTGCACCGCCGGGCAGACCGTGCTGGCCTTCACCACGGTTTACCCGGAACCGCTGCCGCCCGGCGCGCAATACTGGAAATACGGACGCACGCCCGATGACCCGACTCCGCATTGGTACGTCATGCCTGGCGCCATCGTCGAAGGCAACAGCGTCACCTTCCTGATCACCGACGGCGGCATTGGCGACGACGACCTGAAGGTCGACGCCAACATCACCGATCCCGGCGGGCCGGGGTTGCCCAACTTGGCCATTCAAGGCGACATCCCCGCGCGCAGTTCCCTGAGCCGGCCCTACCGGGCCACCCTGCAAGCGCGCTATGGAAGCCGCAGGGGAACGGCAACCGCAACCGTAGCCCCGCAAGCGGAAAGCGCAACAACATATCTGTGGAGCGTGGTCGATGGCGCTTTGCCGCCGGGTCTGACCCTGGAGAGCGCCAACGGGGAAGCTGTGCTTAGTGGTGAACCCACACGAGCTGGCGTCTATGCGTTTACCATGCAGGCGATTGATAAAAATAGGGAAAATACGCTGGCCCAGCAGACCTATCAAATCGAGGTTACTGGCGGCGATCCCGCGACGACGCTGATCCTCCACTACTACAGCGCGATCCTTGGCCGCGAGCCGGAACCGGAGGGGCTGGCCTTCTGGCAGTGGCTCATTACTACTGCACAGGAGCAAAGGAGCGATATCAAGCCGGTCTTCCGAGAGATGGCGAATTTCTTCTACAACAGTCCGGAGTATCTGGAGAAAAACGCCAATAATCTCGAATTTCTGTTCAATCTGTATTACACCTTCTTCCAGCGCGAGCCGGACGATGGCGGACTGGTATTTTGGTTAGCCCAACTGGTGGCAGGCATCCCGCGTGACGAGGTCATGGCTGGTTTCCTGTATTCTCCGGAGTTTACCGACTTCATGACCGGACTGGGACTCTAATACCGTTTCTCAATAGATTTTATGGTTTAGCAGGGTAGGACGGGTTAGGGCGTCAGCCCGTAACCCGCCGATTCGGTTGTTGGAGGAATCGTAACCGTTCAGTCCCCCCCCTTTGGCAAAGGGGGGTTTTTTGGGGTGAGGGGGGATTTTGGCCCCCCTTTTTCAAAGGGGGGAGGTGAACGCATACGGGAGATTTAGCGGTCGCCGAATCCCACTCTTTCAGCGCCGGAAGTTTCAGTGGCGCGTGGCGCAGGTTGTGGCCCTTCTGTGGTTCCCGAATCACAGCGGCTGATCGTGACGGACAATGGCCGATCGGGTGCTGGCGGCAAAGCGCCGCGTCCCTGCATAATGAAGTGGCTGCGTTCATCCGCATCATTCACGCTACAGCGGGGACTAATCTGGCTGGAAATGTCGAGGTAGGCGCTGTTGAGCGTGACCAGGCTACCGCTAATATCGGTCGTTGGCGCATTGAGCTCGACCGTACCGTCGTTGCCCTCGATGCGCGAGGAAGCATTGAGGACCTCCTGAACGTCGGGAGCATCATGCAGGAACACCTCGGCATTGACGAGGATGTTACCGCCGCGTCCCCGATTTGCTTGCGCGCTTATGCGACTGCCGTTCAAGGCGACGGCATTGATGCTGTTGACTGTGACGTTGCCGCCATCGCTTAAATCCTTGCCTTGCACGAAGCTACTGATTTCGCTGCCATCAAGCAACTTCAGATGATCGGCGTGAATGGTGATGACGCCACCGGTGGTTTTTTGGGCATTGCCGCTAATGCGCCCACTCTGCAGGGTCAGACTGGGCGTCGTGACCGTAATGGCGCCGGCCTGACCGGTCGCATGATCCTCGGCGCTGGCGTACAGACCCGCGTAAGCTTCGTTGTTGCGCCCCGCAATGAATACGGCCTCGCGGGCATTGATGGTGATGTTGCCGCTATCCCCGGCGCTAAACGTGGCTGTGGCGATTTGCCCACCCTCGGTCAAAGCAAGTCGAGGGGTGGTCACTGTGATGTTGCCGCCATTGTTGTTGGAACCCGGTTCGGCGGTGGCGGATAAATCCGAATCAGCAATCGTGACTTCAGCACTCGCGTTGACCGTGATATCGCCGCCGCGTCCGGCGCTGGTCGTGGCTGTGGTGATCTGCCCGCCCTCATTCAGCATGAGTCGTGGGGTGGTGATCGTGATCGAACCCGCATCGCCAGCAAGATCTTTACGAGCAGGTATGGCGCTGGCGGAGAGGCTGGAGGCGTTACGGTCACTGTACCCGGCGACGGTGACCGCTTCCTGGGCATTGATCACCAGATCGCTGCCGTGACCGTCTCCACGGGTGATCGCTACGATTTGCGCGCCGCCGGTTACAGTCAGGGTGTCGACGTTCAATGCTATCGAATCCATAGCATCCATGTTTCTGGTGACGTTGCGAATAACGCCGTTGCCGGTGAGGGTCAGGTGCGGCGTTGTGACCTGAATGCTTCCCGCTGCGCCGTTGGAGCGATCCACATCTTTGGCGCTGGCGGACAGCCCGGTGTAAGTTGCCGCTGCATCGCTGCCGGTGATGAGGACGGCTTGCCGGGCCGTAATGCGAATCGCGCCACCGCGTAACGCGCTCTCATTGTCGGTTGTGATCACGCCGCCGTCGCTCAGATTCAGGGTATCCACGTCCAGGATGATCACGCCGGGTTGCCCACCAATCAGACTCCGCGAGTTGCTTTGCATCGAACCTTGCCGGGTGATCGTGACGACCGGGGCCGTGACCTTAATCGTTCCGGCTTGGCTCACGCTGGACGCACGCGCCAAGGTGTCCGCGAACAGGCTGGAAGGATCGTTATCGGGACCGATTCCGGCGAGGGTCACCGCCTCGCGGGCATTGACGGTAATATCGCCGCTGTTCCCCTGGGCATCGAACCAGGCCGCAGAGGACACAAAAGCGCCGTCGTTCAGCGTCAATGCGCCTACGTCCAGCGTGACCGCGCCGCCATTCCCTTGATCCAGCGTGACGGCGGTCAACCGTGAACCCTGCTCAAACTGCATGGCTCCATCTAGGGCGACATGGATTTCCCCCGCGTTCCGGTCGCTGTAGGTGTCGCTGAAGACCCAACCGCCCTGGTTGAGCCATTGCCCGCCTCGAATGAAAAGGGTTCCGCCGCCCGTGCCGCTGACATCAAGGTTGCCCAGTTCAACATCCTGAAAGGTTCCGACCGCGTCGACATGTGGGCGCACCGTTCCGTCATGTTGTAGCTGGAAAGTTCCCAAGGCGCTAAAGCCACGCAACTCCAGACCGTTCAGCGTGGGCGTCACCTCTCCGGGAGAACCGACCGTGGCGATATTGATGCGTCCCACCGGAGCGTACAGCGTTCCGTTGGCGATGGTGAGATCGCCGCCGATCAGCGACAGGGTTTGCCCCTGCGGAACTTCCAGGAAACTACCTTTGATGGTGATGGGTGCAGGCGTATCGCCGAGAAAGCCGAAGGCTTCGACCGGCGCCACAGTCAACTGGCTGTTCGCCGGGGTGCGAGCGTCAAACTGGCCGCCATCGCTCAGGCGCAACGTATCGGCGGTGCTGAGATGCACCGATCCGGGTACATCCAGCCGGGCGTTTTTGCCGAACAAGACACCGGCAGGATTGAGCAGATACAGGCTTGCGCCAGGAATGGTGGAGCGCAAGGTTCCGTCAATTTGCGAGACCTGGCCGCCCGTGACCCGGCCAATGATGTTGTTCACCGAAGCCGGGCCGCTGAAGGTGGCGCTGGCGCCGGTCGGGATGGAGAACGTCCCGAAACTGTGGAACAGGTTGCCGCCGACCTGTTGGCCGAGATCAGCAGTGATGGCGTAGTCCGGCCCTGGCAAAGCACCCGCTTGGCCCAATGTGCCATCCAGCGTCACTTGCGCCGGGAGACTGCCGGTGTAAATGGCTAATGCCAGCGCCCAGCGCCACAGCCTGAATTGCATCATCTTTTATCCCCTGATTCCACAGCTATTAGTTTAGCATCCAAAATTCGCTTCAGGCTGGGCCTCTACTCGTCTTTTATCAGTTCTTATACTATACATAACGCTGACATATCGCAAAGAGGAGACTGCAAAGGAAGTTGCAAAAACAGTAGTTGCAATTGCAGGTAATTCCTACTTATTTTCGTACAAGGATTCCAATATGAAACCACATTTTTGGTACTGGTTAGTTGTGCGTAATGGACGGGCCAAAGCTATTGGCTTTTTCCTGATGCTGGCGCTGAACCTCTCCGTCGCCCAGGCCGCCACATTTACCGTCACCAGCCTCAACGACAGCGGCGCGGGTTCGCTGCGCAAGGCAGTCCTCGACGCCAATGCGGCTCCAGGCAATGACACGATTGCGTTTCAATCGGGCTTGACAGGGACGATTGTCCTGACCAGTGGGGAAATCGCGATCACCGACCGGGTTGCCATCAATGGTCCGGGGGCCAATGTCCTGGCGGTCAGCGGCAACCAGGCTTCGCGGGTTTTCAAGGTCTCCGGCTTGGGGGTGACGCTTCAAGGTTTAACGATTAAAGCAGGTAAGGTCAACAACGACTACGGCGGCGGGATTGACAACTCCGGCTTCCTGACGCTCAACAACATGACCCTGTCGGATAATGCTGCCGGTTACGGCGGCGGCGGAATTAACAACACCGGCTCCCTGACGCTCAGCAACATCATTCTGTCAGGCAATTCGGCCAACAACGGGAGCGGCACCGGCAACGGCGGCGGGATTTTCAACTGGGGTTCGTTGACCGCCACTCGTCTCACTCTATCGGATAACTCGGCCTACGGCTACGGCGGCGGGATTCATAACCAGGTGAGTGGCAGTGATGTTACGGTGACGATCGACAACAGCATCTTGACCACTAATCGGAGTAGTTTCGGTGGTGGCATTAGCAACTATTCCAGTATCTTGACTGTGAGCAATAGCACTCTGTCCGGGAATCAGGCCACCTACGAAGGGGGTGGAATTCAAAACAACGCCATTCTGACTGTGAACAACAGCACCCTGTCCGATAACGGAGCTTTAGGCGGCGGCGGAATTCACAACGCCGCCACACTAGACGTGAGCAACAGCACACTATCCGGCAATCTGGCCAGCGAGTACGGCGGAGGGATTTCCAACAACACCCAAAAATCAGTCCTCGTGAGCAACAGTACGCTATCGGGCAATGTCGCCCTCATCAGCGGTGGTGGTATTCAAAATTACTCCGGCGCTATGACCCTGAGCAATAACTTGGTGGTGGGTAACGCTGCGCCCACCGGAAAAAGCATTGATTTGGCAGTCGGTTACAATGGAGAAATTACCTCTCAAGGCTATAACCTGTTGGGCGAAAACGGCGTTCCAGGCGTTTCCGGATTTACCCCAGCGGCCAACGATCTCGTTCTAGCCGGTTCGGTCAGCACCGCTATTGGCCCCTTGGCGGACAACGGCGGTCCCACGCAAACCCACGCCCTGGTCGCAGGCAGTCCGGCGATTAATGCCGGTAACAATGCGCTTATTCCCATTGGCGTCACCACCGACCAGCGCGGTGCAGGCTTTCCACGCATCGTCGGCGGCACAGTGGACATCGGCGCGGTGGAAGGTGCGGGCGGCGGTAGTGGCGGTGCGACCTTCACCGTCACGGCCAGCGCCGGGGCGGGCGGCGCAATCAGTCCCGCTTCGGCGACCGTCAACAACGGCGCGACCGCGACCTTTACCGTCACCCCCAATACGGGCTACGCAGCGGATGTCACGGGCTGTAGTGGAACCCTCGCGGGCAACATCTACACCACCGGCCCGATCACTGCTAATTGCATGATTAGCGCCAGTTTCCACCCCAACACCAGCGCCTTCACCGTCACGGCCAGCGCCGGTCCGAACGGGGTCATCAGTCCCGCCACGCAGAGCATTGCCCCCGGTGCGACCGCCACGTTCACCGTTACCCCCAACACCGGCTATGTCGCCACCGTCGCCGGTTGTAATGGCAGCCTTACTAGCGCCACCTACACCACTGGCCCGATCACCGCCCCCTGCACAGTGGTCGCGGCATTCAGCCCAACCGCCGCCGCCAGTGCTCCAACCATCACAACCTCCGTGCTGCCCGACGCCATCGTGGGTGTACCCTACGCCGCAGTGTTAACCGCCATTGGCGGCCAATATCCCTACACCTACACTGCAACAGATCTGCCGCCCGGCCTGACGCTGACGACCGAGGGGATTCTCCGCGGCACGCCCACCACCGGCGGCGCCTTTGCCGTGGCCGCCACCGTGACCGATGCCCTCGGGCGTCGAGGCTCACGCGGTTATGTGGTGACGGCCAGCGCCGGGTTGTCCCTGGTCACTGCGAATTTACCCGACGCCCTGGTCAATATCCCCTACACGCAGACGCTCGCTGCCGTCGGCGGGCAACCCTCCTACATTTTTACGGCGGCGGGTCTGCCGACGGGTCTGAGTCTCACCCCGTCCGGTGTGCTGAGTGGGACACCGGTCGAACGCGGTGTAGCTGCGGTGCAACTGACGGTCACCGACACCTTCAACCAGCAGTCCACGAAGAACGCGGTTCTCACGGTTCGCGACTTCACCTTCACCGAACCCAACCCGGAACAACCGGACGAAAACATCAGCGGTGCCGCGGAATCCTGCCCGACGGCGAATATCGCAACGCGCACCCTGAAGCTGGGCGATCCTGGTGCTCCAACAACCGGCCCTGATGGGGTGACGCTGCCTTACGGCCTGCTGGAAATCACCGTCACCGGCTGTGAACCCGGTCAAACTGTGCTGGCTCTGACCACCGTGTACCCGGAACCCCTGCCTCCAGATGCGCAATACTGGAAATACGGTCGCACCCACGATAACGCCGAACCCCACTGGTACGTGCTACCCGGCGCGATCATTGAAGGTAACGCGATTACCCTGTTGATCGTCGACGGTGACATCGGCGATGCCGATCTGGCGGTTGATGGCAACATCCTCGATCCGGGCGGCCCTGGCATTACGCTCAACACCATTGACGGCGCCGTCCCCGCGGTCCTGCCGATTAGCGAACCCTACCGCGCTGATTTCCAGGCCCGCTGCAACGCAGGCGCCTGCCCCGCAGGTTCGGTTTATGACTGGAGTTTGGCTGCGGGCGCACTCCCCGACGGGTTGACGCTGACCGGCGCGGGCGCGATCGCCACTCTAAGCGGCACACCCACCCGCGTGGGGCGCTACCCGTTCACCGTGCAAGTGCTGACCCGAGGCGCGACGACCTTAACTTCTACACAGCAAAGCTATACCGTGCGCATCACCGATGGCAGCTCCGACCCGGCGGCTACGACGCTGATCACCCATTATTACGTCTCGATCCTCGAACGGGAACCGGAAGCAGAGGGACTGGCGTATTGGCAGGGCTTGATTGCTGAACTTCAGGGACGGGGTCAGGATGCTAAACCGGTCTTCCGGGATATGGCGAATTTCTTTTTCAACAGTCCCGAATATCTGGGCCGTAACACCACCGACCGGCAATTCATCACCAATCTCTACCTGACTTTCTTCCAGCGCGAACCGGATGAAGACGGCTATGCGTTCTGGCTGGCCGATCTGGCTAACCACGCCCCACGCAACGATGTCATGACCTTCTTCCTCTACTCCCAGGAATTTACCGACTTCATGGCGGCGCTGGGGTTCTGATAAGCGTTCACCGCCCCCCTTTGAAAAAAGGGGGACTGAACAACAGGCGAGGGACAGGAGAAGCTGTCAGGGTTCCAGACCGGCTTGCCGGAGTCGAGCAAGCAATTGTTCGACCTGCTGTTCTGTGGTCATGCGCGCCTGACGTTCCTGTTCTTTAGCCTGGCGTTCCTGCGCTGCTTGCTGTTCTGCGGTCATGCGCGCCTGGCGTTCCTGCTCCGCCTGCCATTGCGCTGCTTTCCGAGCCTGTTCCTCCGCAGCGCCCTCGCGCAACTCTTCACCCCGGTAATGGACGCGCACCTTGCGCCCCTCCGTCCATTCACCCGGCTCCCGCACTTCAATCTCCAGGCCCGGAATGGCTTGACTGCGATACCGCCGGTCGGGCGGCAAGGGGAGCGGTTGATACTGATCCGTCCGCGTATCGTAACGATACCAGACCACCGACCGGTCATCGTCCGGCTCCGGGTACACCAGTACGAATTCCGCAACGCCATGCAGCCGGTTATGTTCCCGCATTCGCACCGTGTCCTTGAGTTCCTTTGCCCGCCGCGACGTGGTGACTACTTCCAGGGCGAAGAGTAGTTCTTTAGCGGTCAGCGCCCGAATGTCGGGATTGGCGGTCAGGGCATAGTCCGGGTAGAGAATCCGTTGCTCATCGCGGTCGGGAAACCAGTACCAGATGGGATAATCGCTGACGCCTTGCAGACCGGCGCGCTCGGCCACGCGATCGAGCAGAGCGCCCAAGAAATAGATCGTCTTGCGGTGAGCATGGGAGGCGGCCATGTCAAATTCTTCATCGTAGTAGGGAATGCCATCCATGGATTCCGGACTGTGCGGAATCGGGATCAGGTGCGCCAGACGTGCGTCCCGGTCGGTGTACAACCGGGGTTCGGGCGGGGAAATCGCGAGTGAGGCCATGTCAGTTCCTTCGCATTGCAGACGAAGCGCCGTGGATTTCATTAAGTATACTGTTCCTCCCAGCGAGAGGCTGTTCTATATACCGGTTTTTTATTCTATCTTCATCTCCAGAATATAGATGATTCTTGAATGCTTCCACACAAAGGAACTTCACTATGAGACTCTCTTTATCGCGCTGTTTGACTGCGAACAACGGGTGCGTCAAGACCATCGGCCTCTGTCTCATCCTGTTTCTGAGCCTGCCCTTCGCGCACGCTGACACCTATACCGTGACTAACCTCACTGACAGCGGCGCAGGTTCATTGCGCCAAGCCATCCTCGACGCCAACATCAATACGGGTGTTAACCACACCATCGATCTATCCGGCCTGAGCGGACAGTTGCTCACCCAAGGCAACTTGAACATCACGACAGGGACGGTCGATATCAAGGGGCCAGGGGCCGATGTCTTGACGATTATCGGCAACGGCAGCCAGCGGATTTTTGAGATCAGCAGCGGCGCAACCGCTACCCTCTCTGGATTGACGCTGACCAATGGCGGCGGCGCCATTCTGAATAACGGGACGCTCACGATCACTCACAGCACGCTCTCCGGTAATACCGCAACCAACAACGACAACGGCGGCGCGATCTATAACTCTGGATCA
>JAGRHQ010000074.1 GCA_020444905.1 Candidatus Competibacteraceae bacterium
AAGTTGTTCAAATTTTAGCCAAGATTCAGAATATCAACCAGGCTGCCCAGTTCGGCAGCACAGTTGACTCCAGTGACTCTATTGCTGGCAATGACCTTTTTGCCGCATACGCAGGCGCTGACGCTGGAAGAACGGGCGATGCTGGGGTGCGCGTTCGTGGCGTTGGGAGCGCATAAAATTCGCATCACTGGCGGCGAACCGCTGGTGCGCCAAAATGTGTTGTAGCTGTTCCGGGAACTGGGCCGGTTGCGCGAGCAGGGGTTAGTGGAACTGGTATTGACCACCAACAGTTCACAGCTTAAAAGAAATCAGACAATTGAAAATTGTGCAGAGCCAAGCTGTAGCTGCCGACGTGTTATCCCTATCTTGAGTCGTTCCTTGTATTGACTCAGTAGTTTCAGCGCACTCTCAACATACTCCTGCGAAGAGATATCGTCAGCGATATAGTGTTGCAATAAACTCAGCCAGAAAGCATGAATCTCGCATTGCGGCGACCGCCGCTCTCCCAGCAATGGGCAATCCGGACAACGCGCCTTGACCAAAATCTGCGCAACCGTGCTTTTTTGCCACTGACGCCGATATTCGCGGGCATGCGCCGCAATCCACTCCATGGCGTGCTGATCGCGTTCACAATCGGGAAATTGCCCGACATACTCTTCAATAGCGCTGATTTGCCGAAGCAGAAATTCCGCATCAGATACTTCAAGATGCTGGTTTTGGCACATGAAACGGCTGATGAGGGCTAACAGGGGGTCGTCGACGATATACATGATTTTTATCGCGCCTGACAGATTCACAAGTCAAGATCATAGCAAAAAATTGTGCGCTGCACAAAAAATTCCGGGTTCTCCACCGCCCTTGATCAAACTAGATCGCTACAAACCCTCCCACATCTAAAAGACCTCGTATGCAATTTTCGAACATCGCCCTATTTAACTTGGGATTCCGACCGTTTTTTCCTCGGCGCGAGGACTTTCGCCATCCTCGCCATAGCGCTATGAATGGGCGTTTATCTCTTTTGCCGACCGCTGTTAAAACTGGACAGGAGTACAAATCTGCATGGATTTAGCCTTCTGGCCTTGTTCGCTCTGTGGACGCTGGCCAGAATCCCGTTTTTATTCGGGACGCGCTTTATGGTGATCGCCGCCCTGCTTGATCTGGTTTTTCTTCCGATTGATTGCGGTTAAGATAGTGTCCATTCTGTTTCCGGCTGGGAGATTGCGTTCATGACCTTTGTTGTCACCGAAAACTGTATCAAGTGCAAGTACACTGATTGCGTCGAAGTTTGCCCGGTGGATTGTTTCCACGAAGGCCCGAATTTTCTGGTTATCGACCCCGATGAGTGCATTGACTGTACGCTGTGCGAGCCGGAATGCCCGGCGCAAGCTATCTTCTCCGAGGATGATCTGCCGGCGGATCAGCAACAATTCCTTGAACTCAATGCTGAACTGGCTAAAAAATGGCCGGTGATCACGGAAAAGAAGGATCCGCCACCCGACGCGCAGAACTGGGATGGCAAACCAGACAAGCTGCAATACCTGAACAAATGAAGACATCCGTTGATATCGCAAAAATCTACATGGCCGCCAAGAGAGTTTTTGAATGAATGCGAATGCGCGCTTGCTAATACTCCCTCTTTTGCTTCTCCTCCTTACGGGTTGCGGACCCATCTACGAAACCCGTTATGATCTTCTCCCCCCTACCGATGACGCCGGGCGATTCTGCACGGTGGAATGCGAACGGGTGAAGCTTGACTGCCGGCGGCTCGAAGATCGCAAGTATCAGCAATGTAACCGGGATCGCCAGGACGCCGAGGCTGACTATCAGCGCTGTCTCGACAGAAACAAGAATGACTCTGGCAAATGCAAGCACCTGTCGAACAAGACCTATTGCCGGGCAGCGAACTACGAAACTTGCGATGCCGACTACCGCCGCTGCTTTCAAAATTGTGGGGGACAGGTACATAGCCGCCAGGTTTGCGTGTTTAACTGTTCCTGAAAGCGTCCGCACCCCAATATTGCAGCCAGTTTACCTTTTTGCATTCCAGATTCTCGGATAGTCCACAATGAGCGATTCACCCTATATTGTCGAAGTCAATCAACATAATTTCGCCTCGCTGGTGGAAGCCTCGCAGCAGGTTCCAGTGCTGGTGGATTTCTGGGCCGACTGGTGCCAGCCCTGTCAGCAACTGACTCCCCTGCTCACCAAGCTGGCGCAGGAATACCGGGGCGGATTCATTCTGGCCAAGATCAACGCTGATGCTGAACAGGGTTTAGCGGCGCATTTTCGGGTGCGCAGCCTGCCGACGGTCATGGTCATTTGGCAAGGGCAGATTGTTGAACAACTGACGGGTCTGCAACCAGAATCGGCTTATCGGCAGATTATCGACCAGTTCGGCGGCGCTGCGCCCGGTAATGCGTTGCAGGAGCAAATCGAAGCGCTTTGGCAACGGGGTCATCATAAGCAAGCCGTCGAACTGCTGCGCGAGGCGCTGAAACAGGAACCGGATCGAGTTGAATGGAAAGTCACGCTGGCGGAAAAGCTGTTGCAACTGGATCAGAGTGAAGAAGCTCGCACGGTGTTGCAAAGTCTGCCGGAGGAAGAGCGCAATCGGCAACCCGCTAGCGGTCTACTGGCTCGGCTGCAATTCGCCGATATGGCGCAAGGCGCGCTGGATCGCGCGGCGCTGGAGCTTAAAGTCCAAGCTGATCCCACAGACAGCGCAGCCCGTCGGCAACTGGCGGCCCGTTGTGTACTGGCGGGCGACTATGAAGCCGCTCTTGAGCAATTCATGGAAATTCTGCGCCGTGACCCGCAATTCGAGGAAGAGGCTGGTCGCAAGGGATTGATTGCGATCTTTGAGATTCTCGGCAACGAGAATCCGCTGGTCATGACCTACCGGCGACGCATGTTCTCCCTGTTCCATTGAGCAATGCCTCTGACCAGCGGATCTTTGATCGTCTGCGCGTCCAGGCCCGGCAGGCGCGTGAGATTGGCGATTATCGTCAGGCGGCCCGGTTGGAGCGCCAGGCTGCGGAATGGGCCGGCGTGCGAGGACTTGCCAGTTCGCAGGCGCGGGCGCTGTTGTGGGAAGGCTACAGCTTGCGCCAGGCTGGCGAGGATGATCTGGCGCTGGCCGCCTTGCTGCAAGCGGCGCATGATCGGGCGACCGCTGATCCCGCTGATGTGTTCAGCGCCCTGGCCGCCATCCTGCATATCAGCCTGGAGCGTAAGCCGTTCCGGTTCTGCCGGACCTTAATGGATCAGACCTGGGACTGGTTGTTTGAATTACGCCGCCCTTGGAACGCATCGCTGGATTTTCTGGAAGGTGAGTTGGCGTTCCGCCGTGGCGACTTCGCTGCGGCCTGGGACCGGCATCAGCGCGCCTGGGCCGGTTGGCGCGATGAACATCCCCGCCTGACCCCGGCGACTCACCTCTGGGCATTATGCCGCACGGCTTTTTGGCTTGGCGATCCTGCAATTTTGGAGCAGGAGGTCGGAAAACTGGCGGAGCTCCATCCGACTCAGCGGCTGGAGCGAGAATTAGTCCAGCGGGCGCAGCTCTTGTTGTGGCGGGTCCAGCCAACGGAATCAGACCCGGTTGATCTGGCCCTGACCCTGCTGACATCCAGTATTAGTATTGGGGAAACTCGCGATTCTGGAGCTTATCGTGAAGCTTTACTGACACTCGCGCTGGTAGGTCGCTGGCGAGAAGTGGACGATGCGCTCGCGCAACGTCCACTGAAAAACGATTGCTTCGAGGAGCAGTTAATACTCGCCGATTTAGCGTTGAACCGGTTGCGCATGGCGCTGGGTTTGCCGACTAGCGACGATGATAGCAACGAAGCTACGATCAACGCGGTGCAGATGACAGTCGTGCCGTCAGTATCTCCGGAAGTGTTCGACCAGTTAAAACAGAGTTATGAAGTAGTCCAACCGCTGGCGGATGAACAAGACCGGCGTTTGGAAACGGACTGGTATGGCGCGAGGGTTCGTCGCCGCTGGAAGCAATTGACACTGCTTGCACGGCGTTGATCCGGCTTGCATCAGGGATCGGGAGCAACCTTGATCTGTATTTCGGGTTGCCCATCCCGATAATGGTCGTGGACATAAGCCATGCCGGCGTCCGTCGCGGACTCGGTGCTGGAGTAATAGGCAAATTGTTCCACCAGCCGTCCATCCTCAAACAGCGCCGCCACATAAGGCGCGTCCAGATTGGTGGTGCAGAAGAATTTGTGGATTTCAAGGGTCAGTTTCATCGTCGACTCGCTTCATAACTTATTTGAGGTGATCTTCACATCCGAGGAAATTGCTTATGCTGTACCTGGAACTTCCCGTAAACAAGCCGAGTACGGAAATGCCTTCCTTGAACCATAGTTATATTTGCTCAAGAACTCTGCGCCAACTCTTTGAAAATGAAAATATTGAGGCATTGACTGAACTCACCCTGGATATTGATAACGGTCTGACGCCGAATATTTGTGTTTATCCTGTCGAAGTGATTCATCCCAATTTTTCAAGAGACATCACCAAGCTGCAAAAAATGCCGATCCTGTCCATTGAGGTCATTTCCACCAGTCAGAACATCCAGGATATTCTCGAAAAATCAGAAAGAATGGTTAAAGCAGGCATCAAAGCAGTCTGGACGATTGAACCTTATACGAGAGCCATCTTTGTCACGAACGCACAAGGTGAAAATATTTTCTACAGCCAAGCGGTTGAGTCCGAAGGGATCAGAGTCGATTTTGAGAAGATTTTTAACCGGCAGTAAAGGATCGGGATCGCTTTACCTTTTCCACGGTTGATAATAAATGCGCATCCCTCGACTTTATCTCCCGATACCCCTGGTTACTGGCATAACCGCGCCGCTGACCGATAGCTCCTTCAATCATGTGGTGCGGGTGCTGCGCCTCAAACCCGGCGCATCGTTGACGTTGTTCAACGGTGAAGGCGGCGCGTTCGCGGCGACGTTGCGGGAAGTGGGCAAGCGGGAAGCCTGGGCGCATGTACTGGAAGCGCTGCCTGGCGAGGAGATGGAATCGCCCTTGCGAGTTACGCTGGCGCAGGGCGTCTCGCGGGGCGAGAAGATGGATTACACCCTCCAGAAAGCGGTGGAGCTGGGAGTCGCCGCCATTCAACCGCTCTTTACCGAGCGTGGCGGGGTGGATTTAACCGGTGAACGGCTGACGCGCAAGGTCGAGCACTGGCGGAGCATCGTGATTGGCGCTTGTGAACAATGCGGGCGCAACCGGTTGCCAATGTTGCAGGAGCCGCGATCGCTAACAGATTGGCTGGCGCGACCGATAGCAACCGGTTTGCGCCTGTTACTCAATCCGCTGGCTAAGCAGAGTTTGCGTGGGCTGGAGCCGCCCACTGGACCCGTAACGTTGCTCATCGGCCCCGAAGGCGGCTTGAGTCCGGCGGAAATCAACCAGGTTCAAGCCACCGGATTCACCGGCATCCGCCTGGGGCCGCGTATATTGCGCACGGAAACCGCCGGTATGGCGGCGCTGGCGGCGTTGCAGGTTCTGTGGGGTGACTGGGATTAAGCGAAATCGTTTTCCAGCACAACGCGATAGCGCGCCTTGCCTGCCTCCAGATGCGCCAACGCTTCGTTGACCTGACTCATCGGGAAGAATTCAGTCACCGGCGCGATCTGATGACGGGCGCAGAATTCCAGCATCTTGCGCATCGTCGCCGGGGAACCGAGCGGCGAACCGGATATGCTTTTCTGAGCAATGATCAGCGAAAACGCTGCGACGGGAATAGGCGTCAGCACCGCTCCAACGGTATGCAGCCGTCCTTTCGGTCCGAGAACATTCAGAAACGCTGGCCAGTTCAGGTCAACGTTGACGGTCGACAGGATGAAATTCAGCGAGCCGGCGATTTTCTCCAGTTGCCCATTGTCGCGGGAATTGACAACCTGGTGCGCGCCCATGCTCAGGGCTTCAGCGCGCTTGGAATCGCTGGAAGTGAAGGCCGTAACCTCGCAGCCCCATTTGTTCAAAAACTGAATCGCCAGGTGCCCCAGGCCGCCAATGCCAACCACGCCCACCCGGTCGGTGGGTTTTACATCGAATTGAACGATGGGATTGAAGACAGTGATGCCGCCGCAGAATAAGGGACCGGCTTTCTTGGCATCCACGCCAGCAGGCAGCAGGACAGCCCATTCCGCATTACAACGCACCTTGTCAGCAAAACCACCAAAGCGGCCGATCATCGTTTGCTCGTTGCTGGCGCAGAGATTGTGATTGCCGCCCATGCACTGGTCGCAGGTCATGCAACTGCCGCTGAACCAGCCCAGACCCACCGTATCGCCGACCTTGAGATGCTTCACGTTGCCGCCGACCTGGGCGATCGTGCCGACGACTTCATGACCTGGCACCAGGGGATAGGCGCTGTTTTGCCACTCGTTATTCAGAACCGAGAGGTCGGAATGACAAATGCCGCAGGCGATGACATCCAGCTCGACTTGATCCGGCTTCAGTTCGCCAGGATCGTACTCGAATGGCGTGAGTTTACCCTTGGCTTCGTGTGCAGCGTAGGCTCGAATCATGAGTGCTTCTCCAATGTGTTGAATCATTCTTCAAGTTTAGGCGCTAATCAGCACTGTTTCAGGGATTCAGTCGGCGGCGGCAAATCCAGTTCCGGTTGGACATCGGTCTGCGGCAGCATCTCCAGCACCACCGGCGTGGTGCGCACCATCGGCACGAACCGGCCCTGCTGAATGAGCGGAATCGGCTTGGCCCAAACCAGACGCACCAGTCCCAGAAAACCGAGCAAACTCAGCGTAGCAGCGGAGTAAGCGGGAATCGTGCCGGGTCCAAACCAGTCCATCAACGGACCGCCAATCGCTGGGCCAGCAATCGAACCAATGCCGAAGATCAGCAACAAACCGCGCGTGGCGTCCAACACATCGCCCGGCGCGCTCAACCGGTCATTCATCAACGCCACGCTCAAACTGTAGACCGAGAACATCAAGCCGCCGTACAGAAAGGCGCAAGCGGTTAGCGCGGCCAGCGATTTATACATGATTTGCAACGCCAGCAATGCGACCAAAGCAGCGGAGAAGCTCACCGTAGTGAGGATAAAGCGCCGGCTGAAATGATCTGACAGTCGGCCAATCGGCCATTGCAGCAGCGCGCCGCCCAGAATGGTGGCGCTCATGAACAAGGCGATGCCTTGCTCGGACAAGCCGACCCGCTGCGCGAACACTGCGCCCAGACTCCAGAACGCGCCGCTGACAATGCCGGCCATGAACGCGCCGCACGCCGCCAGGGGGGCCAACCAGAACAGATGCATCAGGCTGACCGATGAAGTCGCCAGCGGTTGAGGCGCATGGACGCGAGTCGCAGCGATCGGCACCAGTCCCAGACTGAACAGCATGGAGGCCACCGCGAACAGCGCCAGCGCGCCGGTGTCCCCGGCCAGGATCAGATATTGTCCGCCCGCCAGACCCACCAGCGTCACCACCATATATGTTGCAAAGACTTGGCCGCGAATGTGATGCGGCGTCTGCTCATTCAGCCAGCTCTCCACCACCATATAAACGCCCAGCACGGCAAAACCAGTCACAACCCGCAATATCGCCCAGGCCAGGGGGTGAACGATCAAGCCGTAGCATAGGACCGATGCCGAGCCGAGCGCCGCAAGCGCGGCAAAGGTGCGGATGTGGCCCACGCGCCGGATCAGCGCCGGGATTTGAAAGGCGCCGATCACATAGCCCAGAAAATAAGCCGCCATCAGCGCCCCAATCGAGGTATTGGTAAAACCCTCCAGCCGCGCCCGAATGCCCAACAGCGTACCCAACAGGCCATTCCCCACCAGCAGCGTACCCAGACCCAGCAAGAGCATGGCGATGGTGCCAGACATGCGATTTCGATTCCCGGAAGCAAATAAAGAACCCTCTCCCGCAAGCCGGAGAGGGTTGATGTGAGAACGGCTATATCACCACATGGTTAGTGTGGAGGCAAGTTAATGCGCACGGTATCGCGCAACACGCCATCCAGGCCACCGAACACGGTTAGCCGCTCAACCTTGTCCACCACTTTTTCCAGCGCCTCCAGTTCCTTCAGGCGCAACAGAATCGGGTTTTCTTCCATCAGCTTCGCCGTGTTGAGCAGCGAACGGGTGGCGGCGACTTCCTCGCGTCGGCGGATCACGTTGGCCTGCGCCGCCTTCTCCGCGGTCACCACCTGATTGAGAATATCCTTCATCTCGCCAGGCAGAATTACATCCTTGACGCCAACCGTTTCCAAAGCCAGGCCGTGTAACTCGACGCGCTCGGCGACGTAGTTGCGCACCACCCGATCCAGTTCATCCTTGTCGCCGAGCAATCCATCCAGCGGCTGCGCGCCGATGGCTTGGCGCAAACCAAACTGCAAGGTACGGTACAGGTATTCGGCGATGTTGCCCAATTCACTGCGCGCCTTGACCGGATCAGCGATTCGATACACCGCCGACAGGTTCACCCGCAAACTAACCTTGTCCCGGGTCAGGATTTCCTGGCCAGAGACTTCGACAGTCTGCAAGCGCAGATCGATGGTTTCAACCTTGATCGCCCGATTGAAGCGCCAGAAGGCGTGCAAACCCGGCGGCAGGGTGCGCGCCAGTTCGCCGTCGACTAGCAACAGGCCGATGTGATGATCCTCGACCTCAGCCGTCAGGATGAAACCGCTCAGGCTCCGGGCCAGCGTCGCCGAAGGTCGCGCCAGCAGCGCTGCGTGCGCCCGGGACAGGGCGTAATCGACGCCGATATCCAGCATCTCCACCTTCACCTCGACCGGGCCGCGCCAGTAGGCCTGCCGGGTCGCCGGCGGCAACGCGCCTTCCAGACGACCGTTCTTGTAAACCAGGCCCACCTGCTGTTCGCCGGTCTCCACAATCTGGAAATGCCGCTCCACCAGGGTTGGTTCGTTGCGCAGCAACACGTCCAGCCACGGGTGGTTGAATTCAGCCACGGTCAGGTCGTAACGCTGCACCTCATGATGGTGCAGCGGGTCGAACCAGCGGTAGACGCCCGGTTCCAGAATGTCCGCCAACCGGCGGTCGTAGAGGTGCAGCCCACGCTCGTTTTGGGCAATAACGACTCGCTTGTAACCCAACATATTAATTCTCCTTGTGAAGTTATTTTGGGTTTTCCTGTTTCGCCGTCTCCGGCGATCGAGCGCGGCGTGTTGCTATCGGCGCCGTTGCCGGCCCGCCACTGCCGAACGTCAGGATGTCATTGAATAACGGTTCCTGCCGGTTGCGTTGACAATAAAGTTGATAGGGTTGAGAGCGCGTCCCACGCCCGCACGGCGGGCGACGGGGCGAACCGTGCAGATCACCGGCGGACCTGCTGCAACGCGAGGCGTCCCTGCCCGCTCTCGTTGCGACCGGCTGGCCGATCATTGGCATCGATCCGTTGCTCGCCGCGCAAGGCTGCGCGGGCGCTGCGGGTCAGCGACCCTCCCAATGCCAAAGCGTCGAAAGGGTTGCTGCCCGCCGGGACGGCTCCCGGGTGCTGCAAGGAGTGGAGCGGATTTGAACCGCAGGCCTTTTTAGGGCTTTACCAGTGAAAAGGAGGGAATTGAACCCTCGACAGACTGATTATGAGTCAGTTGCTCTACCCACTGAGCTACTTTCCTTGCTTCGAAGTCCCGCCGTCGCCCGATACACGCCGTGCCATGGTTAGCTTGAGCGCGCCGGACCGGCATGTAGAACCGGCGCCGCTGTGCGGCGGCGGGGCTGCTTCGAATCGGTTACAGAAAAAAACGAAACCCCGGAAGGCGCGCCGCCGACCGGGGTTCTTTAGTTCCCGCTCGGAGGGCTGCCTGACGCGAACCCTTCGAGCTAAATCTCGCAGGCTCTACGTCGGGTCCATCACTGTCGCGCAGCCGTGTCTTGCCGACAAACGCTGGTCAGCGATGGATGAAAAATGAGGGTTACGAAGTTTTCGATTCATAGGGCGGCGGATTATAGCCGGAAAAAAGTATAGGTCAAGCCCTGATTTGGCGGAATCTTACTTTTTCAAAAAAGGGTAGTCCTGCAGCTTGTAGTGAACCTTTATACAGCTGGGATCGGCAAGGTTTTTTTATAATGATGGATAAAATACTGGATCGCCCCAATATGATTTTCGATCTTTTTCGAAAAAGAGAGCGTTTTTCTCACCAGGCGTGAAACGCGCTGCCTCAAGGCGCCATTGAAGCGTTCAATTTTATGGGTGTGGCCGCTTTCTTTGCCGACGGCTTGATGGCGTGTACTCGGAAAATGATTGGATAGGATTCCCAAGAATCGGTGTAGCAGACCGCGCACTGGCGATAAACCGGCGGTAGAGCGTCCCAAAGTCCTTGAGCGCCTTTTTGACTCCGATCTCCAATAAACACACTGACGATCTCCCCGGCGCCTTGATCAATCGATAACCAAGCCCATTGTTTATTATTCTTATTTCCTACAAAAGACCCCAGTTCATCACATTGGATCACGAGCGTGCCTTTGGGTTTTTTTTAACCTCGACGTGTGGGAAGACTTCTTGATATTTTCGATTGACCTAACCTTGAAGCCAACGCTCCGAAACGCCAACGACTCGTGCAATGCCCGCCAGAGGAATCCGTTCTAATAACAGTTTGTCAATTAACTCTTTTTTATCTTGTGGAATTCTATTCTCCGGGTTCTCGACAAAGTTATAGTGGACCCCGAAAATCGGACAGTGGTTTAAGCCAAGGCTAACCGATGAACAGAGGGTCCACTATAGACAAGGCGAAGATGCCCCCATACCAGATGGTCAACCGCAGCGCGAGGGTGTGATGTTGCTTAGGGAAGGTCTTCTTTAAGAACATAACCTACCCCGCGCACGGTATGGATTAGTGGCGTGTTGAAATCTTTGTCAACCTTGTCCCGCAGTCGGCAGATCCGCGACTCGACGATATTGGTTTGCGGGTCGAAATTGTAGTCCCAGACCCGCTCCATGATCATCGTCTTGGAAACGACGCGCCCAGCGTTACGGGCCAGGTATTCGAGCAGGGCGAATTCCCGAGGCTGTAAATCGATCTTCTTTCCCTCTCGCATCACAGTGCGCCTGAGCAGATCGATAGATAGATTGCCCACGGTGATCCCGGTCGGTTCCGGGATAGCGCTCGCGCGGCGGATCAACGCCTGAACCCGCGCTAACAGCTCAGTGAACGCGAAGGGTTTGGTCAGGTAATCATCACCGCCGGCTTGCAGTCCTTCGATCCGCTCGTCGAGCGAACGCTTGGCGCTCAGGATAATCACTGGAAGCTTGTTCCGCCGCTGCCGCAATTCATCGATGATCGAAAGGCCATCGAGTCCGGGCAGCATGATATCGACCACGGCAACGTCGTAAGACGACAGCAGCGCCATCTGCAAGCCGGTTTTGCCGTCGCCCGCATGTTCGACGATAAAGCCAGCTTCTTTGAATCCCTTGCTGACAAAAGCAACGATCTTGAGATCATCTTCAATAAGTAATAGGCGCATGAATATGTCATTCCCTGTATGAAAACCGACTCAGGATGTTATCAACGAAAGACCGAGTTTTTCATGGAAGATGACCAAATACTCACCTCCACGACATGAAATGATCATGTTGGCGTTAGTTCGCGATCAGGTCAACGCGGTAGCCTCATGACCATCTGAACAGCACAGCGGCTGATCGCTATATCGCGATAAAGAGAGAACCGGGTTGCTAACGCTCTCCTAATTCTTGATCGCTATCTTCACCCTAACGCGAATATCCGCGTGACCTGAAGGAGAGATCTTCATGAACCGTAAAGTTTATCCATTCATCCTGGCCACGCTGGCCGCGACGGTCATCAGTGGCGCTTACGCAGCGGAATCCGCTGAAAATGACGCTTTAGCTGTCACCGGCGCAAAAATCAGTTTAACGCAAGCAGTCGCCGCCGCTGAACAGCAGATCGGCGGCAAGGCTTCCAAGGTTGAGTACGAACGCCATAAAGGACAGCCGGTGTTCGATGTGGAAGTCGTCAAGGGCAAGAGCGTCATGGATGTCAAGGTCGACCCGACAAGCGGCCAGGTCCTCTCTGCTGTCGAGGACAAACCCGACCGCGACGATGATGGTGACGAAGCCGATTGACGCTTCTGACCGCCTTAACGCCGGCGCAGGTCATTGCGCCGGCTTTTCCCAAAAACCGAGACCAAGCCATTTCTTGCAAGAGAGGAGTCGTTCAGTCCCTCCTTGGCAAAGGAGGAGATGCTTGCTCATGTAAGAGATAAACCCTTTCGAAAGTATACTCATGTGTGGAATTGCTGGCCTCTTCTTAAAAGAACACACGCTCAATCAAGCGGTTTTGCTGGATGTGCTTTCCGTGATGCGTCATCGCGGTCCTGACGACATCGGCATTCATTTGTCCGACCAGATGGGCCTGGCTTTCACCCGCTTGTCAATCATTGATCTCGATCACGGCCAACAACCGCTTTACAGCGCAGATAAAAATCTTTGCTTGGTCGGTAATGGCGAGATTTATAACGCTATCGAGCTACGTCAACACCTGATCGACAAGGGTTATCGGTTTGCCACTCGCAGCGATTTTGAACCGGTGTTATACGCCTACCAGGAATACGGCCTGGATTTTCTGGAGCGCCTGGAAGGCATGTTTGCCTTTGCTCTGTATGATCAACGGCAAAACCGACTGCTCCTGGTTCGCGACCGACTCGGCGTCAAGCCGCTCTTCATCTGGCAGACGAAAGAGGGTGCTTATTTTGGTTCTGAACTGAAGGTCTTATTTGCGCTGCGGAAACAACATCGCCCAGTGGTCGATCCGGTGGGCCTGGCGCAGTATCTGCAAAGCGGCTTTGCTACGACCCATGCAACACTTTGCCAAGGCATCGAACGTCTGTTGCCGGGTGAAGCGTTGTTGATTGAGTCCAGCGGGCACTGTCGCCGTTGGCGTTACTGGACGCCGCAGAGCGTTGAACCGCGGGCGACGGACTTCGCCGACGCGGCGGAGCGCTTCGATGCGCTGATGACCGATGTCATCCGCAAACACTTGCGCTCTGACGTACCCTTTGGTCTGTTCCTTTCCGGCGGCATTGATTCTGCGACATTGCTGGCTTTGACCAAATGCGCCGGGGCCGAACCGTTGCGGACTTATTCGATTGGGTTTCCAGGCAGCGATGTGTTCAATGAACTGAGTGATGCCCAGTGCATTGCCCAGCATTTCCAGGTTGAACATGTCAAAATTGAACTCGATGAACAGGCGGTATTTGAACGAATGCCGCATACGATCTGGTCGGCGGATGAACTCATCGACGATTATGCCGGTCTCGCCCTGTCTTACCTGGCCGAACGCGCCGCAGCGGATGTCAAAGTTGTCTTTTGTGGAGACGGTGGCGACGAAGCCTTTGCTGGCTATAGCCGCTACTGGAAAATTTGTCTGCAACGCTTTCTGAAGGATTTACGCTGGCCGGGTTCCGGCGGCTTTCGCACGAAACCCGGATTTACGCCGGCTGAGGCGAAAATGCTTTTCAATAGTGAGTTGCTACAAGCTAACGCCGCCTGGCGAAAACCGTTTGTCGCGTCATGGCAGGCCGCGCCGAAAGCCTGGAGTGATTTACAGCGGATGCAAACTGTTGATATTGACACGGTGTTGCCCGACCGTTATCTGGTTAAAACCGATCGAATGACGATGGCGTGGGGATTAGAAGCGCGCGTTCCTTTCCTCGATCACCGCGTTGTTGAATTTGGCTTGGCGTTGCCGGATCGGCTGAAGATTCAAGACCGGCAGGGTAAGATTTTTTTGCGGCGCTGGGCACAGCGCTGGTTACCAATGGATCATCTGCAACTGCGTAAACGGGGACTCTCGGTACCGGTTGATCAATGGCCTAGCGGAGCGCGATTGCCTCGATTGGAGCGGGTGCTGCTAAACAACGCCGGCATTCGCGAATGGTTTATTCCGACGGGTATTCAGCAACTCATCGCGGCGCAGCGCCGACAACCGTCAGGCAAAACCCGGCAAAAGCTCTTGCGCCTGCTCCAGTTTGCCCTTTGGCACCGGATATTTATCGAAGGCGATGGCGCTGCGCCTGCCAAACGGCAAGATCCGCTGGATCTGCTGGATACGCAATAAGCAGCGCTGATTTCGAAGACAGCCATCATCCGGTCACTCTCGGCAAATTCTCTTCGACTCCCATCGGCTAATCCTTCCCTAATTCTCGATCGCTATCTTGACCTCATCGCGCATACCCGTGCGCGGGAAGGAGTGACATCTCATGGATCGAAAAGACTTTTTTCTGCCAGTCAATCAGAGCAAACGCTATTAAAAACCTACAGGAGCATCGCAATGAATGCAGTTACGCACGAAGACGCCAGGTCGATGTTGAACAAGGTTCCGGAAGTCACGTTGTACTTCTGGATTATCAAAATCATGGCAACGACCGTTGGCGAAACCGCTGCTGACTTTCTCAACTTCAATTTGCATTTCGGCTTGACCAACACCTCGGTCATGATGAGTGTGTTGCTGGTGGTTTTTCTAGCCATGCAACTGCGCGCTCGCAAGTATGTACCGTGGATGTATTGGCTGGTAGTCGTGCTAATCAGCGTGGTGGGTACGCTCATCACCGATAACCTTGTAGATAATTTCGGCATTGCGCTGGAAACGACAACCATCGCCTTTGGCCTGGCCCTGCTGGCAACCTTCGCCGTTTGGTACGCAAGTGAAAGAACGCTGTCGATCCACACCATTTTTACGATGAAGCGCGAACTGTTCTACTGGGCGGCGATTTTGTTCACGTTCGCCTTGGGCACTGCGGCAGGCGATCTTGCTGCAGAAGGCTTGAATCTTGGCTATTTCAACTCGACACTGATGTTTGGAGCATTGATCGGCATCGTCGCCTTTGCCTATTATGGCTTCAAGGCCAATGCGGTTTTGACGTTCTGGATCGCCTACATCCTAACGCGGCCATTCGGCGCATCATTTGGCGACTATTTGTCGCAATCAGTCGCTGACGGCGGCCTGGGCCTGGGCACGGTCATTACGAGCGCGATTTTCCTGTCAACCATCGCAATTCTCGTAATCTACCTGACCATCACCCGACGGGATGCGATTGATCTTCCATCAGTATCGTCGCCTTCGCCTATTATGGCTTCAAAGCTAATGCGGTCTTGATGTTCTGGATCGTCGTCATCCTGACGCGGTCATTCTGCGCATCAGTAAGAATGCTATCTCCGCTGTGGATTAGGTCAAGGACG
Source organism: Candidatus Competibacteraceae bacterium (assembly GCA_020444905.1). Lineage (GTDB taxonomy): Bacteria > Pseudomonadota > Gammaproteobacteria > Competibacterales > Competibacteraceae > UBA2383. The sequence continues at coordinate 15,206 of JAGRHQ010000074.1, forward strand.
GCGTTACGGTAAGCCGTGTGCTCGAAGGCACTGAGCACGCGGCCATGTTGCCTGGAGTGTAGTGGCATGAATGACTTGATCAACACATCCATGCAGTGGGTTAGCCTGCATCCTCACCTTGCCGGCCTAATCTTGGGCCTGATTACCTGCGCCGAATCGCTGGCTTTCATCGGCCTGGTGGTGCCCGGCGCCACGCTGACACTGGTAGCTGGCGTGCTGGTGGGCGCCGGTTCCATGGCGTTCTGGAGTACCTTCGCTTGGGCAGCGGGCGGTGCGGTGCTGGGTGACGGCCTCAGTTACTGGCTTGGCCATCGTTATCAGGAGCAGTTGCGCAACCTGGGGCTGCTGCGCCGCCACCCGGAATGGCTCGCGCGCGGGGAGGACTTCTTCCATCGCCACGGCGGCAAGAGCATCTTGTTCGCCCGCTTTGTCGGCCCGGTGCGACCGGTGATTCCGGTGGTCGCCGGCATGTTGGGCATGGCGCCGATTCGCTTCTATCTCTACAACCTGTCTTCGGCGCTGATTTGGGCGGCGGCGCACTTGCTGCCGGGCATGGCATTCGGCGCCTCGCTGGTGCTCGCTGGCCAAGTGGCTACGCGATTGGCTGTGGTGTTCGGCGTACTGGTGGCATCCGCCTGGCTGATTGTCTGGCTGATGCGCCTGAGTTACCACCAACTACAGCCGCGAGTTGCCCGCTGGGCGACCCAGGCTATGGCCTGGGGTCGCACCCATCGCTATCTCGCGTGGCTCGTTACCGACCTACTCGATCCGGCGCGCCCGGCATCGCGCGCTCTGCTCGTCTGGCTGGTGGTGCTCATTGCGGCAGGCTGGCTGTTTCTCGGGATACTGGAGGATGTGCTCACCCAGGACCAAATCGTGTACGCAGGTCAGGCGCTCTACCATCTGCTGCAACAAC
>JAGRHQ010000075.1 GCA_020444905.1 Candidatus Competibacteraceae bacterium
GAGCAGGCCAACCGCTTCAAGAGTCATTTTCTGGCCAACATGAGCCATGAGATCCGCACGCCCATGAATGCGATTGTGGGGTTCGCTCACCTCGCCATGCAAACCGAACTCACGCCACGTCAGCATCAGTATGTAGATAAAATCAATACTTCCGCGCACGCCTTACTCCGAGTCATCAACGATATTCTCGACTTCTCGCGCATCGAAGCGGGCAAGCTGGCGATCGAACACACCCTTTTCTCTCTGGACGATGTGTTAGAGAATCTGGCCAGCTTGACCGTGATGCGCGCAGAGGAAAAAGGACTGGAAATCCTGTTCAACCGGGATCTGGAAATACCCGATGATCTGATTGGAGATGCGCTGCGCCTGGGACAGGTATTGCTCAATCTGGTGGGCAACGCCGTCAAGTTCACCGAACACGGTGAAGTCACGGTCAGCATCAATCTAGTGGAACGTGATGATGTGCAGGTTCGCTTGCAGTTCGCTGTCCGCGATACCGGCATCGGCATCGAGCCGCAACAGATCATGCGCCTGTTCGATGCCTTCACCCAATTGGATGATTCCACCACACGCCATTATGGTGGAAGCGGTCTGGGTCTGAGCATCTGCCGGCATTTGGTGCAACTCATGGGCGGCGAGCTGTCAGCGGAAAGTACGCCTGGAAAAGGTAGTTGTTTTAGCTTTAGCCTGCCATTCGCTGCTCAAGACACGTTCAAAGATCGCGCCTGGATGCCCGATCCCGATCTACGAGGACTGCGTGCGATGGTGGTGGACGATAATCCCGCCGCACGCCAAATCCTCAGCGATATGTTGGCTTCTTTCACCTTCGCCGTGAGTACGGCAACGAACGGACCCGAGGCCCTCTCCTTGTTGGAGTTGGCTGAAGAGGAACCGCAAGGACCATTTCGCCTGATCCTGATGGATTGGCGAATGGCGGGAATCGATGGTGTAGAAGCTGCGAAGCGCATCAAGCAGAGTGAAACTCTATCGCATATTCCGGCGATCATTCTGGTGACAGCGTATGGTCGGGAGGAAGTGATGCGCCAAGCAGACGTGGCGGGGCTGGATGGGTTCCTCATCAAGCCGGTCAGTCCCTCCACGTTGTTCGATACGGCGATCCGTGTCCTGAGCGGCGACGAAAGGGATGCTGCAAAAGCGCCGGTCAAGTTGGCTCCGAGCCGATGTCGGCTCACGGGCGATGTGCTATTGGTGGAGGATAACCTCGTCAATCAGCAGGTGGTTCAAGAGCTGCTGCAAAACATGGGAATCCTGATTCGCATTGCTCAAAACGGGCAAGAGGCTCTGGACATGCTGTGCAAACATGCTTATGACCTGGTGTTGATGGATATCCAGATGCCGGAAATGGATGGTTACGAAACGATACGCCGGATTCGCGCTACCCCCGAATTCGAGAAGTTGCCGGTGATCGCCATGACGGCCCACGCGATGTCTGGCGACCGCGAAAAATGCCTGGCTGCTGGGATGAACGATCATATCCCTAAGCCTATTGATCCGAATGGCTTATTCAAAACCTTGAGCCATTGGCTCAAACCAGGCAAGAAACCGAACCTGGATGAGCATCGATCAACTAGCGCCGACGCTGAAGTGGCGCTACCGGCTCATCTGCCAGGCATCGATCTCCATTGGGGGCTGGAGCGGGTAGGCGGCAACCACCGCTTATTCCGTAAACTGCTCGCGGATTTCGCCGTCAATCATGGCCATGCTCTGCCACTCCTGGAGCAACAGCTAAAGAGCGGCGACTGGGATAGCGCCCGGCGTGAGTTACATACCCTGCAAGGGGTCGCTGGCAACATCGGCGCCCAAAGGCTACAGTTGGCGGCGCAGTGGTTGGAAACCGAACTGTTGGAAGGTCGGGTCAGCCATTCATCGGGCCTGCCGCAAGAATTTCGAGACGCTTACACGATTCTTTTCGATGGCTTGGCTAAACTGGAAGCAGGAAAAGAACCCGCGCTGACGACCATGACCGATCCGCATAGCGTCCGGACGGCAAACGATGACCTTGAGAGTCTGCTGCGCCAGCTAGGCCAGTTGCTGAGGGAAGGCGATCCGGAAGGGGCGAAAATGTTGCGCAAGATTGAGCGCCGATTGCCGAACCCAAGCCTTCGGGAAAATGTACGCCGGCTGGCGGACCAAATCGAGAGCTACGACTTCGACCAGGCTCTCGACACCCTAGCGATTTTATCCAATGAATTGATGAACCAAGACGATGAATCCATCCAAGCCTAAGATTTTGATTGTGGATGACGAGAAGTTTTATCTCGACGTCCTGGTCGATCTGCTCAAGGAAGATTACAAGACAGTGATTGCCAAGGATGGAGAGCAGGCGCTGCGACGCGCCGCTTCCGATGCGCCACCGGATCTGATCTTGTTAGATATCTTAATGGAAGGTATGGATGGCTATGAAGTTTGTCGACGTCTCAAGGCCAATCCCGCAGTTCAGAACATTCCGGTGATTTTCCTAACGGTCAAGAGCGAGGTGGCGGACGAACTCAGAGGATTCGAACTGGGAGCGGTGGATTACATTTCCAAACCCATGAGTCCGCCTATCGTCCGCGCTCGGATCAGCACCCACTTGGCGCTCAACGAGGCTCGCCAGGTGCTGGCGGATCAGAATCAGTTGCTCGAACGAAAGGTGCGGGAGCGTACCGAAGAATTGGATCGTACCAAATACGCGGCCATTTTCTGCATGGCTTCGTTGGTCGAGGCTCGCGACAACGAGACCGGAAAACACCTCTTACGCACCCAGAATTACGTCCGAGTCTTGGCGGAAGCGCTGAAAAACCATCCTCGTTTTAGGCATTACCTGGATGAACACACCATCGAATTGTTGTACAAGACGGCTCCGCTTCATGATATCGGCAAAGTAGGGGTACCCGATCGCATTCTACTCAAACCGGGTAAATTGGATTCCGAAGAATGGGTGTTGATGAAGAAACACCCCGATCATGGCTACGAAGCCCTGCTGCGGGCGGAACAAGAGATGGGCACCACGGATTTTCTTCAAGTCGCCAAGGAGATCATCTATACCCATCATGAAAAATGGGATGGCTCTGGATATCCGCGTGGCCTGAAAGGGGATGAGATCCCAATCGCTGGGCGCTTGATGGCCGTAGCGGATGTGTACGACGCATTGATCTGCCGGCGCGTCTACAAAAGTAGTTTCACTCATGAAGTCGCTGTCGAGATGATCCGTCAAGCAGTGGGCTACCACTTCGATCCTGATATCGCGAAAGTTTTCTTAGAGCGACAGGAAGAGTTTAAGCAGATTGCTTCCTTATACGCCGATACCCAGAATTAACGATGGATCTACCCTGCAAGGCGCCAAAGCTGATCACCGAAATGCTCAACTCCACTTTCTGCAAGGACCGCTTCAAGAAGCGCCTGGCCTATCAACAGATCGGCAGTCTGGAGGAGTATATGCGGGTCGCCCAGGAGATCCGGCATGTGGAAATCTACCGACGCACTGAGGACTGGCAAGTTTCCATTCATATCAGTGGTCAGGCAAACCTGCGTTCCGTGCAGTTTTGCCTGGATATCGACGAGCTTTACGCCAACATTGATTAAGATGCCAGGCAACAAGCAAGCCACTACGCCTGTTCTTCGAGCGCCGCGCCGACCTCGGCGAGTGGTCTGCTGTTTATTGCGAAGCGTTATAGTCGCTGATCACAAAGTTCTGATGCGGCTCCGCCCATTGCACCACCACGCTGTGCCCCGCCTGCGGAAAGTTGGTCAGTGGATAGGCGCCAGTCGCGCCTTGCAGGAAATCCACCCCCAGCGTCGTCACGTTAAAGGTGACATTGGCGAATTCCACTCCGTCGGCGAAGGCGCGCAACCGGTGAGCGCCTGTTCCCAGGGCATTCCAGTTGAAGGTGTAGCCGAATCCATTATTAGCATCGCCACAAACTTCAATGGTGTCCTTGCGCGTTGTGCCGTAAGCGACTTTCCGCAGTTCCCCATCGTTGATTTGCACTTGTACGTTATCAGCCTGGCAAATCCAGCCGCGAATCAAGCCAATCCCGCTTTCAAAAGAATCCTGTTGCGGGCTTTCCAAATAGGCCGATGTCGTGGCCAACGAAACCGATTTGCCAGCTTGCGCGCTGGTTGCGTTTTGACTGACGCCGGCAATCACAAAATTCTGATGCGGTTCGGACCAGCGCACAGTCACGTCGGTGTTCGATTGCGGGAAATCTAGCAGCGTGTATTCCCCACTGACCCCACGCAGGTAATCCTCGCCCAAGGTGGTCACATTGAAAGTGACGTTGGCGAATTCCCGATCATCGGCAAACGCGCGCAGGCGGTGTTCGCCGGTGCCCAGCGCGTTCCAGTTGAAGGTGTAACCAAAGCCGTTATCGTCATCGCCACAGACCTCTACCGTATCCTTGCGCGTCGTGCCGTAAGCCACCTGACGCCGCTCTCCATCATTAATCTGCACCTCTACGGTGTTCGCGTTGCACGCCCAACCCCGGATCAACCCGATCCCGCTTTCGTAGGAACTCTGTTGCGGACTTTCCAGATAAGCTCTTTGCGCGCCCCCGCAAGCGGTTCCCGCAAACGGCAAGGTGTCCGGAATGATCTGGATGCCGGTGGTATAAACCTGATCGGGATTTGCCGGTTCGAGTCCGGCCACACTAAAAGTCGCCTCGACCAGAAAAGCCGTCCAGCCGGTGGCGGGTCGCTGGACAGTACCCACATAAGCACCGTCTGCTTCGCGGGTTAGAATCTGCGAGGTCCAGGCTGCGCCAATTTTTTCCAGACGGAAATCCCGCCCTTCCGGGTTGGTCGCCTGCCACAGTTTCACTTCCTTGGGAGTCGATGTCGGCGAAATCCGCAGCGTCCCCTCGCCTTCCAGCGCCCAAATGATCTGGGGACTGGTCTTGTTATCGAGAATATCGTCCATCCAGGACAGGCCAGTCATAATGACGTCTTCATTCTGTTTATGATCGGTGTTGGGCGCGTAACGCAGCCACTTAAGTCCTGGCAAACCTTCGTAGTAGAAGCGTGAAGAGTCGGAGGTAAAAAACTGATCCCCGGCGGCGTTGAGGATGAGTTTCGGCATGGTATAGCGGTCACGATAGGCGTAAGGATCGACAACCTGTAGCAACGCCTGTCCCTCCGGGGTCTGCATGCGACAGGGTAGATTGAACTCGACATAATCATTGAGCGCTGGGGCGTAGAAACCATAAGCCTCCCAGTGATGCGTAAACTGTTGGCCAAGATTCAGCATGTCAATGGAAGCCGGCACAATGGCGCGCACTCGCTTATCCACGGCGGCGGTCAACCAGGTGGTCCAGCCGCGCTTGGAGCCGCCCAGCACTAGGAAATCCTTAACAGTCTTGCCCTTCTTGGCCGAAAATTCCTGAATGGTGTCCATGGCGCGCACCGCAGCTTTGGTCATAGCCAAATGCACCGCCCATTCCGGGTCGCCGGTAGTCAGCGCCTTGTCCAGACTATAGGCCAGGATCGCATCTTCCTTACGGCCGTTGTTGACTTCGTCGGCGAAAAACAGCGGCTGGTTAGGCACCTGCCGGACCACCGCAACCACGACGCCTCTGGCCCACGCAATAACTCCAAGGACCGGGTCGACTTCATCCATGGGCGTGTCGTTATTGTCGCCACCGTCGATAAGCAGGATCGCTGTGTCCGTTTCATCGAATCCGCGTTCTGGAATAACAATCGCTACTTCGTGCTCCCAGATCGTATGATCCACTTCGCTAGCGGAGCGCCATTGTTGAGAGGTCATCTTGAGAAAGTGGGCGGTGTAAAGACCGCCATTTTCCGAGGCGTACTCGGTATAGGCATAATTCGAGTCAGGTTCGGCCACGTAGCGATCCAGGGCGGTTTCCGCAGCCAGCACCGTGAACGACAGCGAAGTCAGAAGCAATAGCCAACATCCGGTGATGAATTTAACAAGACGGGTTTTTGTTGCAGGCATCGTGAAAGGACTCCAGTGATTAATCAATGGAAGGTGCAAGCGCTGCGGATTAGACAAGGGATGGAGACGATTGTCCCCCTCCCCAAGCAAGAGCATGTTGGAGGGAGGGGGTTTGGAAGGATTACCGCAAATTATGCAGCTTCACGCGCTTCAAATATCGGATGGTTGGCGCTGAAGTGCTCTAACACTTCTCTCCAGTGCCTCGCTTCCCCCGGATGACCATGCCGACGAGCAGTTTCGATGTCATCCAGAATGATTTGTCTGATGCGCGGAATGCCTTTGGCATCGTGAATCAGACAGCATCCCATTTCAGCAGCGACGATTTCCGGCATGTGCTCGTGTTGAGCAATCGCTTCAATCTCATCTGCTTCCAAATCGCTAAGACCGACACAATCTTCATAAGTCAACATAGCGCACCTCCAGTACTTTATATCCTTGCTCGGTTTATCCCTGCCCGAATCACCAAGACGCCGTTTGCTTGATCTATGCGTGAGCGTCTTGCCGATCCCATGATGGAACATTCGCCCTTCTTTCCATTAGACTCAACTTCCATCTGATGAATTGTAGTACAAAAAGGCATAAATTCAATAGGTGTTTTCCTGAATTGCATTCCAGCTATCCCGATTTTCGCTACTCATTTTTCTGTATTCCAGTAGCTTTTACCTCAGCCATTCATTAGGCTATGAGATGGTTGATTTTTCGTCCCGCGCCATAATTCCTCTTTCCAAATTCTGGAGATTTGTATGAAAAAATTGATGATGACCGCCACTCTGTGTTTATCCGCCACGCTACTGATTTCAGCGCCGGCTCTGGCTAAGAAAACCCAAATGCAAGATATTGATTTCGGCGCCATCACCTGCGGTGAATTCATGCAGGAAATGTCCACCAGTTCTGCCGAAGATGTAGGCGTCGTGCTTATGTGGATTGATGGTTATCTCAGCGGCGTTTCCGGAGATACCCTATTGAACTGGAAAAACCTGGAAAAATTTAGCGCTGACCTGGTTGCTTATTGCAAGAGTAAGCCCGATGTCAAAGTGCTGGACGCCGCCGAGGAAGTCGGTATCGACGACGAGTGACCCGGCATGACCTCCAAGCTGCTTTCAAATAAGCCCATTCCCTCGAATGAACGGCTGATTTTCGCCCTGGACGTGCCGAACCCGACGATAGCCCAGGAACTGGTCGAGGTCTTAGGCGATGCAGTATGCTTCTACAAGATCGGGCTGGAGCTGTTTATGGCCGGCGGCTATTTCGAACTTATCGAATGGTTGCGCGCCAGGGACAAGAAAGTCTTTGTCGATCTGAAGTTTTTTGATGTGCCGGAAACTGTTCGATCCGCGGTGCGACAGTTAGCCCCCTACGGCGCAACCTTCACAACCGTACACGGCAATGACGCCATTCTGCGGGCCGCCGTGGATGCAACGCGCGAAATGGGTGGCGAACCAGGTATCTTGGCGGTCACCGCGCTGACCAGCCTCGATCAAGCCGATCTAGAGGACCTCGGTTTCGCCTGCGATCCCAAAACCCTGGTGCTCTCGCGGGCGCGGCGGGCGTTGGCAATCGGTTGTCGCGGGGTGATTTCCTCGGGACTTGAAGCGGCGGAACTCAGAGAGAATCTTGGCGAGAAACTTCTGATCATCACACCGGGCATCCGTCCGGTGTTGAACCGCCTAGCGGATGATCAGAAACGCACGCTGGATGTGGAGGATGCTTTTCTAAATGGCGCGGATTATATCGTCGTGGGCCGACCCATTCGTCAGGCGCCTGACCCCCGTGCAGCAGCAGCGGCGATTCAGGAGCGGATCGGCGGATTGTTTTGAAAAAGACGCCAGGCGTCAGATTTTATGTCTTGGCGCCTGATGCCTGTAAATCCTCGTCACTGACAGGCTTAGCGAGTTCAATGTCAGCATAGGTGTGCTCATGACACTCAAGGTCGCCGACGACTTGAGTAATACGGTCATAATTCAAAGCAATCCAGAAACGGAGCGCCGGCCAGTTGCGCAAGCCGACTGCTATGCGAATTTCCTGATAACCCGCCCTGCTTGCCCGGCGTTCGAGTTCGGTGATGACTTCCCGACCGATTCCCCGCCGTTGCCAACGCGGACGAATAAAGATGTGGCCTATATAAAGGATTTCAGTCGTCGGATAGCCCCGATACACGCTGAGTAGCCCCAGCAATTCATCATCACCCTTGTTTCTGATAAGAAAGCTGTTTTCATGGGCCGAATGGCCATTCGGCGGTAGCTTGTCATGGCGCAACACGCTCAGGGCGAGACGCTCCAAATCGCGCTCCGGGCCAAGCAACGGAAATATCGAACGGTTTTCAGCCAGGATCGTCGCCACGACTGGCAGATCGTGTTCGCGGGCTTCGACCAGCCGACAACGGCTTATTTCCCAAATCGAGGCAAGCAGGTTCATATTCTCAACAGGACTCCGTGATGTAGCGGTCCGCCTCGCGCTGAGCGGGCGTAGACCTTGAGTTCGGCAAAGGTGGATTTTCAAAATCACGGGGTCGCCCCAACGTGCTTTACAAGCATCCGATTGTAGTATGGTAACTGCTAGGGGATGATTTGAGTCAATGGCGGATGAGTAATAAACATGATTTAGTAGGATTCTTTGATTCAGGCGTCGGGGGATTATCGGTGCTCAGACAGGTTCGCGCCGATCTGCCGCATGAATCGCTGCTCTATGTGGCGGATTCAGGTCATGCGCCTTATGGCAACAAATCCGTGGAGTTGATTATCCAGCGTTCATTTGCGATCACCGAATTTCTGCTGGAGCAGCGCGCCAAGGCTGTCGTGGTGGCCTGCAACACCGCAACAGCGGCGGCGATCACTCGATTGCGAGCGCGCTTTGCGATTCCGATCATTGGCATCGAGCCAGCGATCAAACCTGCCGTTGCCATGACTCGCTCTGGAGTCGTCGGCATTCTCGCGACCGGCAATACCGTGCGCAGCGTTAAATTCGCCCACTTGCTCGACCAGCATGGTCATCAGGCGCGCGTATTGGTGCAGCCTTGTCCTGGCCTGGCTGATTGCGTGGAGCAGGGAGAGTTAAACGGCTCTCGCCCTCGCGCTCTGCTGGAACGCTATCTGCAACCCTTGCTGAGCGTCGGCGTGGATACTCTGGTGCTGGGATGTACTCATTATCCATTTCTCATCCCGCTGATCCGGCAATTAGCAGGTATCGAAGTGGCCATTCTTGATCCCAGTCCGGCCATCGCCCGGCAATTGCGGCGCCGATTGGAAAGCGAGGGATTGCTGGCGACAGGCGATAGGATTGGTAGCGAATGCTACTTTACCAGCGGCGCTCCCGAACTAACTGCCAGAGTTATGGGGCAATTGCTGGGCCAATCAGTAACGCTGGAATCCTTGCCTGAGCGCTTTCGGTCGGTTGAAATCTTCAGTCCGGCATCGCTTGCAACGGTTGCATAAATGAGAAAACCTGCAAGATGCCTTCGCTTGGTTTGGCCTGTTCCTGACTGGCTATCAATTCACGGAATGTTTTGCTGACTCAATTCGTGCTTGCTTGGCGGCCAGTCCCGCCAGATGAACCTGTCGCGCTTCGACCCTGCGCGCCCGTTCATATTGGCGACAAACTCGACAGCGCACTGCTATTGTCCAGACATCGCCCCGCGCTTCTTCATACCACCACTGCTGCTGGGCTGCCGTCCAGACTTCCGCTTTCCCGCAGTCTTTGCAATGAAACGGTCGATCCTGATAGTAGCCGCGTTGGACAAAATCGGGGATACCATAGCTATTCGTTGATTGCAGACGGGCAGGAGTGACTACCACAACCCCAATGGGTCGATCCACCGGCCGCATATTGGCGTGGCGGGCCTGACGCTCAGCGCGCTGGACGCGACGAGACTTGATTTCCTGGCGGCGTTGCTTGTTGCTTTTCATTCAGATTTAACCCCTCTCAAGCCAATGATAGACTGCAAGCCTAATTTGATCACCTGTGATTCCGGGAGTTAAAGGATTGTTCAGTATGAACTCCGCCCTCGAAAAAGCGGAACGTATTGCGTCCCGCTGCCTTGGCTTCATACATCGCCAAATCGGCCCATTTGAGCAGTTTTTCCATCGTTTCCCGATGATCATCGAACAGAACGATGCCGATACTTGGGGTGCTGTGATGTTCATGACTGGCCAGCCAGTAGGGCTGGCCCAGCGCTGCCAGAATCTTCTCGCCCACAACTTGGGCTTGAGTGGCCGCTTCCTCGGTATTCTCGCTCAGGTCTTCTAGCATTACCACGAACTCATCGCCCCCTAAACGAGCCACGGTATCGCCCTCACGCACGCAAGCCGTTAACCGTTCGGCGACCTGTTGCAGCAACAGGTCGCCATAGTCATGGCCCAGAGCATCGTTAAGCGCCTTGAAATGATCGAGGTCGATAAACAATAGCGCTCCATGGTGTTGACTGCGAGTACAGGCCGCCATTGCATGGCGCAACCGGTCCAGCAACAGTCGCCGATTCGGAAGTTGTGTAAGAGAATCCTGGAAAGCCATTTGCCTGATGGTGTTTTCCGCTGCTTTGCGCTCAGTGATATCCTGGTTAACGATGACTGCGCACTTGACGCGCCCATCACTGCCTCGAATGGGCACCGCATGATTCAGGATGATCTTGTGGGCGCCATCGAAACATTCAATTTCCAGTTCCTCATCCAGTGAGGTTTCACCTTTCTCAATGGCCCGCGCCCCTGCCCACTCATGCGGCGCTAAAAGCTGGCCGGTGTCCAGTCGCCACGCCTTGTATTGCCCAAAGTGTTCGATGTCGACCGGACGCATTCCTGCCCAAATCCGTTGTCCAGCCGGGTTTCCCCAGACAATGCCTTTCTGAGCGTCGATGAGCCATACTCCGATCGGTAAAATCTCCAGAATGCATTTCAGGAACTGCTCGCTTTCCCGTAACGCCTCTTCCGAGCGTTTACGCTCAGCGACTTCCTTCCTTAGCAGTTTCTCGTTGATGGATTGCAATTCAGCGGCGCGTTGTTCAAGTTGGGTATGCAACTGGAATAGATCCAGGTGAGTCTGCACTCGAGCCAGCAATTCATCACGTTGAAAGGGCTTGGAGACAAAGTCAACTGCGCCAAGCTTGAAGGCAGCAACCCGTTGCTTGGTTTCGGTGGCCGCGCTGAGGAAAATGACCGGAATCACACGACTCTTCTCATGGGCTTTAAGACGGCGCAAAACTTCAAAGCCATCCATGCGCGGCATAAACAGATCTAGCAGAACCAGTTCCGGCGGCTGTACCTCGACCGAGGCTAACGCCAGCTCGCCGCTGTCAGCAGGACGCACCTGGTAGCCTTGCTCGGTCAGGATATCTGTCAACAACTTGAGCGATGCCAGGTCATCGTCGACAACCAAAATCTTTCCTGGATGCATGGCGCCGCACTCCTAAATTGGACCTGCGTCCGCATTCAAGGCCCGCAGGATAGTTGTGTATGCAAATTGATTCGTATGATACTTTATTAGATCACTAACCGCTGGGTTTAATTCGGATATGCGATCAATCACTTCAGGAACCCGCACTGTGTCCAGATTTACTAAAGCATCCCGTAACTCCAGACGAAGTTCCTCGGGTAAAGCCGCCAGGTCTTCAAGAGATATATCGGCTGTTGGTATTAAAACCGTAGCTGTTTCTGACACAGATTCATCACGGATAAAGCGAACGCCTAGATGACGAGTCATGCAATCAAAAATTTCTTCGATTTGATAGGGCTTGCGGATAAAATCATCCATGCCCACCGCCATGATCTGATCACGCTCTTCTTTGAACACCGAGGCGGTTAACGCGACGATTTTCACCGTGGACCCGCCCTCCAGCGCCCGGATGCACCGCGCTGCTTCCAGACCGTCCATGACAGGCATTCGCACGTCCATCCAGATGAAATGAGGACGCCAGGCTTGAAAGGCTTCAACGCCCAGAAGTCCATTTTCCGCCACGCGCGCCGTGAGACCGATCCCTGCCAGTAAGCGCTGCAATAACAGCCAGTTCTCCTGTTGATCCTCGACGATCAAAATGCGCAATTCCGGTTGTCCCGGCGCCAGGCCAATAACCCGATAATTATTGGCATTCATCGGCGCAATAGGGGTTTCATTGACCCGCCCAACCGGAATTTCGATGCAGAAACGCGAACCGTGACCAAGCGTACTATTGACGCTGATATGGCCACCCATCAATTCAACGTACCGGTGGGTGATGGCCAATCCTAAACCCGTACCTTTTTGCAGAGTTTGCTGACCAATTTGCGTGAATGGCTCAAAAATCCGCGCCTGATCGCTTGACGCGATCCCGATTCCTGTATCCTCCACCACAAAAGTGAGCCACAAGCGCTGCGCATCTTCATCGGGGCGAGATCGAATTTTTAGCTTTACACTCCCCTGATTCGTGTATTTAATCGCGTTACCCACCAGGTTAATGAGCGACTGACGCAATTTAGCCACATCGCCATCGACTAAGCGCGGCAAGTCGCTCAATTGCTCCAGGAGCAGCCGCAGATTTTTTTCTTCGGCGCGCACTTGCATCAGATCGATAACTTCCTGCGCCAAATCAGGCGCCTTGAAAGGCGCATGCTCCAAAGTCAGGCGTCCGGATTCAATTTTGGCCATGTCCAGCACATCGTTGATCAGGTTCAACAGGTGTTCACCGCTACGGTTAATCAAATCCAGGGTCTGGCGATGCTCACTGGAAAGATCGGAACTTTGGCGCATGAGCGTGGAGAAACCAAGGATGGCATTCAATGGCGTGCGTAATTCATGACTCATATTGGCCAGAAAAACACTTTTAGCCTTATTCGAAGCCTCAGCCTGCACCTGCGCCTGTCTGGCCCGAATATTGGCGCGTAACATGGCCTCAGCCACACTGGAAATCAGTGCGCCATTCATGATGAAGACCATCAAGCCTACCCAATCAGCGGAGTTGTTAATAAAAGGATAGGCAACCAGCCAGGGCCATAAGAGAACAACGGTTAAACAGGCCAGACCGGTAGCCAGCAAACCGGCTAACAGTCCACCGTAGATTGCGGCGACCATGACCGCTGGATAAAACGTCAGCCAAGGAACCTTGGATTCCAATACCTCCAAAGGCCAGACGCGCAACGCCGCCGCCAGCGCGACTAGCACGATAGCAACTAATAGGCGATTGAATTTATAATGAAAAACACTGGAAAAATTCATTGCGCCTTACCGTTGTTATCAAATAACCTGGCAATCGGATCAGTAATAAATGTAATGCTTCAACAGCGCAAATTGAAGCATTGCAGGTGGATGAACGCAGCGAAATCCACCTGCACTCCTCCGCTTGTCTCATTGCCAACAATCTTTTTCGTCAAGCTGTGGCATTTGCTACAGCATACTCCTCATTTATAAATAAAAACAATATAAGACAATATATTACATATAGGCATGGCAGTTGCTAGGCTTCTCCCGCCGCCCGATTCCGGGTGGTTGACTCACGATTCCGGGGGAATCCAGATGGAACCGACTCATCAACTTTCAACCACCGGCGCGACACCCGCGCTTCATCCCTGCTATTCCCCGGACGCGCACCGGCATTTCGCTCGTCTGCATCTGGCGGTCGCGCCAAAGTGCAATATCCAGTGCCATTACTGTAATCGCAAATATCACTGCAGCAACGAATCGCGCCCCGGCGTAGTCGCGGAATTGCTAAATCCAGAACAGGCCGTCAAAAAGGCGCTGGCGGTGGGTGCAGTCATCCCTCATCTCGCGGTCGTCGGCATCGCGGGTCCCGGCGATCCGCTGGCTAATCCTGAACCGGTGTTCGCTACTTTACGCGAACTGCACACCCAAGCGCCTGACCTTCTCCTTTGTCTCTCCACCAACGGACTGGCGTTGCCGGAACATGCCGAAGCCCTGGTTGATCAGGGCATTCACCACGTCACGATTACCATCAATTGCGTCGATCCGGCCATTGGCGCGCAAATCTATCCCTGGATTGTCTGGCAAGGCCGTCGCTTGCGTGGTCAGGAAGCCGCGGCAACGCTGATTTCACAACAGCTGCGCGGTTTGGAATTGCTGACCGCGCGCGGCGTCCAGGTCAAGATCAACTCTGTACTCATTCCCGGCATCAATGACGCCCATCTGCCAGAAGTCAATCGGATCGTGCGGGAAAAAGGCGCGATCCTGCACAACATCATGCCGCTGATCGCCCGCGCCGAACACGGGACCCATTTCGGCGTCACGGGACAACGCGAGCCGAGCGACGAGGAATTGGCGGCAGTGCGCGCGGCTTGCGAAAGCAACATCGGCATGATGAGCCATTGCCAGCAATGCCGCGCTGATGCAACCGGCATGTTGAGCGTGGATCGCAGCGGCGAGTTCAGTATGGCCAAAGTCGAAGCCATGACCATTGATCCACAGGTCGCTATGGCCAAACGCGAAGCAGTGCGCGCCGCCATTGTTCGCCGCCTGGAACAACCCTCTCAACCTGCATCCCGGCCCGTCGTCGTCCCGATGCGGCCCCAGGTCACCGGCAGGACCTTGCGGATGGCCGTAGGCAGTTTGAATAACCAGACCATTGACGCGCACTTTGGACATTTGCGTGAGCTATTGATTTACGACGTCTCCGCCAGCGAAACACGGTTAATTGAGCGTCGTGAAATCGCCCGTTACTGTCATGGCGCCACCACCTGTGGCGATTCGGAAGCAGCGCTGGAGGGAGCGATCCGCGCCCTGCACGATTGCGCCTTGCTCTTGTGTTCGCGGGTGGGCTTTACGCCGTGGCGCGCTTTGGAAAACGCCGGTATCGAACCGAATAGCGAACACGGCGGAGAACTGATTAATGACGCGCTCCAGGCAGTTTACCTGGAGTGGCGGGCCAGCGGACGGTTAGCCGAATCACCGCGCCTGAATCAAACCATGAGCGCATAACTGCAAGTTACTCAACACAAGGGAGCAATCGAAACCTATGGCGAAGGCGCAACTGAGCTTTGCGGATATCAATGTGACGATCACGGTCCCGGCAGGCACCCGGGTTATCGAGATCTCAGACAAACTGAATTCCGGCATCATTTACGGTTGCCGGGAAGGGGATTGTGGGACCTGTCTGATGAAAGTCGTGGAAGGCATGGAAAATCTGAGTGAGCCGTCGGCGCTGGAGGCCAGAATACTCAAGGAGCACTTTGCCGGACGGGATACACGCCTGGCCTGTCAGGCGCAAGCTCTGGGCGGCGATATCGTCGTTCGTCCGGCCTAATAACACAATCATTTTCAGGAGATGACGCCAATGCCAATGATCACTTTCTCTAACCCTGAGCATAAAATCAAAACCGTTTACGCCGCCGCTGGCAGCCATACGGAAACGGTGCTGAAAATTGCCAAGGCGAATCAGATTCCAATTGCTTTCGATTGCCAGGATGGTGAGTGCGGTACTTGCCTGGTGAAGGTGTCAAGTCTCGACAAGAAACCGCGTATGAGCGGGCCGCCGACCGAGAAGGAAAGAAATCTGTTAAAAGAATTGGGCAAACTGACCGATGAGGATATTCACCGCATCCTGGTGGATGACATCCCACCCCCCTGGCGGCTGGCCTGTCAGATGATCATTCGGGACGAAGAAATCCTGGTCGAATATTGACGGTCATTGCGCATGGCGTCATCGCGGCTTGAATCCCTGGCGCTCCCCGCCAACATGGATCCCCGGCAGGCAGCATACCATGCTCTGATGATCCATCGTCAGGGCCTACCGAATGACGACGCCTTGGCGCGAATGCTGGCGACGCAGGCCAACGGCGGCGGATCATTGCCCATTGGCCTGGGTTTGCCATTCGATGAATTTACCACCCTCCTGGCGCGGCATTTCCCCGATGCCCCGCCGTTGATCATACCTCCTCGCCTTCTTCCGCAATGGGACTCCCGATTGGTTGAGGAGCTGGATGAACTGATCAAACTGCTGCAGCTTTATCAGGCCGGGCAGGATGAATCCGAGTCATGGATGAGCGTGATTGTCGCCACCGGTTGCATGGCGAACGACCATCTCTGGCAGGATTTGGGCCTGTGGTCACGTCGGGATTTGAGCGAGCTGATGATCCGCAATTTCCCGGCGCTGGCGGCGAAGAACGACCGCGATATGAAATGGAAGAAATTTCTTTACAAGCAACTGTGCATCCAGGAAGGGGTCTATCTCTGCCGCGCGCCCTCCTGCGC
>JAGRHQ010000076.1 GCA_020444905.1 Candidatus Competibacteraceae bacterium
CTGCCGGGTTCCTGCAACGCCCGATAGAGCGCCGTTTCCTGCGCGGCTTCATCCGGCGGCAATCGTTCCGGGGGGATCCGCGCCTTTAACACGGCTTCGACCAGACGCCGGTAACGCGACCACAGACCGGGATAGCGCGCCAGCGTGATTTGCGTCGCCTGCTGATTCTGCGCCCACCAGGGCGCATCCGCCTTGACAACACCGTGCGCGGCGGCCAGGGCAATCAGCCATAGATACAGGTCGCGATTTAACGCCCGGCTCGGCAACACCGCCAGTTGTCCGGGCAGTTGCAGTGTTTCCCGGTCCCGGCAAGCGCACTCTACGGTATCTCCAACCCCGGCGATGCGCGCCAGCCAGCCGCGCCGTGCGCCTTGTTGTTGCGCCGACGCGGGAACCACGCGCAGACTCGGATCGCCGCCGAAGGCGCGAAACAGCAAACCGGCGGTTTTCTCCATTTCCGCCAGCGTGACCACCGCTTCCGGCACCGACCGTTGCGCCAGGCGGGTGATCCAGCGATGCCACAGCGCGCCAACCTGTTCTTCCATCTCAAGGCAACTTCATTTTGTATTAGGTAGCTGACTTAATTGGCCTGGACACTGCTTTGGGCGGGTTCGCCGCGGCTTGACCCGTCAGCAACCCTTGCGAGCCATCGGCTTGCAACGCCTGTTGACCCTCGATCCACTGCAACAGACTGCCCTGAGGATGGTCGCGTTGCACGGTTCCACAGGCGTCGATGCACTGCCCGCACTGGGTGCAGGCGAACATTAAGCGCTTCATATTGCGCGGCTTGAGGCGCATCGGGCAGACGTGATCGCAAAAGGATTCACAGCTCGCGCAATCGCGGGCGCGCTCCCGCTGATAGCCCACGACCATCGCCCGACGGTTACTCATCCACGCCAGACTCTGGAACATCCCGACGGCGCAGGCGTAGCGACAGAATAAATGCCGGGCAAAAGTGAATTCCAGAAACAGCACCGTGGTCGCCACGCCAATGAACAGTGATTGATTACGGGTCAGCGTCCAGTGAAATAGGTTGCTATACACTTCCGCCGGCGGTAGCAAGTAGGTCAACAACGCCACCGCCCAGACTCCCGCAAAAACCAGCGTGAACGGAATGGCCAGGAACCAGTAGCGCCCGTCGGACAGCGCCGGTGTCCCATCCGCGTGATAAGGCGGTCCCGGCTTTTTGTCCCAAACACTTTGTTTACCACTGGCCTTGCGCACCAGTTGATTAATCGTTTCCACCACGGAGAAATGCGGACACAGCCAACCGCAGTACAAACGGCCCCAGCGCCAGGCGATGCCAAGAACCACTACCGCCAGCAGCAGCACCGGCGCGATAACCCGCAGCAAGATGTTCAGCGACATCTGCTGATAGTCGATCCGCCTGGCCAGGCAATCGTCCAGCCCCAGCGTCCACGGCGCGCCAAACAGAATCAGGTGACCCTGCGTTAGATCAAAGCGCAATAGATCGAGCACCGGCGCAAACAGGAACAGAATGAAAAAGCCGCCTTGATACAGAACGCGCTGGTGTTGAAATCGGGTCATAGTCTTTCAGGCGAAGCGGGCATTGACCACCTCCAGCAATGCAGCAGCGGTCATGGGATCATCGGTCAATGCTTCGACCAGTGCGGCCTGGCAGGCGGTGACCGGCGCCATGCCGCACTGGATCAACTGCGCCGCGTACACCAATAAACGAGTGCTGGGCGCTTCATCCAGATCGTGGTCCCTGAGTGTACGGAACGCGCCGCCCAACGCCACCAACGCCTCCGCCGTAGCCGCATCGCAGCCGGTTTCTCCCATGACAATCACTCGTTCCCGTTCGGGAGCGGGAAAATCGAAACGTAAGGCAATAAACCGTTGGCGGGTGGAGGGCTTCAGACTTTTCAACAGATTCTGGTAACCAGGATTGTAGGACACCACCAACATAAAGGATGGCGGCGCGGTCAGGACTTCCCCGGTGCGCTCAATCGGCAATACGCGCCGATCATCCGCCAGTGGATGCAAGACGACAGTGGTATCCTTGCGCGCTTCCACGACTTCATCCAGATAGCAAACGCCGCCTTCGCGCACCGCTCGGGTCAGCGGTCCATCGCACCACACCGTTGCCCTGCCCTGCAACAAATGCCGTCCCACCAGATCCGCCGCCGATAAATCATCATGGCAGGTGACCGTGTATAGCGGCAAACCCAGGCGCTCCGCCATGTGCGCGACAAAGCGAGTTTTACCACAACCGGTCGGTCCCTTGATCAGCACCGGCAGGCGATGCCGCCACGCGGCTTCAAACACCGCGCATTCATTGGCGGAGGGTTCGTAGTAGGGAAGGTTCGACATGGCAGGGGACAGGTATCAAAATCCCCTCCCCCTGGTAGGGAAGGGTTAAGGTGGGGAACATTACGTGGCAGCGGGTTGAACCTCGCCGGTTTGTACGGTTTCCGGCTTATCCTTGGCAAAGAAACTGTAGAGATAGACCGCCAGCCCGATGAAGAACACTACGCCAGCGATCCAGCGCATCCAGTAAAACAGCACGAGTTGATCCTGCACCGACATGAACGCCTGCGGATTGGGAATAATCCGTTGCAGCCACGCTTGCAGAATGCCGGCGGCGGTCAGAAACAAGGCAATGAACACCATCGACACCGTCATCAGCCAGAAACTCCACATTTCCAGCACCTGGGCGCGCTCCGGGTTGACCTCGCGTCCGCGCAGCATCGGCATGGCGTAGGAAATAATGGTCAGCACCACCATGACATAAGCGCCGTAAAACGCCAAATGACCATGTGCGGCGGTGATTTGCGTCCCGTGGGTGTAGTAATTGATCGGTGCGAGCGTATGCAGGAAGCCCCACACGCCCGCACCGAGGAAGGCCATAACCCCGGTACCCAGCGCCCATAACGTCGCGGCCTTGTTGGGATGCTGCCGGCGGCGGCGATTGACCATATTGAAACAGAACACGGTCATGGCAAAGAACGGCAGCGGCTCCAGCGCGGAGAAAATCCCGCCCCACCATTGCCAATAACCCGGCGCGCCGATCCAGTAGTAATGATGGCCAGTGCCAATAATGCCGGTGACCAGCGCCAGAGTGATGATCACATACAGCCATTTCTCAATCACTTCACGGTCAACCCCGGTGATTCTCAACAACACGAAGCCGAGAATAGCCGCCATGATCAGTTCCCAGACGCCTTCCACCCACAGATGCACCACCCACCACCAGAAATACTTGTCCTTGACCAGGTTAGAAGGATTGTAAAAGGCGAACAGGAACAGCACCGCCAACCCGACCAGGCCCATCAGCAGAATCATGCTGATCGCGGTCTTGCGGCCTTTGAGAATGGTCATGCCGATGTTGTACAGAAAGGCCAGCGCCACCACCACAATGCCCAGCTTGGTCGGCAACGGTTGCTCCAGGAACTCACGGCCCATGGTTTCCAGCAGATCATTGCCGGTCATCTCCGCGAGCGTCGCGTAAGGCACAGCCAGATAACCGACGACGGTCAACGCCCCGGCGATCAGAAAGACCCAAAACAGGACATGCGCCAGCAGTGGACTGTGCAACTCGGTCTCCGTCTCTTCCGGAACCAGGTAATATGCCGCGCCCATGAAGCCAAACAGCAGCCAGACGATCAACAGATTGGTATGCACCATGCGGGCGACGTTAAAGGGAATCGCCGGAAACAGAAAATCGCCGATCACATATTGCAGGCCGAGAATCAGGCCAAACAAAACTTGTCCGACGAACAAGGCGATGGCGGCGATAAAATAGGGTTTGGCGACCGCCTGGGATTTGTATTGCAAATGCGTCATCAATTATTCCTCGCTGTCAATGGCGAAAGCTTCTTTAACCCTGGATATTGGGCGGCCAGTTTTCAGTATTGATTTCCGAGGTCCATTTCAGAAACGCCACCAGATCGTCCAATTGCTCATCGGTAAAATGAAACTGTGGCATTTGCCGACGGCCCGGAACTTTGGTCGGTTGGGCCTTGATCCAGATTTTGATAAACTCCCCACCGCGCCGTTTATACACATTGCCGAGTTCCGGCGCGAAGTAAGCGCCTTCGCCCAACAGAGTGTGGCAACCGATGCAGTTGCGGGTTTCCCATAACACTTTGCCGCGCGCGACTTCCGGCGACGGTGTTTCGTTGGGAACGCGCTGCGGAATTTGTCGCGTGGTATGAAAGGTCAGCGCCAGAAACAGCAGAATAAAAAAGACGGTCCCGCCATAGAATATGTTACGGGCCATGGCTTTGGTGAAGGTTGCGCTCATTTCGCCGGGTCTCCTGGATAGTCACCGCCGGGCGATCCACGTATCGACCGCCGGCTCCGTGCGCATTGTCGCCCGATGCGGGATGAGCTTCCTTGACGCAGGTCAAGGAATGTCATGACCGTTACTGGCATCCTTGCCAAATCATCAAGATCACAGGACCACACCCATGGGCCAAGTCACCACGTTCATGAGCGACGATCACCGCCGTTGCGACCATTTATTCGCCGCTGCCGAGGAAGCCGCCGCCCAGCGCGACCTGCCGACCTGCCGCACCCGATTTCAGGAATTTCAGTCCGCTATGGAACAGCACTTCATCATGGAAGAACAGGCGCTGTTCCCGGCCTTCGAGGATGCAACTGGCAACAATATGGGACCCACACGGGTCATGCGCCTGGAGCATCAGCAGATGCGCGAGGTCTTGGCGGCGCTCGCCGAGGCGCTGGCCGCCGACGATTTGGATGAATATCTGGGGCAGGCGGAAACCTTGTTGATTCTGATGCAGCAGCACAACATCAAGGAAGAACAGATGCTCTATCCCATGAGCGACCGAGCCTTGAGCAACAGTCAGGCAGTTATTCAGGCCATGCAACAGCTTCAGGCCGGTTCGCCGCCATGAGCGCGCCTGAAGATCTGATCGTTGACGGACGGGGCCTGACGCCCCCGGAACCGATGGAACGAGTGGTGGCGGCGCTGGACATTTTACGACCGGGGCAACGCATTCGATTTCTCATCCATCGCCAGCCGTATCCGCTGTACGATCTATTAAGCCGCCACCATTACCGCTACGAGACCACGCCGCTGGCCGAAGGCGGTTTTGAAATTCTGATCTCTCCGCCATGAACCCGCCGGGTCTCTCCTACGATCAAGCGCCGCCCTTCAGCGTCCCCCTGCGATTTTTTCTGACGGCGCCGTGGTTTCTGGTCCTGGCCGCTGCGTTGTTACTTTGGGAAGGTCCGGGGATCATCGCCAGCCGCTGGTTGCCGGCGACACTGGCGCTCACCCATCTGGTGGTGCTGGGTTTCATGGCGCAGGTGATGCTTGGGGCGCTGTCGCAGATTTTGCCGGTCGTGGTAGGGGTGTCCATTGCCTACCCTCGCTGGATCGCCACACTGGTCCATGTTCCCCTGACGCTGGGAACCCTGGCGCTGGCCAGCGCATTTCTGGGCAGTGGGCCGGTGGGTTTTCAAATCGCTGTAGGGTTGCTGGGCTTCAGCTTTAGCGCCGCTTTAATCGCATTTCACCGGGCGCTCTGGCAGGCGCCGGTCGTCACGGACACGGTAATTGCCTTGCGCTGCGCGTTGGGGGCGTTACTGGTGACTGTGGCGCTCGGTCTGCTGCTGAGCGGCTATTTCGGCTGGGGCGGATTCAGCTTGCCGATCCTCCAGGTGACGAATCTGCATGCGGCGTGGGGCTTGGTCGGTTGGACCGCGCTGCTGGTCGCCGGCGTCGCCTATCAGGTGGTCCCCATGTTCCAGATTACGCCGCTGTATCCGGCGTGGCTGAGCCGGGGATTCGCGCCGGTGGTGATGGCGCTGTTGATCATCGGGACAGCCCTGATCCTGAGCAATTGGCCGCTGGCGGCGACCGTGACCGGCGCGGCGCTGGCAGTCACCTTGATCACTTTTGCCGCAAGAACGCTGCTTTTGCTTCATCAACGCCGGCGCAAAATTGGCGATCCCACCTTAGTCTATTGGCGAGTCAGCTTGATCAGCCTGACGATGGGCGCAGCGGGGTGGTTGTTGACGCGCTGGATGCCGGGCTGGCCTCCTAAGCCAGCGGTCGAATGGTTACTCGGCATCCTGCTGATCGTCGGCTTCCCGGTCGCGGTCATCAACGGCATGTTGTACAAAATCGTCCCGTTTCTGGCCTGGTTTCACTTGCAGGCGCATCTGCTGGGACGCGCGAAACTACCTCACATTAAACAACTGTTGCCGGAAACGCCGATACGGCGACAAGGATGGGCGTTGCTCATCACGCTGCTGTTATTGTCAACCGCTGTCCTGTACCCGCTTTTTCTCTATCCAGCCGCGCTCGCCTTAGGCATAACTGGGGGATGGCTCGGCGTCAACCTGTGGCGCACGGCGCAGAGGTATCGTCAGGCTTTGGCCAATAACGCGGCGTTGGATCAGTAACCCTGCTGTGTTCTGGAGTGAGCGGGCTGCCAGTTGAACTGGATCAGACAGGCTGGACTTGCGCGCTCAATCCCAACGAGCAGATTCATTTGATGCAAATCATTCGCGAGGCTTTGCACAACGCAATCAAGCACGCACGCGCCCGTCAGATCCGGATTCGACTTGATGGCGCCGATCGAGGCCAGGCTACCATCGAAATTACCGATGATGGCGTAGGATTACCCGAGAGTGCGGAACGGAACGGTCATTTTGGCCTCTCCATCATGCGCGAGCGCCCTAGATACTTGGGTGGCGCACTTGATATACACTCCCAACCGGGTCAAGGCGTGCTCATCGGCGATCATCCCCTGATGCGCAAAGGGATTGTGCAATTGATCGCGGTGGAGCATTAGCGATTCTGGCCGACGCCCTGCGCCATGAGACTCAACCGAAAGCCATGGACAGTGTTCGACTCACCGAACGAGAGCAGGAAATTCTGACCCTGATTGCTGTCGGTTACAGCAACAAGCTGATCGCTCGCCGGTTGAAGATTACTGAAGGAACCGTAAAAGTGCATGTGAAGCATTTGCTGAAAAAGCTGCATCTCAATTCGCGGGTTGAGGCGGCGATCTGGGCGGTCCGGCATGAAGTCAAGCCGGGTTGACGAGGCGGAGGACCACGATGAAAATCCTGGGTATCAGCGGCTGGAGCGGCTGTGGCAAAACCACCTTGATCGTTGCCTTGATCCCCCGGTTACAGGCGCGGGGGCTGACTGTGTCCACGCTCAAACACGCGCATCATGATGTTGACCTGGATACGCCGGGCAAGGATACTTGGCTGCATCGCGCCGCCGGCGCTCAGGAGGTGATGCTGGTCACCGGCCGGCGCTGGGCGTTGCTGCACGAGTTGCGTCAGGAACCCGAACCGGCGCTGGATGAGCTGGTTGCGCACTTACAACCGGTGGATGTGGTGCTGGTGGAAGGTTGGAAAACCAGCGCGTATCCCAAGCTGGAAATCTGGCGGCCTAGCGCGGTGGATCAGCCGCCGCGGTTCCCAAATGATCCAACTGTGATTGCGGTTGTGGGCGAACCGGGACTGGAGCCGATGCAGTATGGACGACCGGATTTGCCGGCGTTCCTCTTATCCAATCTGGAAGGCATCGCTGATTTTATCGTCCAGCAGCAGAATGGAGCGTCTGGAAAAGTCAGGGTAGCTCACTCCACACCCAGTGCGCTAAAAGGCAAATAGTCCACGGTATCACCCAGCGCAACGCCGGCGCAGTCCTCTGGCAACTCCACCAGACCGTCCGCCCAGGAGAGCGATGATAATGCTCCGGAACTCTGGGTGTGATACAGAACAGCCAAGGGCCGCTGCTCGGCATCAAGCCGCACCTGCGCCCGCAGCCACTCCCGTCGCCCCGGCTTGCGGCGAAATGCGAAATCGGCCACAACGCGCCAGCGCATCGGCTCAACCGGTTCCGCACCCATCAATTTCAGCAATAACGGCCGGGCGAACCGCAGGAACGACACCATCACCGAGACGGGGTTACCCGGCAAACCTAGCACCAGACAATCGGCGATGCGCCCGAAGGTCACCGGTTTGCCCGGCTTGACCGCCAACCGCCAGAACGCGATCCGGCCCAACTCGGCGATCACTTCTTTCACGAGGTCGGCGGTTCCTATCGAGACGCCGCCGGAAGTCAACAATACGTCGTGACCGGCGGCAGCGCGGCGCAAGGTTGCCAATAAGGCCTCCCGGTCATCGCGCAGGATGCCCAGGTCAGTGACGGCGCAACCGAGTCGCCGCAGCAGGCCGATCAGCAGGTAACGATTCGACTCATAAATGGCGCCAGAGGGTAGTTCGGAGCCAGGCTCATACAGTTCATCGCCGGTGGACACTACGGCGACCCGCGGTTGCCGAACCACATTCAGGTAAGCGATGCCCTGTCCAGCGGCGAGGGCGATCTCTTGTGGACGCAATCGGCAACCGTGAGCCAAAAGCCGCGTTCCGGCTTGCACATCTTCGCCGCGCCGCCGGATATTTTCGCCAAGTCGAAGCCGGTCCGTGATCCGGGGTTCAATCTCCAGCCAGGTCTCCTCCGGATCGGTGCGGCAGTGTTCCTGCATGATCACAGTATCCGGCCCTTCGGGAAGCAGCGCGCCGGTGGTGATGCGCACCGCCGCGCCGCGCGGAACGGGGCGAGTATAACGGTGACCGGCCAGCGCCTGGCCGATCACGGGAAGTCGAGTCACCGCGTCGGGCGACAGGTCGCTCCAATGCACGGCGAAACCATCCATCGCCGAGTTATCACCGGGCGGAACATCCAGGCGGGCGGGCAGGTCATCCGCCAGCACCCGCCCTTCCGCGCTGAGCAGGGGAACTGACTCGATTTCAGCAATCGACTGAATAGATTGCAACGCAAGGGCGATGGCTTCCTGCCAAGTGAGCAGACGTTCAGCGGCGTGAGCAGGGTCAGAAAGGGACATGGAGTGGATTCAGCGTGGTTAGGGGCGTTGGCTATGAAGAATGGGGTTCATTTACAATAAATTGATTGAAAAGCGATTTATGAAGTTTAATGCTGGAGCGTCACTGCCATTCGTTTAAGAAATGTTTAAGAAATATTCCTGTGGGTTGGGCTTTAGTCTAACTTTTTTCAGATCAAACCTGATCCAGGTCAACCACTGATTATTGAGAGGAGTCATCATGATGATGGGTAAAGTCATAGTCGGCGCTAAGATTCCCTGTCGGGTCTGCCGGACGTTGGATGTCGGGGACTTCTCCCTCCTGCATCAACTCACCTGGTTCAATATGGCCGTTCACAGCAATGCCGAGTATGCCAGGGGCACCTGGTTCAAGGAACGCTCCCTGGCTGGACCGGTCATTTTTGCGGTCGCCGACGGTCTGGTCCACCATGCGGATACAATCGCCGAATTCCTGGCTCAGGACGGCTATGAAATTTATGCGTATCTTGGCGTCGACCAAATGAAGATTACATCGCCCGTGTTATTTGGGGATACCCTGAGAGCAGAGGTCGAAGTGGTGGATCTTCGCCCTACCAAACAACCGGAAAGGTTCTTGTTTATCTACAAAAATAGAACCTGTAACCAACGGAATCAACTGGTGATCGAATACCAAACGACGATGATGGTCACCAGGAAAGACTAACGTGATTACCCGTCGCTAATATTGCGGTGACTGAGTTCTGCTTCCAACTGCGCCAAATCCTCGGGCGTGTTGATATTCCTGAACAGGGTCGGCCGGTCTGGAAACGCGACCTGCGCAGGCTGATGCCGCTGCAACCAGCGACCGACGCCGCCCTGACCCGTAGTTAACCAATCGGCCAAATCATCGCGTAAGTCCACCGGCAACAACGCAAACACCGGTTGCCAATAGCCCGCGCTGAACGCCACACTGACCGTCGCTTGTTCGGGTCCCAGCGCCGCGCACATTCGTTGTGCATAATCCAGCGGTAATAAGGGCGCATCGCAGGGCGCGGTCAATAAATACGGCGTCTGCGCGACTGCCATCGCCGCCAGCATCCCGGCCAGCGGCCCCCGAAACCGCAGGCCAGGATCGTCGCCGACCACCTGGTAGCCGAAGGTTCGGTAGATATCCGGATGGCGATTCGCGCTGATCAACAGTTTGGCCACCTGAGGTTGCAAGCGGCAGATGCTATGCGCAATTAACGGTGCGCCCGCCAGCGGCAACAGTCCTTTATCGCGTCCCCCCATCCGCTCAGCACGCCCACCGGCCAGAATCAGGCCGGTTACTGCGGTTACTGCGGTTTGATCGTCAATGACCACGCCCCTATTACCTCTCAATAGCTCCGGTTTTTTTGGATTACCTCTTCAGAGGGTGTCCCGGAACTGACGTTGTAGTTACCGCGCCAGTTGGGCTATCTCTGAGTAGCCCAAAAATCAACTGATGCTGATCAGCAACTTGGCTAAACGTTGCAGCCGGGTTTCCAGCGCTTCGAGCAGATTCAGCGCCAACTGCGGATGCTGTTGAATCGTCGCCCGCAGCGCTTCGCCGGGAAAGCGCAGCGCCACCACGTCGCCCAGCAACGCCTCGGCGGTCAGGCTGACGCGCTTGCCAGGAAACAGGCTTTCCTCGCCCACGAAATCCTTCTCGCTCAGGATGCCCAGCGTGCCAGTCCACCCACTGGTCGAGGTGCTGGAAATTTCCAGAAACCCATCCATCACCAGGTAGAGCGCATCCGCCGGATCACCTTCCCAGACCAGCGGTTTTTCATTGCGGAAGGCGGTCAATGTCGCCTGGCCGGCCAGGATCGCTCGCTGTTCGGCGGGTAACTGGGCAAACAGCGGCGTCTGCTCCAGGAAAGCGATGCGTTCGGCCAGGGCTTGGCGAATCATCGGTAAAAGGTTAGGCAACTTCAGTTCCGGCCAGACAAACCCCAGCCGCTCCAGCAGGAATCCGGTGCGATCTGATAATTGCGTGACCAGGGTTTGCTGTTCCATATCGCCGCCCAGCCAGCCCATGTGGGTCAGGATGTTTTCAATGTGGCGACTGAAGCCGCGCTGTTCGAGATGGTTCAGCAAGGTCTCGACAAAATCCGCGAAAGGCGCTGTGCGCACCGCCAGCCCCAGATTGGGATCGGTCAGCACTTCGGACAACCGGATTCGCCGTGGATTGGCCAGGTGGTAGGTTTCATTACGCAATTCGGCAGTTTGCATCAAGCGCAGAATCGCCTGGGCCAGACTGTCCACATAGGTGAAATCGATATCGTCTTTCATCGCCGGGGTGACGCCGAGATTAACGAAAGATTGCACCTGACTGAAGAAGCCGTTGTCTTCGATATTCTCCTGATAGCGGCCCGTTTCCTGGCTGAACACGATGTTCCCGACCCGGTAGATGCTGGCGTTCAGGCCCTGCGCCCGGCGGTCAATTAACAGCTTCTCCGCCGCCAGTTTGGTGGACAGATAATGATTGCCGCTGACCTGGCCTTCATCGGCGTCATCTTCGGTGAATACTGCGTACTCGCGGTCGGGGAACGCGCCGGACGCTACGGAGAGCGTAGAAATGTGGTGCAGGTCCTTTGGAGTCCCGGTTTGGGCGAAGTCGATCAGATGAATGACCGACTGCACATTGGCCTGATAAAACTCCTGATAGTGGCCGTAATGACGCACATTGGCGGCGGAATTGAGAATACCGTCGATTCGCTGCGCCCAGTGCTGATACTCATCGGCGCTTAACCCAAACTGCGGTTGACTCAGGTCACCGCACAGCACGGTGATCCGGTCAGCGATGCGCAGTTCATCCCAGGCGGCGTCGCCGAAGTAGTAGGCGAATTTGCTGCGCAGACGGGCGGTGGCGTCCGCCCGGTCGTGGCCTCGAACAATGACGGTCAACCCGGACATCTCCGGTTGCCGCAGGAGTTCATGAAGCAAATAAGCGCCGAGGAACCCGGTTGCGCCAGTGAGCAGGAGTTGTGAGTAATGGCGCTGGGCGGTGAAATCCAGAGGTTCATATCGCGCCCAAGTGGCCCGGTACTGCTGGGTCGCTGTGGCCAATTGCGCCTGGTATGCGGGATTCGCCGCCAGCGGATCGGCCCAAGCCTCAGGATTCTCCTTGAGTTCGTTGAGAAACAGGTTGAGATAATCCTGCCGGGGTTTGATTCTCGGCGCGAGTTCGGCGATGGTTTGCCATTGATAAAGATCGTTGATGGCAACGGCAAAATGCTTTTGCAGACGGGCGATGACGGTAATCGCTTGCAGGGAATTGCCGCCAAGGGCGAAGAAGTTGTCGTGAATGCCGACGTTCTTGACGCCCAGCACGGCGGCCCAGACCGTCGCCAGGGTTTGCTCCAACTCGTTGCGCGGGGCCATATAGCCGCGCACGATCTCTTCCGTAGCCGTGCTGGGTTTGGGCAAGGCCCGGGTGTCGACCTTGCCGTGGACGGTCACCGGCAATTGTTCCAGTTGCATCAAATGCGCTGGAATCATGTAATCCGGCAGCGCCTTTTGCAGGGCGCGGCGCAAGGCGGGGAAGTCCAGTTCCGCCGTCGGCGGGTCTGCGACCAGATAACCCGCCAAGTGCTTGTTGCCGTTCTCGTCATCCAGCGCGACGACCACTGTTTCCCGCACCTCTGGTAGATTCAGGATCGCTTGTTCGATTTCGCCCAGTTCCACGCGGAAGCCGCGAATCTTAACCTGAAAATCCTGCCGGGCGGAGAACTCCAGCGTTCCATCCGGACGCCAGCGGACGATGTCGCCGGTGCGATAGACGCGGGCGTTGAGGTCACCGTCAGCAAACGGATTCGCGATGAACTTTTCCGCCGTCAATTCCGGGCGATTCCAATACCCGCGTCCGACCTGCGCGCCGCCCAGCCACAGTTCGCCGGGAATGCCCATCGGTTGTAATTGACCACGGGCGTTGACCACATACGCTTGCAGGTTCGCCAGCGGGCCGCCGATCGGGATGTTAGCGGTCTGGGCCGGATCGACCTGGAAGCGGGTCGCGGCGACCGTGCATTCCGTGGGACCGTATTCGTTCATCAGCGTATAGGCTTGGGGTGTGACCGTCTTGAGCTTCTCGCCGCCCACGATCAAGATGCGCAATGATTGGTTCTGCGTGAGCTGCATGAATTGCTCGCCGAACTGGGTGGGCAGGATCGCCAGGGTAACGCCCTGTTCTTCAAACCAGGCGCTGAGGGCTTCCGGTGCCAGGCGCAGTTCTTCGGGAATCAGATGGGCGGAAGCCCCGACCAAGAGCGGCGAAAACAGGCCGATGACCGACGGATCGAAACTGAAACTGACATAGTTAGCGAACGCATCGTCAACGGTGACCGCATTTTCCCGATTTTCGCTGAAACACAGGTTGATTAGATTCCGCTGTTCGATCATGACTCCTTTGGGTTGACCCGTGGAGCCGGAGGTATAGATCACATACGCCAGATGTTCCGGGCGACTCATAAATTCCAGCGGTGTCACCGGTCCAGCGTACAAGGCGGGATCGCGGACATCCAGCCAAACGCCGGTAAATGCGCCAGCCTTCTCCCGCAGCTCCGTCTGCGACAGCAGGACGCAAGCCTGGCTGTCAGCCAGCATGAAATCAATGCGCGCCTGCGGATACTCGGGGTCGACTGGCAAGTAAGCGCCGCCCGCCTTCATGATCGCCAAGGCAGCGATCAGCATTTCCGCCGACCGGTGGAGCATGATCGGCGCGATGACGTCGGGCTGGACGCCGTGTTCTCGCAAGACGCGCGCCAGGGCGTTGGTTTTAGCGTCGAGTTGCTGGTAGGTATAACGCTCGTCTCGATAGGCCAGCGCCAGCCGGTCCGGCGTGCGCACAACTTGTTCGGCGAACAGTTCCGGGAAGGTGCGATGGATGGGAACCGGCCACGCAGTCGCGTTGAAATCCACCAGGATTTGCCGCCGTTCTTCCGCCGACAGGAACTCAATGTCGCCCAGCCGGATGTCCGGATGATCCGCGACCTGTTGCAACAACCGGATGAAATGGCCTGCCATGCGCTGAATGGTGGTCGCGTCAAACAGACCAGTGGCGTAATTGAAATAACCGGCCAAGCGATCCGCCGCGACGCCGACATGCAAGGTCAGGTCAAAATGGGAAGAAGGCGTCGGCAAGAGATACGGGCGAATGGTGAGTTGCTCGGCTTGCAGCGCCTGTTCCGCCTCCAGGAAACCGAAGGAAGCGGTAAACAGGGGATTGCGGCTAGGGTCGCGGGGCAGATGCAGATTTTCCACCATCCGGTCAAAGGGATAATCCTGATGATCCAGCGCATCCAGCACCGTTTGGCGGATTTCGCCCAAGAATTCGATAAACGGTTTATCCGCCTGCGGGAAACCGCGAATCGGCAGGGTGGTGACAAACATGCCGATCAGGTTTTCCGTATCCGGGTGAGTGCGTCCAGAGGCGACCGTACCGGTGATCAGGTCTTCCTGCCCAGCATAGCGGCTTAACAAGGTTTGATACGCCGCCAGCATCAGCATGAACAGGGTTGCGCCGGCGCGTTGCGCAAGGGCGCTCAGTCGCTCCAGGGCGGCGGCGTCCACGGAGAAGTCAATAACCGCGCCGGCAAACTGCTGGTGCGCCGGACGGGGGCGGTCGGTCGGGAGTTGCAGCACCGGCAATTCGCCCGCCAGCGCGGTTTGCCAGTAGCTGGCATGGGTTTGCATGGTTGCGGAATTTAGTAACTGATTCTGCCAAGCGGCGAAATCCCGATACTGAATGGCCAGAGGCGGCAGCGCGCCGCCCTGGTACAGGGTGAATAACTCGTCGAACAGGATTTGCGAGGAAGCGCCATCGCTGATGCTATGATGCATGTCGATGAGCAGCAGATGCCGCTCCGGCGCGAGTTTGAACAGCGCCATCCGAAACAGCGGGGCTTCGCTGACATCGAAGGGCTGCGTGAACTGATGAATTTCCCGGTCCAGATCGGCCTGCGGGATTTCCTTGAACAGTTTTTTGTAGCGAATGCGCGGATAGACCTGCTGCACGATTTCGCCATCGACCGTGGTGAACCGGGTGCGCAGGGTCTCATGACGCTCGACCAACTGATCCAGCGCTTGCGCCAACCGCGCACTGTCGAGCGCACCTTCCAGCAGCAGGGTCTGGGGAATGTTGTAGGTCGCACCGATGCCTGGCAGGCTTTGCAGCACATACATCCGCTTTTGCACCGCGGAAGCCGGGTAATAGTCGCTCTCGGGCAGACGTTCAATCGGCGCATAGCGCTGACGCTGGGTCTGTTGGGCGATGTCGGCGGCTAAATCCTGCAAAACCGGTCGATTGAACAGGTCGGCCAGGGCCAGTTTGATCCCAAAGGTTTTCTCGATCCGGCTCGCCAGCGCCATGATCTTGAGCGAGTTGCCGCCCAGCGCGAAGAAATCGTCGTCCCGATTGAGAGGGTGGCCCACGCCCAGAATCGCTTCCCAGACGCCGGCGAGTTGTTCCTCAATTTCATTGCGCGGGGCGAGATAGGGCCGTTCCGCCGTGTCTTCAAGCGGTTCGGGCAAAGCGCGGCGATCCACTTTGCCATGAGCGTTGACTGGCAAGGCGGGCAAGGGAATCAGAAACGCCGGGATCAGGTAAGCGGGCAAGTCTCGGCCCAGGAATGCTTTGATGTCGGCAGCCTCGACCGGCGGTGCGCTGACGTAGTAGCCGCACAGATAATGCCCGCCGTTGGGGTCTTCCCTGGCGATCACCGCCGCTTCCTGTACCGCCGGATGCTGAATCAGGGCCTGTTCGATTTCGCCCAGCTCCACGCGGAACCCGCGAATCTTGATCTGGAAATCGCGTCGGCCAATGAATTCCAGATGACCGTCCGGCAACCAGCGCACCAGGTCGCCGGTGCGATAGACGCGATCAGTAGAATCCTCGTCAGTAAAAGGATTAGCGATGAACTTTTCCGCCGTCAATTCCGCTCGGTTCCAATACCCGCGCCCCACCTGCGCGCCGCCCAGCCACAATTCGCCAGGTGCGCCGATCGGCTGCAACTGGCCGCGCGTATCGACGACATACGCTTGGGTGTTGGCGACAGGCCGGCCAATCGGGATGTTGGCGCAGTCCGCTGGATTGACCTGAAAACGGGTGGTGATCACGGTGCATTCCGTGGGGCCATAGCCATTCAAGAGCGTATAGGCTTGGGGCGTGACCGTCTTGAGCTTCTCGCCGCCGACCATCAGGAGGCGCAACGACTG
>JAGRHQ010000077.1 GCA_020444905.1 Candidatus Competibacteraceae bacterium
AGTATCCTTCGCTGCTGAACCAAGTGCACAAACGATCGTTTACACGATCATCCTAGGGTGACAACATAGATTTATGTAATCATGTTGTACGGATAGGTACATGTTTTTCTTCCAGATATCGTATATCCTTCACTCTAGCAGGCGTCTTAACTCAGTTTTCGTTTCACTGTCCAAAACCATTATTATCATAAATAGGTTAATTATCAAGTTTTAGAGTGGATCACTACTGAAATTCGCTGTTCTATCTGGATCTGCTCGGGATACATGTAAATTTTTATCATCAAATCGTTCATTCAGATATAAAATTGGCTCAATATGGATTTCAGCAGTTCGCTAGGTTAGGCCACCGGGAGTTCTTCAACAGGAGGGCTGAGCAAGCCTTTGCCTCAAAAGCGGATGTTATGCACAAACTGAAAGAACCCCAGGTAGAGCGTTATTTTTTGCTGGCTGGCTCGACGAGGCGGCGTCAGTCGGCTGTTTGCCTGACTCCGGCAATTTTTCCAGATCATCGACAAAGCCTTGTGAATCGATAACCCAACTGTCTTCCGCTTTCTTCAGCGCCAGATTGGCTTCATAATTGTTCTGTTCAGCAGTGCCGAACGACCGCTATTGAATCCACTTTAGGCGGGCATCGCCGTCATCAACAGTGGCAAGAGCTATCCTGTGGTCACATCGTTTCGAGTCCGGGTGGAATGATGAAAGGTCATTCAAGATAATGTGTCTCTTTCAAAGTGCGAATTGTCATTGTGGACCCTGCATTGGCATCGGATATCATTTGCAATTACAATCTGACTCTCTTCCAGATGTTGCGTGAACGATTTAAAAAACCGCCGCGCCGCCATCGGAGCTTTCGTCCCTGTCTGAACCCGCCAAGGACTTCCGACACGGTGCTGGCCCGCCGCCGCGCGCGCCTTGACCTTCACCGTACTCGTGGATTACTACGAAGCCGCCCGCCACGCGAGGCGTCGTCCTCGCCACTTACGATTACGACGAATTGGTATCTGAGGCCATTGGCACGCGCCGCAACACATACTCGCCGAAAATGGTTTTGCGCTGCTGAATGTCGGCATTGAGGAAATGCTCGATTCATCGTTATCGGCGTTGGCGTTTGCAGTTCTTCTGGGAATCTCCGACGTAGCGAGCACCGAGTTGGTCGACCGTGGGGGTGGACTGATTTACGACACGGTGTTGAATATCACCTGGTTGCAAGACGCCAATTACACCCAGACCAGTGGTTACGATACCGACGGAAGGATGACTTGGGATGAAGCAATGGCGTGGGCGGATCAATTGGTCTATGGCGGCTATGACGACTGGCGGTTGCCAACCGCGTTGAACCGCGATCACACGGGACCGTGTAGCGGCTACAACCGCACGGACAGTGAAATGGGTTATATGTTTTACAATAACTTGGGTGCGACGGCTGGTAACCTTATTTCAAAAGGAACAAGTACTGCTGGCGAGGAAGTACCATGCGAAAAGGGCAATTGGCTCGTACCTGGTGCCTAACCAGTAGACATCATCTTGGATGTGGGTGAATAAAGCTAAAGCAGTAGGTACCAGTATTTGGACCGTCGGGTTTACAAAAGCTACGCATGGGCCGTGCGATCGGGTGATGTTACCGCTGCATCGTCAGTTCGTTAGCGGAAGAAGTTTTTAATAGTCTTGCTCGCTGATAGCCTCGCCTCACACTACGGAATTCCCCTCCTTGAATAAGGAGGGGTAGCGCGAAGCGCCGGGGTGGTTCAGAATGCCAGCTTATGCAGGTTGCGAGGCGACAAAAGAATCCGTCAGAATCCCAACTGCCCTCTGTTTAGATCGTATTCTTTCAAATTTCGTCTGTTGGAAGAGTTTTTCTGCTCCGCCAAATGCTATGCAACCAAGCCCAAACGATGTAAGTTACGATAACAGCGAAACTGCCCCATATTAACGTTGGCGCCATGTTGGAAAAAGCCACGTTGGCCAATCCACCGGTCAGAATAAAAGCAGCGACCACGCACAACCGCCAATCGCGATTAAGGCCAGCCAGATAGGTGCTTGTCGCCAGGATAAAGGCGACGAGAAAACTTAACTGCCGTATATCGAACAGATCGATCCAGCTATTGGCGGGCGAGGATACCGCATAAATTAAAGACGTCAGGCCCAATACCCCGCCCCAGTACAGAATCTCATGCAAGACCAGCAATGCTCGGGCTTTAAAGGTTTTCTCAGTTTTGTTCCAGCGGGTAAAAATGCAAATCACGCCGAACCCTGGAATAAGCCAATGCCAGTACCAACGACTCCCTTCCAAACTGGATGTGCTGTAGATAATACCGACCCAGGACAGTAGGATCATCAGATAGAAACCAATATCCTTAGGGCGAAGCAGCCGTCGCCACAGGCTGTGGTGTTTGGGTTCGACTAGCGTCAATTCCAAAGTCGATTCGAATTCGGACATAACTGTCTCCTTAATTTAAGTTTGGTTTTAAACACACTCGATCAGCCAAGCCAGCCGCGCTCGTGCAATGCTTGTTTGATTTGGGCGTACAACACCGGCGCTCCAATCAGGCCACCCAGGCCAAACATGGCCTGAAGCGCCAGCATCGCGATCAATAGCTCCCACGTGCGGGCACGGATGCGGTGACCGATGATGTGGGCGTTCAGGAAATACTCCAGTTTGTGGATCGCTACCAGCCAAGCCAGTGATAACGCGGCGCCCAGCGCCGAATAGCGTAGGCTGACGATCATGATGGCGGTGTTGGAGATCAGATTACCGACGACTGGCAGCAGGCCGGCGGTGAAAGTGAGCGTTAGCAGCGTCCCCGGTAACGGCAGCGGCATCCCCAACAATGGCAGCACGCCTAACAGATAGAGAGCGGTCAGTGCGGTGTTGAGGATGGCGATGCGTAGTTGCGCAAACACCACAGCCGTGAAGCTCCTCACTAATCCATCGAATTCTCGGCGCATGGCGGCAGTAGGGGATTGCGGAAGCATCCCAGTCGGGTTCACGGGTAACTGTAACGCCATCAGCCCGCCGGTCGTTGCACCGATCAACACATAGCCGACGCCGCGCAGGGCATCCCCACCCCAAAGCTGGAGCTGCGCCGCATGGTCGTGCAGCCACACCACTGCCACCCTATGCAACGCTTCCAGCGAGGTCGGCAGGTGCGCCGCCAGCCAAGACGGCAAGTCCTGGCGCAGCCGCTCCAAGGCATGAGCCATCTCGTGCAGCAACCCAGCATAGCCCCCCGTCTCCGCTGTATCCACCGCATATCCGACAAGCACTGAGCCGACGATACCGATCATTAACAATAGCAGCGCCAAGCCCCAGGCTTGCGCGTGGCGCAGTCCAGGGCGCCAACGCTCCAGCAGACGAGCGAGCGCGCGAGTGCCGCCGTAGGTCACAAGAGCGGCGAACAATGCCGGCGTCAAATGCAACGCCAGCACGATCAGCCACAGAGCTGTAATCCACGTCAGTGTGGAGGCCAGCACCGCCCAAGTAAAACTGGGCAGATCTTGCGATTTGCGTGGTGTCTCCAGGGCAGCGGATTCCAAAGCCTCAGTCCTCCGAAGTTAGCCGTTTTCCAGCGCTGTCACCAGTTGCCTAAAGCTGGGCCGCGTGGTTTCGCCACTCGCGCGCTGGTTAATGACCCGGTAGGTCATCCACTTGACGCCATCTTGCACGATCATCCAGGCGAGGTTGTACACCCAGACCCAGCCGATCAGATGCCAGGGTAACGCCGGCACCAGCCAACCGAACCCACACATCAACACGCCCAGAAGCTGTGTGCCCACAACCGCCGTCAACAATTGCCAGGATGGGTAAGGACGCGCCCAAAAGGCTTTCGGCGTGCGGGTTAACAACAACAGCAGATGTCCACCGACCAATAATTGCAGGAACAGCATGGTTTGCAAATGGGCGCCGTCCAGATGTAGGACCTTCATACCCAAAGCCAGGAGGCCGAAACTCTGCGCGACTGCCAGCAGGCCCAGCACGATTGACACCGCGAATGTGCGTTCCGGGTTCCAGCGCACCGGTTGGGGATCGGGGAGGGTGTTGTCGTAGGCAATGGTCATGATCGGCACGTCATCGAGCAAGGCGAGCGCCACCAACATAATCGCGGTCAATGGGAAGAACCCGAACACGATGCTGGCCAGCACCACGAACAGCATGATGTCGATGGTCATGGCGATCCGGTAAATGATATAGCTCGTCATCCGTTCAAAAATGCGCCGCGACTCTTCCAGCGCGTGGGTGATCACCGACAAACCCGGTTCGGTCAGCACCAAAGCTGCGGCGGCCCGAGCAGCGTCTGTAGCTCCAGACACCGCGATGCCGACATCCGCCTGCTTGAGCGCAGGGGCGTCGTTAACGCCATCGCCGGTCATCGCCACGATGTGGCCACCCTGTTGCAGAGCCTTGACGATACCGTATTTGTGCTCTGGGAAGACTTGGGCGAAACCATCCGTCTGCTCAATCCGATGCACAGCGATTTCCGGTAATTCGCCATGCGCAACGCCACCAGCAAACAAGGCTTCTGCGGCGCGGATATCCGTGCCAATCCCCAGTTGCCCGGAAATCTCGCGGGCGATGGCGAGGTTGTCACCGGTGACCATTTTGACCGCGACGCCATAACGGTTGGCTTCGGCGATGGTTGTCGCAGAATCTTCGCGCGGCGGATCGAACAGCGGCAGAATGCCGAGAAAGACCCATTGGTCATTTTCATCGGCGCGCGCCACGCCCAGCGTGCGGAATCCCTTGGCGGCAAACTCGTCGACTAACTGATCGGCCCGGATTCGCGTTTCCTGATCGGTCTGACAGAGTTGCATCACCACTTGTGGCGCGCCTTTAGTTACTTTGAAGGCGTGGCCGTCCGCGTCCTCAACGGTCGCTTCAGTGCGTTTACCGATGGGGTCGAACGGCATGAAGCGCACTTGCCGATACCCAGCCAACGCATCGGGGTTGGACAGCGCGCCAATGACCGCCAAGTCGATGGCGTCGTGGTTCTCCGCCTTAGACGCCAAGGCTCCGGCCAGAATCAATTCTTGGGCCGCGACCCCAAACGGTTGCGCTTCGCCCAAGGTCAGCTTGTTCTGGGTCAGGGTGCCGGTCTTATCCGAACAGAGAATATCGACACCTGCCAATTCCTCGATTGCCTCCATACGCGAGACGATCGCCTTGAGTTTGGACAACTTGAGCGCCCCAAGCGCCAAGGTGACCGACAGCACCGCTGGCATCGCCACGGGAATCGACGCCACCAGCAGGATCAGCGCTGTCTTGAGCAGGTGTAGGAACGAGGTTCCCCAGTACAGTTCGACTTCCGCCAGCACCAGGATCAGCGCCAGCGCCGAGAAGATCAAGAAGTTACCGATCTGCAACACAGATTCCTGCAAATGCGACTTGGAGCCTGCCGATTCCACCAGCTTGGCGGTGCGGCCAAAGAAGGTGTTAGCGCCAGTTGCGGTGACGACTGCGGTCATTTCGCCTTGTTTAGCGACTGCGCCAGAATACACCACATCACCGGACCCCTTGTTCACCGGCAAGGATTCGCCGGTCAGCGCCGATTGATCCACGCTTAAATATTCGCCGTCGAACAGCATAGCATCGGCGGGAATGATGTCGCCCAAGCGAATGCGGATCACATCGCCCGGCGTCAGCTCGCGGGCCTCAATCTCCCGCCATTGACCGTCGCGCAAGACACGGGCTTTCAAAGCAAGCTGGTTCTTAAGCGCAGCCAGGGCATTGGCGGCGCTCGCTTCCTCACGGAAACCGATCACCGCATTGAACACCAGCAGGGCGGTGATCACTGCAAAATCGTTCCAATCACGAGTCAGCAACGATAGCACTGCCGCTGCTTCGATCATCCACGGTATTGGCCCCCAAAAATAAGGGAGTATCCGCTGGAGCAGGCTGACATGCTTTTCTTCCAGCGCATTCGGCCCACTGGCCTGCAAGCGTTTCGCGGCTTCTTCAGCGCTCAATCCTCGCTCACGGTCGACGCCGAATTTGGCAAGCGTTTCTTCCACAGTCATCCGATTCGCATCCGTACCTTCTTCGGTAGGGGCAGCAGCAACTGGGGTTGAGGCAGCGACTGGGGCCGGACGACGGCGGTATTTGCGGACGATCATGCCGATCAACAACAGCGCCAGAATCGGAATGCCTAACCATTCCTCATAATGAACGAGAGTGGCGGGTTGTTTCGATGCCCCTCCACTTAATGGCGCGGTCGGAGTCGTTGTTTGGGCGGGGGTGCCTGGCGTTCCAGCCGATGCTACCGGTTTAGACACAGGCGATGTGGTTGCTGTGGCAGGAGCGGTTCCTGTTGCTGTGGTTGCTGTGGCAGGAGCGGTTCCTGTTGCTGTGGTTGCTGTGGCAGGAGCGGTTCCTGTTGCTGTGGTTGCTGTGGCAGGAGCGGTGGCTTGTTCAGGCGTGACCGCTACCGTTTGGGGTTCAGGCGGACAGACCAGCGTCTCACCCGACACCCGATGATTTTCCCATTCCCGTAATTGCCGCTCAAATTCCCGATTGGCTTGTTCGCGGCTCAACGCCTGGACTTGCGTTAAATTTGGAATTTGTAACATCACGCCGACTTTTAGAGGAGAGTTAGCGTTACAGGGCATGTCGAATGCTTGAGGATTGGCCTTGAGCAAGGCCAGCATGATCTGGTCGCGGCTGACATCCTCATTCGGATAAACGCGCCGGGCGATATCCCAAAGGTCTTGTCCTCGGAGAACAGGGCCATAACTATCTGCTAGCGCAGGCCATGCGGTAGCGATTCCCAACAGGAAAGTCACGGCAGCGACTACCAATCGTCGGTTCATTGAAATTCCCTCTAAGCCATTAAACCTTAAAGAAAAACCCCTCCCGATAGGAGGGGTGCGGGATCATTAGCTTTCCTAATGAATTATTTTTTTTCTGACTGATCCGATGAAGCGGCATTAGCTGTTTGTTTACCCGACTCCGGCAATTTTTCCAGATAATCGACAAAGCCTTGTGAATCGATAACCCAACTGTCTTCCGCCTTCTTCAGCGCCAGATTGGCTTCATAGTATTGATGGTCAGCGAGCAGCGTTTTGGCCTGCTCCACCGCTTTGGTGGTTGGATTCAGCGGCATGAACATCGATGTCAGCGTCAATTGCACATCGATTGGACGGAGCACTTCCAGCGCTTTCTTGGTTTCGCCTTTCTTCAGATGCTCGTTCACCTTACCGATTTCAGTCTTCTTTTCAGGCGTAAGGGTATAGGCATCGATGACCGATAATCGAGCATCGATAGGCACCATCGGTCCTAAGTCGTTGTGTTTCGATGTTTTGATCGCTAATTTGTCAACATCCTTGGTGGCGGCGTCCAGTGCGGTCTTTGCTTGATCCAGCAAGTCGTTCGCTTCCTGGGTTTGCCCATCGAAAATGGCGACGCGCGCCAGCGAAACCGTGCGGGCTGCTTTAGCGCCATCTTCCGATAGCCGTATGAATGTACGTTCGTTGGCATTCTTCTCCACCGCCACGGCGACGAGCGATAGAGAGACAACGGTGATGCTGGTTAAGGCAAGCAGGGTCTTACGAATGTTCATTGAAAGCCTCCTTTTGAAAATGAATGAGTTAAGGATCACGGAAATTCACAATCAGGTGGTTCCGGGATGCATTTCGACATCGGCGCTGCCAGCAGTCGCGAGCACGTCGCGAGCGCGTTGGACGGCATCACCTCCGCCATGGACGACGACCAGGAACTTGTTGGCCTTGACAGCGGTTTCGTAGCGCAGCACCGAATCCTTAGGAATGCCCAGCGCTGACAAAGCGCCGATTAGCGCGCCCGCGCCGCCGCCGAGGGCGGCGCCTTCCAGGCCGCCGACCAAGGTGGCGGCCAAAGGCCCAAGGATGACGACATGTCCGACGACAGGTATAAACAGCATGGCCGAACCAAACAGTAATCCAGCCAGTCCGCCCCAAAATGCGCCAAATTTGCCGAAAAACTTCGCACGATCGCCCACGTTGAAATACCCAACGACATTTTCCTCTGTGTGGTAATCCTTACCGATGATGGAAATCGTCTTCATGTCGAACCCGGATCTAGCCAACTCTCGAACCGCTTCCTCAGCCTGTTCGCGCGCGTCGTAGACGGCTACCGCAGTGTCGATCTTGCTCATGGGAGCACTCCTTCAATCGTTGTGTTCGGCAGTTACGAACGACCGCCGTTAGGTGTACTTTAGGCGAGCATCGTCATCGTCAACAGTGGCAAGAGTCATCCTGTGGTCACATCGTTTCGGGTTCTGGTGGAATGACGAAAGTCATTCAAAATAATGTGTCCTTTAAAGTGTGAATTGTCATTGTAGGCTCCACATCGGTATCGGATATCATTCACAATCTGACTTTCTTGCGGATATCGTATGAACGATTCGAAAACTGCCACATCGCTATCGGAGCCTTCATCCCTGTCTGAACCCGCCAAGACTTCCGACGTGGTGCTGGCCCGCCGCCGCGCGCGCGCCTTGACCTTCATTGCGCTCGTGGTTGTGCTCGCAGCCGTTGCGTTCATCGCTTGGTGGTGGCTCATCGCTCGCTGGCGGGCTACGACGGACGACGCCTATACCGGGGCCGACATGGCCCAAATCAGTGCGTTGACTTCCGGGATGGTCAAAGCGATCTATGTACAAACCGGTCAGCAGGTACAACAAGGCGATGTATTGGTCGAACTGGATGACAGCGATGCCCGAATCGCGTTGGCCCAGGCCGAAGCTAATCTCGCTAAAGCCGTGCGCGGCGTGCGTGGGTTGGCCAGCAGCGCCCTCGCGGCGCAAGCCGGCGTGACCCAGCACCAGTCCGATACCGAAGCGGCGCGCGCCCAACTGCAAGCGGCGGAAACCGCGCTGGCTAAGGCGCAATCCGATCTGGCGCGTCAAACCGACCTCGCCGATCAGGGTTTTGTATCGAAAGAAACGTTGATCAGTTTTCGTGCTATCGCACAGACTGCACAAGCGAACCGCGACGCTGCTGGCAGCGCGCTGGCCGCCGCGCTGGCCAGTACCGGTCAGGCGCGGGAACAAGCCCGAGCCGCGCAAGCGCAGGTCAACGGCGGTCCTATTCCCACCCAGCCCGACGTGGCGCTGGCGGCGGCCAGCGTTCGTCAGGCCGCGCTGGCGCTGGCCCGCACGCGCGTTCTCGCGCCAGTGGATGGCGTGGCTGGCCCACGTGACGTGCAACTGGGCGAGCGTGTAGCGCCCGGTACGCCCATCATGTCGATCGCGCCGCTAAGTCAGGTGTGGGTCGATGCCAATTTCAAGGAAACCGAACTGGCGGCGCTGCGGGTCGGGCAACCGGTCACGCTGACCGCCGACGCCTTCGGTTCAGGAGTGATCTATCGCGGCAAGGTCGCGGGCGTCTCGCCGGCCACGGGTTCGATTCTATCCCTCCTGCCGGCGCAAAACGCTACCGGCAATTGGATCAAGGTGGTGCAGCGCGTACCGGTGCGCATTTGGTTGGAACCAGAACTGCTGGCCACCTATCCGCTCCAAGTCGGCCTGTCGATGAACGTCACCGTTGATTTGCACGATCAAAGCGGCCCGCGTTTAGGCTTGCTGCCGCAAGCGGCGCAACCGGCGCGCACCACCATCTACGACAGCGCGGCGCGTGAAGCCGATGCTCGGGTGGCCGCGGTCATCGCAGCCAATGTCGGGCGATGAGCCACGTTGCAGCCGTACCGTCCGGTCGTCCTCCCGGCACACAACCATTTGAACCGCTGCAAGGCGGTCGGCGGCTCGCGGCGACGATGGCGCTGGCGCTGGCCGCCTTCATGAACATTCTGGACCTAACGATCGCCAATGTTTCCGTGCCAACCATTGCTGGCGCCATGGGAGTCAGCGCCACCCAGGGTACTTGGATCGTGACCTCTTACGCGGTCTCGGAGGCGATCATGTTGCCGT
This sequence comes from Candidatus Competibacteraceae bacterium, assembly GCA_020444905.1. Classification (GTDB taxonomy): domain Bacteria; phylum Pseudomonadota; class Gammaproteobacteria; order Competibacterales; family Competibacteraceae; genus UBA2383. Next base: position 9,897 of record JAGRHQ010000077.1, read on the forward strand.
TGACAGGGTGGTTCGCCGCGCGGTTGGGTCAGCGCCGCATGTTCATGACCGCCACCCTGGCTTTCACCACTGCCTCACTGGCCTGCGGCCTCAGTCCGAACTTTGCTATGTTGCTGACGGGCCGGGTGATCCAGGGGGCGGTCGGCGCAGCGATGATCCCGCTCGCGCAGGCCATGCTGCTGTCCATCTATCCTCCGGCCAAGCGCGGACTCGCGATGGGCATCTTCGTGATGACCACGGTGGCTGCTCCCATTGTCGGCCCCATGGCGGGTGGTTGGATCACTGATCATTTGTCCTGGCACTGGATCTTTTTGGTCAACCTGCCGGTGGGCGCGCTGTGTTTATTATTGGTGTGGGGTTTGCTTGGCCGTTTCGAAAGCGCCCGCCGCCGACCGCCGGTCGATCTGGTCGGTATTGCGTTATTAGCGCTTGGAGTGGGTTGCTTGCAAATTCTGCTCGACAAAGGTAACGAGCTGGATTGGTTCAGCTCGCCGTTCATCGTTGCGCTGGCGGTGATTGCGGGAATCGCGCTGGCGGTCTTTGTCGCCTGGACGCTGACCTCGCGTCATCCCGTGGTCGAACTGCACCTGTTCGCTCGCCGCAACTATGCGGTGGGCGTCACCTGCATGGCGATCACTTCAGTGGCTTTCTTCGGCACCAACGTGGTGGTGCCGCTGTGGCTGCAAACCCAACTGGGTTATACGGCGGAATGGGCGGGTCGCACGATGGCGTTTGGGGGAATGCTGGCGATCGTGATGGGGCCACTGCTTGGCGCTAACATTCATCGGCTCGACGCCCGCGCAGCCGCCACCTTCGGGCTGGTGATGTTCGCGCTGTTTGCCTATTTGTCGTCGCGGTTTCCGCCGAACGTGGATTTCTGGACGCTGGCGACCACCCGCTTGTTGTTAGGGGCGGGTATCTCGTGCCTGTTTCTGCCGCTGACCGTCATTTATCTGTCGGGCCTGACCGCCGAGCAGACCGCCAGCGCCGCGGGACTGGGCAACTTCATGCGCAACCTCGGTTCGAGCTTTGGCACCTCGATCATGGTTTCCCTGTGGTCACACCGCACCGAGCAGTACGCCGGGCAACTGGCCGAGCATGTGGCCAACCATAACCCGGCAGCCACTGCGTACCTCAACCAGTTGAACGAAATTGGGTTTTCTCCGACGGCGGCGCTGGCCTACCTACAACATAATGTGATTGCGCCGCAGGCGTCGCTACTGGCGACGAATGCGGTATTGCTCACCAGCGCTGTGCTCGCGTTGACGTTGATCGGGCTGGTCTGGTGGGCGCGACCCCCATTTTCGGCGGGCGACGCGGCGCATTGAACGCGCACGACGATGGCCTCGTTGGATCATGCTCCGTCATCCGTTTTTCAAATAAACAGTCCGGTGACGATCGGCACTGGCGAAGACGCTGGACAATCTAGACAATGGTGTTTTCTCCTTCAAAGTAGGATGGAGGTTTTTATGAACATCATCGTCAATTCCACGAAATCCTTCGATCAGACCACAGCCGACTTGGAGCAGAGCGTCGCGCGTCACGGTTTTAGCGTATTGCACCGCTTTCCTCTTAGCGAGACGCTAGCCTCTAAAGGCCATCCCATCGTCGGGCGCTGCGCCGTGTTCGAGATCTGTAATGCTTCATTGGCCGCACGCATGCTAACCCGCGATCCTACGATCAGCTTAGCGCTGCCTTGCCGCATCACGGTGTTCGAAAGCGCTGGCCAAACCTGCTTGGGCACGATAGCCCCTACCACGATCCTCTCCGGTTTTGAGATCACGCCCGATATCGAGGAGGCCGCCGCCGCTGTAGAACACACTCTGCAACAAATTTTGGCCGATGCCGCGTGATTCCCCTATGCTGCGCCCTGTATTCCCTGGAGCAAGTGATCAATGCCGCCCTTCACCCAAACGCTCATCATCGCCAACGTCGCAGTATTTTTTCTAACGCAGTTGACGGGGTTCAGAGCGATAGACTGGTTTGCACTGTGGCCGACGAATTCTGGCTTTTTCATGCCTTGGCAATTGGTTAGCTACGCTTTTTTGCACGCTAACCTGGCGCATTTGCTTTTCAATCTGTTTGGGCTGTGGATGTTCGGCTCCGAATTGGAGCGAGCCTGGGGTTGGCGCCGGTTTGCCACCTTCTATTTCATCTGCGTCTTGACGGCGGCGGCAGTCCAGTTGATCGTAATGACCGTGCTCGGTAGAGACGCACCAATGGTCGGTGCTTCTGGCGGCCTATTTGGCTTGTTGATCGGCTTCGCGATGGTGTTTCCGAACCGGAAAATGCTGCTGTTGCTACCGCCGATTTCATTGCCAGCTTGGTTATTCGCTACGTTGTACGGCTTGCTTGAGCTGACGCTGGGAGTGACCGCCAGCGCGAACGGCGTTGCCCACTTCGCTCATCTGGGCGGACTGGCGGGTGGCTGGATGACTCTCCGCCACTGGCGCGGTCAATTTCCTTTTGGCAAAAAGCGCCACTTATAAACGACTGCAAAGGCGGCTGCCCTAGATTCTGTGCTTCATCAACTCAGTGTGGTAGGGCAAGCCGTCTGCGAAGGATTATTTCGCTTTCGCGCTCGTCGTCGTCAGGCCAAGCTTGGCGAGTTCCTGACTCAGTGATTCAAAGCTCTCGGCGACTTCTTCCTTGGCCCAAACGCCGCCGCTCACGAGTTTATCGCCGAGGGTATGCACAGCCTTGACCGTTGTCGAGGCAGCGGATTTCGCTTCAGTGCCCACCCACGTCGCCGCGCTTTCCAAGCCATGCGCTGCCGCTTTCAATTCGTAGCCTGCTTTTTCGTAAGCTTTTTGCGCCCATGATTCAGCGGCTTGCGTGCGGTGGGCTAACGCCAGCGCATGGTTGGTTTGTGCAAATACCTTTGCTAAATCTTGCTCGCTTTGTAGGGTTCCTTGATCAAGCGCTTGCGCGGTTTTCTCCAGCTCGACGTTGGCGGCGTTAAGTCCAGCTTTGGCTTGACCACTGGCTCGCGCCGCATTGAGTCGCACATAGGCTTCGGCTTTACGGACCTCGTCAGCCGCCTTTTGATAATTTTTCTGCACGAAAGCGTCCATGGCGGCGAGAAAATGCTGCTGAGGTTTATCCGTGACGGAATACCAAGTCGTTACGTCCGTGACCAGCCAGCGTCGCTCAAGATCGGCGCGCGCGGCCTGATCCAAGGTCTGGTCAAGCGCAGTGGTTGTCGACAATTTACCCGCTTCGACCTGATCGGCGGCGGTATCCAGTTTCTTGGTAAGCGCCGTCAAACGAACCTTAGTTTCGTAAGCTCGCTCCAAGTCCGCTGCCGCACGCTGGCGGTCAAGTTCGTCGACGCGGGCGGCTTGCGCGGCTAACTCCTGCGACGCGGCCCGTAGCGCTTTAGCCGCTTGGGCATGGTCTTTTTGAGCCAGCGCAGTGCGCGCCGCCGCCAGATGGATGCTGAAATCATCCAGCACGGGCGTAACCGTGGCGTCGTCGAATTCGATCCAGCCGATGGGCTTCTGGTCAGCGGTGAGCGAGGGTTGACTGTCCGCAGTGGAGGGTGTTGATGCAGCTTGCGCAGAGGCTGTCAAAGGTGCTTGTAGCAAGGTCAGCACGACAGCCGAACAAACGAACGTCATCGAGGTTTTCATAAGACTGATCCTCACGGGAATTCCAAGAGATTTCAGGGATCGGCGACCGTTCATCACCATGTCGGCACTGTAAAAATCCTGTCGGCCAGATGGAAGTGGCCGGAGTCACAATGACCTTGGGTGCTAGTCACTTTTTATATCCATTCCCACAGTGTTCAATGACATTGCTACAGAGCCTCCCCCCTTTGAAAAAGGGGGGGCGGGGGGGATTTTGACCTGTGGCTGGAACTCACGGCGTTCAAATCCCCCCTCACCCCCCTTTGCTAAAGGGGGGAATCCAGCATTCAAAACTTACCGAGAAACGGTATTAGGTGGTGATGTGAGTGGGTTCACAGTTTCAACAACGCCGGTTTTCCTTCGCGTCACTCTAACCGCTCTCTGACGATGCGGATGCCTTCCCAGGCAGGTAAGTTGCCTTTGCGGCGCTCGTCGATCAAGAGGGAAAAAGCATAAAGGTCGAGTGTTGCATCCAGTCTTTGCTCGTCATGCGTGAAATCAGCCTCAGTTCGTTTTGGCCAAAGCCGCTTATACCAAGTCGGTTTTGGATTAAAGTCGCGATCTATCTTCAATGCCCATAAGAAGATCAAGATACAACATAGACTCCGCAGAGTGGAAAGAGACTCAGAAGTCAAAGGGAGGGTGCGGGCAAGGTCCAAGGCGAGGGCGCGAGCACGGTCCAGAGCGAGATCGCGGGCGTGGGCAAGGTCGAGATCGCGGGCGAGGTTGAAATCGAGAGCGCGGGCAGGGTCGAAGTCGAAGGCACGGGCGAGGTCGAGATCGCGGGCAAGGTCGCGGGCAAGGTCGAGATCGCGGGTACGGGTGAAGTCGAGGGCGCGGTCGAGGGCGCGGTCGAGATCGGGGTCGCGGGCGCAGATGCGGGCGCGGGCGAGGGCGTGGATGCGGTCGAGGTCGCGAGCGCGGGGGAGGGCGCGAGCACGGGCGAGGTCGAGGGTGCGAGCGCGGGCGAGGTCGGGGTCGAGGTCGAGATCACGGGCGCGGGCGCGGGCAAGGTCCAGGGCTTGGGCATGGGCGCGGTCAAGATCACGGGCGAAGGTGGTAAAGCTATAGCTCCAATCGTCATTCAGTGCATTAAGGAAAAACTCTTTCCATGGAGAGGGGTTAAAGCCATGAACAAATCGTTTTCCCGCTGCTACACACCAGCAACCGATTGCTCTCTCAACGATCGCTGGATGATCGGAGATTTCTTCTAGTGTAGGCAACCGGTATCTGAATTGATTGCCTGGGCGCTGGCTTAACCACTCGCAAAACTGATCCGCATCTTCTCCGCGTACTCCCAAAATCGGTTTTTGCGCCCATCCTGTTGGAAACTGTTCACCATCCCAGTGGTCCGGCTGGCGATATTCGCCCTGTATGCGCTTTTCATCCAGAAATAGTTGGTATTCGGCGCAAGTAACGAAGTCTGTGGAAATCTCCCGCCGTTCATCAATCCGATGCCAACTCATGACGACAACCACCGGTGTAACTTCACTTCCGCCGCCAATTTGCGCCGCGCGGGGTCGTCCGACTCCAAATCCGCGATCAGCTTTTGCTCCAAAGTTTGCCGTACATCAGCGTCGAGTTGCTTCGCTTCGTCCAGGCAATCGGCGGCCAAACTCAGAGCGGGCACGGTGTCTTTGCCTAAGCACGCCCGCACCAGAGCGGTGGCGTTACTTTGCGCTGCATAAAGCCGCAAGGTTTCATGCCACCAACTGTCGTCCACCCATTCGGCGAAGTTCAGCTCTTCGCCATATTCCACAAAATACGCGGCGGCCAAATATTCCTGAAAAGTGAGGTGGGCAAAGCGCCATTCGCCTAGCTCGCTCTCCTGCAACAGCCCGCTGCTGGCTTGCACATCCGGCAGAAAGTCATCAGCATCTTTCCCTTGCACATTCACGCTTTGCAACGGTTCCGCCATTACCGCTATTGCTGCCGTTGCATCGATTTGCCGCAGTCGCCCTTTCATCATGGCGGCGGCCAATGGTTGCAGAGCCACGCGCTTTTGGGCGGCGGTGAGGCTGTCCTGAATGCCTTTAGCTTTGCGCCAATGACCCAGCAACACATCGCAGATTTCGGTGTAAAGCTCGATCCGCCGTCCCGGCATCTGACCGCGATAGCGATGCACCATCGCAATCATGGTGAGCAACAAGGGATTGACGGTAAGTTCATGCAGAGCGGGCAAGCCGCGCAAGCGTTCCAGCAGGTCTTGCGCGCCACGCTTGGCTTGCTGGCGCACGCCAGAATCGTTCTTGCCAGTACTCAGGATTTCGTTTTCCAGATACCAATCATGGACGAAGCGAATAACCTGCGGATAGTTGAAAGGCTGTACACTCAGCACATGCACCTTATCCAGCGGCGCGCTGGAATAACCCTGGGGGCGTGAGGTAAGGATGAAAGGGCAGCGCGGGTAAAGACGAATTTGCTCGTTGACCCAAGTGGAAACTTTTTCCCGTTGATTTTGTTGCGCCA
>JAGRHQ010000078.1 GCA_020444905.1 Candidatus Competibacteraceae bacterium
CTACGCCATCGAACTGTACACCGGTCGGCTGACCCTGATCGATGACGAACCGGAGGCCAAAATCCCCCCTCACCTCCCTTTGTTAAAGGAGGGGACTGAACGGTTGCAAACCGGCGAACCCTTGCGGATCCTGGTGATGGGCCGAACCAACGCGGGCAAATCCAGCCTGATTAACGCCCTGTTTGGCCGATTGACCGCCGCGACCGATATTTTACCGGACACCACAACGGAATTGACGCCTTATCGGCTGGAGCGTGAAGGACTGATTGCGGCCCTGATCTTCGATACGCCCGGCTTCGATACCGATGGGTTCAATGAAAAAACCTTGCAGAACGCCGCGATGGAGGCCGATCTGATTCTCTGGGTCTGCGCCGCGCATCGCCCCGACCGGCAACTGGATCGGCTGCGCCTGGACTGGCTGCGCCAGCAATTTGCGGAACATGTGGAGCGGCAACCACCGCCCCTGCTGGTTGCTGTCAGCCATATTGATCAGCTGCGTCCCCATCGGGAATGGCAGCCACCCTATGATTTACTACATCCCCAGGGCGTCAAGGCCACGCATATCCGCGCTGCTGTCGAAGCCGTGGCGGGAGACCTGGCGATTCCGGTGGCCCAAGTCATTCCCGTTTGTCTAGCTGGGGAGCGGGTTTACAATGTCGACGACGCACTCTGGGCAGCGATGCTCGACCGGCAGGATGAAGCCATCAAGGCGCGGTTTCTGCGCTGTCTGGAGCACCGCAAACGCGCCGAAAACTGGACGTTGCTACGCCAGCAACTGGCGAACGCTGGCCGGTGGTTGCTGAAGTTGCCGAGGCGAACGGTGGGTTAAAAACAGGATTGCCCCTATGCCACGCACTGCTCATATTCTGCTGCGCATCGCCCTAAGTCTGGGCGTCATACTAACATTGATGCTGCACGCCAGCGGTCTTTACCCACTGGCGCTGGTCCATCAGTTGGAATCATTCGCCTACGATGCCCGCTTACGGTTAACCCTGCCTGGCGAGGTCGATCCACGCATCGTGATCGTGAATATCGACGAGGACAGCTTGCTCCAAGAAGGTCAATGGCCCTGGCCGCGCCAACGGTTAGCGGAACTCGTGGATATTCTGTTCGATGACTATCAAATCCGGTTACTCGCCTTCGACGTGGTTTTCCCAGAAGCCGAACGTCATTCCGCCCTGGCGGTGCTGCAAAGCCTTGCACAAGGCGCGTTGCGCGAAGATGCAGTGTTTCAACAGGAATGGATGGATCTACGCACCCAGTTATCGGGCGATGAACGCTTCGCCGCCAGTCTGCGCGACCGCCCTGTCATCCTCGGTTATTCCTTCGCGCTGCCGGATCAACAGGGTCAGGATTTACGCAAGGGGCAACTGCCGCCCGCCGCCGCGCCACTGACGATTTTGACCGGCGCTCCCAACCCGTTCACTGCTGCCGCCGGTTACAGCGCCAACCTACCGTTGTTGCAGACCCGCGCCCAGGGCGGCGGATTCTTTAACAGCCCACTGGTGGATCAGGATGGATTGATCCGCCGACTGCCCCTGCTGTTGCGCTATGACGACCAGCTTTACGAAAATCTCAGCCTCGCCGTGTTGCGCACCCTGATGGGTGGCCCCGCGCTGGAGATGATCAGCGGCGCAGGCTATCGCAATCCCAATGGACAGTGGGTAGAAGCCGTGCGCGTGGGCGTCTTCGATATCCCCGTCGATGCCCAAGGCGCGGTGTTAATCCCCTATCGCGGACCACAAGGCAGCTTTCCTTACCTTTCCGCCCGGACTCTCCTCAACCACCAAGCCGATCCTGGACTACTGACCGGCGCGATTGTGCTAGTTGGAACCACTGCCGCCGGTCTACTGGACTTGCGCGCGACGCCGGTGCAAAACATTTACCCCGGCGTTGAAATTCACGCCAATCTGATTGCCGGAATGCTCGATCAACGCCTCAAGCGCCAACCCGCGTTTAGCGCCGGTCTGGAAACCCTGTTGCTCCTGTTCCTCGGCGGGCTGAGTGTGGCGCTGGGGTTTGCATCGCCCCTGAAAGCGTTGCTGGGAACCCTGGTTTTAGCTACCGTGACCGTGGCGCTGAATCTGTATGCCTGGCAGGCATTGAACTGGGCACTCCCACTGGCTTCGGCCCTGCTGCTCCTGCTGTTGCTGTACCTGTTGCACAGCAGCTACGGTTATTTCATCCAAACCCGCCGCGAACGGCATCTGACCCGCCTGTTTGGCCAATACGTGCCGCATGAACTGGTGACGGAAATGAGCCGGCAACCAGGAGGTTACGCGCTAGGCGGGGAAAGCCGGGACATGACCGTGTTGTTCAGTGACATTCAAGATTTCACCACGCTTTCCGAGACACTGGACCCTCATCAGTTGACCCGCTTGATGCAATTCATTCTCACGCCGCTGACTCAGGTCATTCACGAACAACGCGGCACGGTGGACAAATATATTGGCGACGCCATCATGGCGTTCTGGGGAGCGCCGCTGCCTGATCCCGATCATGCGCGCCATGCCGTTCATGCTGCGCTGGGCATGAAAGCCCGGCTGGAGGCGCTGACGCCGGAATTGCACGCGCGCAGCTGGCCTTCCCTGCGCATCCGCATCGGCGTCAACAGCGGAGTCATGAACGTCGGCAACATGGGTTCGGAATTCCGCGTGGCTTACACGGTGCTGGGCGACGCCGTTAACCTGGCGTCACGGCTGGAAGGGGCTGCCAAACAATATGGGGCGGCGATCGTCATCAGCGAGACGACGCGCGCCGCCGTTCCCGAGCTTGTCTGTCGAGAACTGGATTGCGTGCGCGTCAAGGGCCGCTCGCAACCGGTTACCTTGTTCGAGCCGCTCGGCGTAATCGATGCTTTGCCGCAAACGCTGCACGAAGAACTGGCCGAATACGACGAGGCGCTGGCGGCCTATCGCGCTGGCGACTGGGACCAAGCCAGCGCCCGGTTTGAAGCGTTAAAAACCCGGTATCCAGAACAGCCGTTGTATAAAATTTATGTGGAACGGATCGCGGCGCTACGCGCTCATCCCTGCGCCACGGCGTGGGATGGAGTGTTTACGTTGACCGCAAAATAACTTACGAGGTAAGAAACCATGTTGCGTTTAAGCCAGTACTTGTCGCTATTCATGACGTTGTGGCTATGGACTGTGACTGGATATGCGGAGCGTCCACCCGATATCGCCGGTTATGTTACCCGAGTGCGCGGCGAAGTCGTGATCGAGAATGCTGCGGGTCGCCGTTCACTTGCGCTGGGTCAACCACTGCATATTGACGACCGGATCGTGACTGGCGCTAAAGCCCGCCTGGAAGCGCGGATGCAGGACGGAACGATCCTTACATTAGGCGCAAACACCGAATTCCTGATCCGACAAGTGCAGGGCGTGTCCCCAAAGGACAGCGGCTCGTTGTTCGAGTTGTTCAAAGGCGTCTTTCGAGCGGCGACAACGCAAGCTCGCGCTGAAGCGCCAACCCGCGAGGATTGGCGGGTTCAAACGCCGGTGGCGACCATCGGCATTCGCGGCACCGAGTTATGGGGCGGCTTCAACTTGCTCGATGCGGGGTCAGATACACTCGACGTCGTGATGTTGAAAGGCAAAGGTGTGTACGTCGAAAGCGCCGGGCAACGCGTGGAACTGCAACAGGCCGGAGAAGGCACGACGGTGGAAAGCGCCGGCCAAACGCCGATGCCTGCCAAGGCGTGGGGGGAAGAAAAGGTTCAAGCGGCATTCCAAACCGTCATGTGGTAATGCGTGGCTGTGCGAAATCTCCCCCAGCCCCCCTTTTTCAAAGGGGGGAGATAAAAACTGGCAAATGCTTATCCATCAGCGTAACCATTCAGCCCCTCCCTTTTTCAAAGGGGGGGCCGGGGGGATTTGCTCTTCGTCCCCCCTTTAGCAAAGGGGGGTGAGGGGGGATTTACTTACCCATCGGCGATGCGCTGCAACTCGGACTGGTCGAGCGTCAATTGATTATGGGGCATCTCCTGAATCAAGCCATTGCGACGCAATTCGGCGATAGTGCGGCTCACGGTTTCGGTAGTCAGCCCGAGCATCGCGCCTAAATCCTCCCGGCCAAACAGCGGCACCGGTTGCCCCGGCGCGGTTTCAGACAACCAGAGCAACAGCCGCGCCACCCGCTGGCGGGCGGTGCCGGTGGAAAATTCCGCCAACCAGCGATCGGCCTCCGCCAGCGCCTGTTGCCAACGCATCATCAGTTCATGGCACAGACGCGACTGCTCATGACCCAGGCGCTCCACCAGACTGACGGGAATCGTGCAAACCTCACAGCGGGTCAAGGCGATGGCGTCGTGTGGATAAGGCTGACCTAACAACGCCTCCAGCCCCAAAGTATCGCTATGACGCAGCAGCCGAACGATGCGCTGGTTGCCGTCGGGCAGATACTTCACCAGCTTGACCAGTCCCCGCCGCAGGGTAAATACGACTCGACCGCGCTCGCCAATCCGATACAACACCGCTGGTGGTTCCAGAATGATGTCTTCAATCGGCTGATGCAACTCACCGAAATCCACTTCCTGCAAACCGGCAAACAATGCTGAATTGCGGACAGCGCAATCACGGCAATCCTGCTCTCCCAACCAGGCGACACGGATCGGTACGGTTTTCATTAAAAGGACTCTAATTGTGGTGGGTCATAACAACCACCCTTCGACTGTTTGAACAGCCAGACGGCCAATTGTGGCAATCAGGAAGGACATAATCCAGCTATCCTTTATCAACAAGAACGCCAGGATTTCCTGCGAGCGCCCGGCATGAACCAAGACGACCTATCCTCAAGCACCGTGCGGTTACTGGATCAACTACAACGCAGCCAATCCTTCCATCATGGCGGCGTCACCGGCATCGAGCGGGAATTTGGCGGGTTGCGCCGCTGGCAGTCGGCGCGGCTGATCCGCACCTACGCCGATCTCCTGGCTAAGCCGCGCTACCGGCCAGCAGCGGAGTTCTTTCTCGACGAAATTTACGGTGATCGGGATTTCCAGCAGCGCGAACACGACTTGGCGCGCATTGTGCCGATGATGACCCGGATCTTACCGGCCAGTGTCTTGCACACAGCCGCGCTGGCGCTGGAGCTGAATGCGCTTTCCTACGAACTCGATGCGCAAATCACGCGGATCCTGGCGTCGGAATTCGACTTTCATGAATCGATGAACGAAGCGGTTTATGTCGCTGCCTACCGCCGTTGCGCCAATTACGAGTTGCGCCAGCGCCAAATCGAACTGGTTGGGCAACTGGGTCAGGATTTGCGAAGAATCGTGCAAAAACCCTTTATTCATACCGCGCTCAAAGTGGCGAAGACTCCGGCGCGTCTGGCTGGAGTAGGCGAATTGCACCATTTCCTGGACGCCGGATTCCACGCCTTTCGCCAGATGGGCCAGTACGCCGCAATTTTCATCGCGACAATTGTCAGCCGCGAGAGCGCCATTTTGGAGCGTATGCGGACCGATCATGCTCATCCGCTGGATTTGGAACGGGAATAGAGAATTAAACCCCATCAGGCGCAGCGCCAAACATCGCATCCAACTCCTGTTGAATCTGCTGCTCCAACTGATGCTTGAACGGGGCCAGTAGAAAACCCAGCCGTATGCTGATCCGAATCGCGCCCGGTTCCAGATCGATTTGGCCGCTGATGCCGGAGCGCTCAAAATACAGCGAATCATCCTGCCAATGATGACTGATTGCATAGCGGTCGGCCAATTGCGCGGCAATCGTTTCCGCCGCTTCACGGGCCTGATCGAGAGTCAAGGGATGATCGCGATGCATAACAATGTGGGACATTTCCAACTCACTATTGATGAACTACTTATAAGCATTCACCTCCCCCCTTTGAAAAAGGGGGGTCGGGGGGGATTTCGCACGGGCGCCAGACTCCCCCTAACCCTCTTTGCCAAAGGAGGGGGCTGAACGGTTACAATTATTTTTATTCTCCCGCTACGGTCATTTTTTCCACCAGCAACGAACCGCAACGGATGCCGCCACGCACATCCACGTCGTTGCCTGCCGCTGCGATGTCCCTGAACATCTCGTTCAGATTCCCGGCGATGGTGATTTCGTGAACCGGATATTGAATCTGGCCTTTTTCCACCCAGAAACCTGACGCGCCACGGGAATAGTCGCCGGTCACCAGATGAACGCCGTGGCCCATCAGTTCCGTCACCCACAACCCGGTGTTCAGTTGCCGTAGCAATTCTTCATGACCCAGCGGACCGGGTTCGACGATCAGGTTATGCGTGCCGCCGGCATTGCCGGTCGTCTCCATCCCCAGCCGGCGCGCCGAGTAACTGTCCAGTACATAGCCTTGCAAGATCCCGTCAGCGACCACATCCCGATTAGCCGTCGCCACCCCTTCATTGTCGAAAGGCGCGCTACCCAGCGCCTTGGGCCAGTGGGGGCGTTCATAAATCGTCATGAACTTCGGGAAAACCGGCGTACCGAGCCGATCCAGCAGGAACGACGCCTTGCGGTACAACGCGCCGCCGCGAATAGCGCCAATAAAATGGCCGATTAACCCACGCGCCAACTCCGGCGCGAACAATACCGGAACCTGGCGCGTACTCAACCGGCGACTCCCCAAGCGGCGCAAGGCGCGTTGTCCAGCTTTTTGTCCAACCGCAACCGGCGTTTCCAATTCATCGCGGTCGCGCGCCGCCGTGTGCCAATGATTGCGCTGCATTTCCCCGTTATCCTGGGCGATCACCGAACAACTCAGGGAATGGTGCGTGGTGGGATAACCGCCGCAAAAGCCGTGCGAGTTGCCATAAAGGACTAATCCGGTGTGAGTGGCGATGCTGCCGCCCTCGGAATTGCGAATTCGGGGATCCAATGCCAAGGCTGCTGCTTCACACTCACGGGCCAGGGCGATGGCGTCTTCAGCGGCTAACGGCCAGGGATGATAGAGATCAAGATCAGGGATGTCCCGCGCCAGCCGATCGGGATCAGCCAATCCGGCGCAGGGATCGGCAGCGGTATGGCGGGCAATGGCGCAAGCGCTTTGCACGGTGTCGCGAATCGCCGTCGCCCGCCAATCGGCGGTGCTGGCCGAACCGCGACGCTGGCCAAAGTAGACCGTGACCCCCAGTCCGCGCTGACGGTGATGCTCCAGGGTTTCGACCTCGCCCAAACGCACGGTGACCGACAGAGCGCTACCGAAACTGACCGCCGCTTCAGAAGCCGTAGCACCCTGGGCGTGCGCCTCGGCAAGAATATCGGACACCAGGTTTTCCAAGTGCTCGCGCGCCGGTAGCAGCGCGATAGATTGGGTTGTTTCCATCACGCCTGCGTTCCTCCCACGGTCAATGCCTCGACTTTCAATGTCGGCTGACCTACACCGACAGGTACGCTCTGCCCATCCTTGCCACAGGTTCCAACACCGGCATCGAGCTTCAGGTCATTGCCGACCATCGAGACTTTGGTGAGCACATCCGGGCCATTGCCGATCAGTGTTGCGCCTTTGACCGGACGGGTCACGCGCCCGTTCTCGATCAGGTACGCCTCGCTGGCGGAAAACACGAATTTGCCCGAAGTAATATCCACCTGACCACCGCCAAAGTTAACGGCGTACAGCCCTCGCTCGACCGAAGCAATCACTTCCGCCGGATCGTGTTCGCCGGGCATCATATAAGTGTTGGTCATCCGGGGCAGCGGCAAATGCGCGTAGGACTCGCGCCGGCCATTGCCGGTCAGCGCAGTTTTCATCAGCCGAGCGTTCAGCTTGTCCTGTAAATAGCCCTTGAGAACGCCCCGCTCAATCAGCGTGGTGCATTGGGTCGGCGTTCCTTCATCATCGATGTTCAGCGAACCGCGCCGGTGGGCCAGCGTCCCGTCATCCACGACCGTACACAATGGGGAAGCCACGCGTTCCCCGATGCGCCCGGTGAACGCGGACGTACCCTTGCGGTTGAAGTCGCCTTCCAGGCCGTGGCCGATCGCCTCATGCAGCAGAATTCCCGGCCAACCGGGTCCCAGCACCACCGGCAGAGTCCCGGCTGGCGCGGGAACCGCCTCCAGATTGACCAACGCGAGCCGCACTGCTTCCCGAGCGTAACCCAGGGCGCGTTCTTCATCCAGAAACCAGCCGTAGCCCACTCGACCGCCGCCGCCAGAACCGCCTTGCTCGCGGCGACCGTTCTGTTCAACAATCACCGACACATTCACGCGCACCAGGGGCCGCACGTCACCGGCCAGCGTTCCATCGCTGCCCGCGATCAGAATCGTATCCTGGGCCGCAGCCAGGCTGACCATGACTTGCGTGACGCGCGGGTCTTGCTGGCGCGCTTCAGCGTCCAGTTTCTCCAGCAATTCCACCTTGGCCTCGGCGGTTAACGTATCCAGCGGATCGAGAGGTTCGTACAAGGCGGGCCTTTGGCTAGCGCGCCAGACCTGGAGCCGCCCTTCCCCACCTTGTTGCGCGATGGCGCGGGCAGCGGTTGCAGCTTCCAGCAATGCCGGCATCATCAGTTCATCGGAATAGGCGAAACCGGTTTTTTCCCCGCTGATCGCCCGAACGCCGACCCCCTGTTGGATCGCATGGCTGGCGGTTTTAACCTGCTGATCCTCCAGACTCCAGGATTCCGCGCGGCGTTGCTGGAAATACAAATCGCCGCTGTCTATGGCATGGCCGAACAGGCAACTCAAGGCGCGATGCAAATCATCCTCGCCGAGACCAGCAGGCGTTAATAGTTGATGGCGGGCAAGCGTAAGCGTGTCAGTCGTCATGGTTGATCTCAAGTAGACGCATATCGATGCGAGACAGTCATTTGTGGATCAGGATCGATCCTACTAAAGTTGAGACCAGAAAAAAGAGGATTGCGCTCCCCGCAATCCCCGCAAGACCTCCAAGCGACGTAGTAGGTCGGGCAAAAGCGGAGCGTTGCCCGACGGGTTCATGGGGGTGGAGGGTGCATGTCGGGCATGTCCGGTGCCCGACCGACCGGGGTGAGCTACACTAATCATCGTGATTCTGGAACGAGCCATGCTGTTTAACGTGCAGGGGCAAAGCGGTGGAACAGATTGTCAATTTGCATATCGAGAAGTTGCCGGAAGGGGTATACCTTGCGACCTCTGAGGAAATGCCCGGATTAGTCGCTCAAGGGCGCACCCTTATCGAGACATTGGAGATTGCTCGTGATGTAGCCAGACGGTTGCTGGAAGCGCAAGTCGAGCGACAAAGTCCTGTTCATCTCAAAGCTGCCGAAGATTCTTTTGATTACCCACTGGTGGTGAGCGGCTAATGGGAAAATTGGCGGGCTTTCGTTACCGCGAGATCGTCATGCGACTCAAGCGGTTGGGATTTGAGTCCGACTGTCAGGCCGTTGGTTCTCACGAAATTTGGTACAACTCTACGACGAACCGCTATACCACGATCCCTAATCATTCTGGGGATATGTCTGAAGGTACGCTTAAAGCCATTTTGAAACAAGCCGGAATCAAGATGGAAGCGTTTTTAAGGAAGGATTAAAACGTAGATACTGTTATCGCGGTCAAGCACCATGAAGAGCTGGATTGAAGGGTTGTCCTGATTTGAGGACGCCGAAGGCGACATGAACGAGTTTGCGCATCATGGCGCCGATGATGACCATGGGGGCCTTGCCGGCGGCGGCGAGGCGATCCCGAAAGGCCCGACCCCAAGCGGTCTTGTGCAAGGTGACCATGGCGGACATGTACAGCGCCTTGCGCAGGCCGGCGTGTCCCACTTTCGAGAGGCGGGGTTTGCCGCGCACGCGGCTCCCCGATTCGTGCTGGCGCGGGTCGAGGCCGGCGAAGGCGGCGGCTTGGCGGGCGTGATCGAACCGTCCCCCAAATAAACCGTATCCGGAGTTGGATCAATGCTTGGCGTTCGGTCTCACTCAACACAAGTTCGCGGCGTGGCATCATCGGCTTCCTCTGGAGGGAGTGGAATCGCCCCCTTAATATACCGGATTAAATTTCTAAAGATCATTATAAGGGGGGCTACCCTCAAAGCCGATGGTGTTCACGGATATGGATCAACAGGCCCTGAGCCGCCTCTTCGACCAAGTCCATGACGCGATCAAAACCGGTTGGACCGCCATAATAAGGATCGGGGACTTCCCGCTCGGGCAGGTCTGGGGCAAAATCCAGGAATAACTGAATGCGCTGTTGCAATTCCGCGTTTTGGCACAATTCCACCAGATTTTCGTAATTATCCTGATCCATGGCCAGCACGTAATCAAATTCGGCAAAATCAGCGGAGGTCACCCGGCGGGCGCGCAGACTCCGCAAATCGACCCCACGACGCTGAGCTGTCGCCTGGCTACGGGGGTCGGGTGGCCCACCGATATGGTAGGAATGGGTGCCGGCTGAATCGACATAGACTTTTTCATGGAGACCGACGCCTTCCAGCATACGCCGAAACACGCCTTCGGCCATTGGGGAGCGGCAAATATTGCCCATGCACACAAACAACACCTTAACCATTGCTTTTGCCTTCGTCTCATCCGACCGTTGTGAGGAAACAAACATCGCCCGGATCGCTTGTACGATTGTGGAGCCCATCACGCTGATTGCTATCTGTTATGCCGCCGATTAATCCTGATAAACTGAAAACCTTGCTTGGCCAAACCCTGACCTATCAAGGTATTTCCTGCCAGGTGATTGAAATCCTGGTCGATGAGCCAGCTTTGGTGCTGCGCGACCAGGACCACCGAAAGGTCATTCACGCCAACCAGTATGGCGATGCGGGCGATCATCTGCCCAAAACCCATACTGTTCCCTTGCTCAACGCGCGTCGCGAACGACTCAATCCCGACTTGCCGGAACTAGCGGCGCTTGACTTATTCGCTTGAGGACGCCCATTGCGCCGCTACGCGCGCCAGATCGATTTCAGTATCCACGCCGGGTGGGGGAATCTCCACCGCTTCGGCCACATGGATACGAATGCCATGCCACAACGCACGCAACTGCTCCAGCGATTCCGTTTGTTCGGCCATCGCGGGCGACAGGCGCGGATAGCGGGTTAGCACCGCTACCCGATAGGCATACAGGCCAATGTGCCGAGACCAGACGCCGTTCTCCGGCAACCGGTTTAAGGTTTCCTGGTTGACGCCGAATCCTTCGCGATGCCAGGGAATCGGCGCCCGGCTGAAATAGAGGGCGTAATCCTGTGAGTCCCGGACCACTTTGACCACATTGGGATCGAACAACTCCGCTGGATCATCAATGTGCGCGCACACCGTCGCGATGCCGGCATCGGGATGCGCGTCCAGTCCCGCCGCGACTTGTTGAATCAGCGCTGGCGGTATTTGCGGCTCGTCGCCCTGGACGTTGACAATGATCGCGTCATCCGGCCAGTTCAACAGCGCGGCGACTTCCGCTAACCGGTCGGTGCCGGAGGGATGGTTGGGCGAGGTCATGCACACTGTCGCGCCAAAGCCTTCGGCGGTCTGCTGAATGCGCACGTCATCCGTAGCCACCACAACCTCTAAAGCCCCGCTGACCAGCGCCCGACGGTAAACATGCTCGATCAGCGTCCGCCCGGCGATCCGGCGCAGCGGTTTGCCTGGCAGCCGGGTTGAAGCGTAGCGAGCCGGAATCGCCACCCGGAACCGGGGGATATTCTCACTCACCGGGAATCGCTTCATCATCAGCCAAACGCCGCGCCTCGGCTTCCAGCATCACCGGAATGCCATCGCGCACCGGATAGGCCAGCCGGCTTTCCGCGCAAACCAGTTCTTGCCGGTTCCGGTCGTAGATCAACGGCGCTTTGCTGACCGGACATACCAGAATATCTAACAGTTTTTTATCCATCTTGTGACCTCGTTATGACTGGGAAACGCCAGATTTGGCAGGGACTGCTTTGCGGTTGCGCTCCACTTTTCCGCGGTGTATCCCCTTGGACATGGCAATCGTCGCCAGCCGCCTAAGCAACTGTTCCTCGAATTCCGGGTCCAGTCGCGCGCTGACCGGTACATACCACCAATCGTCGTTGGCGAACGACCGGCATTTTATCGCATCTTTTTCAGTCATTAGCACAGGAAAATCCTGTGGAAATCGTAGATCTTCTGGCCGAAACAGGTGATGATCGGGGAAGGGGTGCTCGATCAATCGCAAGCGGGCATGACGTAAGTAATTGAAAAAGCGCTTAGGGTTGCCAATGCCCGCGATTCCATGCACCACGCTTCCGCGAAAACCGGGCAACGCGATCGTGATATAGGGGTCCAGCAGATTCAACGCCGTGTCGCCGCGCAGGCTCATCAAATATTCGCCATCGCGCGCCGCGCCGTTGCCGATGATAAAATCCACAGTGCGCAATCGGGAGGGCGGTTCGCGCAATGGACCGGCGGGCAAACAGGCGCCATTGCCCAACCGGCGCGATCCGTCAATGACGGCAATCTCGATGTCGCGTTGCAACCGGTAATGTTGCAAGCCGTCATCGCTGATGACCACATTACAGTGGTAAGCCGCGACCAAGGTCCGCGCCGCAGCGACTCGATCCGGCCCGACGACCACGGGGCAGTCGCAGCGTTGCGCCAACAAGACCGGCTCATCGCCGACTTCGTGCGGATGACTGTCAGCAGTGACGTGACGCGGCCATTGCTTCGATTGACCGCCATAACCTCGACTGACGACGCCGGGTTTATAGCCCGCTTCGCGCAACACCTCCACTAGCCGTGCGGTCAGTGGCGTCTTGCCCGTACCGCCAACGGTGATATTGCCCACGATGATGACCGGCGCTGCAATCGCTTCGCTTTGTAATAGACCCCATTGATAAAGCTTGCGGCGCATCCGAACCGCGACGCTAAACAACAGACTGAACGGCCAGAGCAGGACCGCGACCAGATTGAGGGAATAGCCGTAACGATCCAACCAGTTCATGGTCAACGATCCGGGGACGAGGATAAAGGCGCTGACGCCGGAGGAGGCAGAGGAGCCTGTTCCAGCGCATTCGTTGTAGCGATAGCCACCCGTCTTAGCCCCAGTTGCCCGGCGATATCCAGCACCGTCACGACCGCTTGATGCGGCGTCCGGCCATCGGCGCTGATGATCAGCGGCAAAGGTTGTCCCTTGGCGGCTTGTCGGAGGGCTTCCCTTAGCGCTTCGTGGACCGTCGTTGAGTCCAGCAATTGCCCCTGAACGCCATGAATGGAGTAACGGCCTTCAGCATCGATGCTGACTTCCAATGGCGCGATATCCTCCGGCATCGGTTGCCCCGAAGCCTCGGGCAGACGAATTTCCAATTCCGATTCGTGCCGCAGGCTGGTGGCGATCATGAAAAAGATCAGCAGCACCAGCACTACGTCAATCATTGGCACCAGATTGAGTTCTGGATCCTCACGGCGACGGGGACGCAGATTCATCCATGTTCTCGGGAGCGGGGGGAGTAAAGGATTCGGTCAGCGGTTCACTGGGCGCCGGATGGTCAAGCAGGTCAATCAATTCCAGGGTTTCCTGCTCCATTTGCACCACCAGTTCATCGACCCGGCCTTGAAAGTAACGATAAAACAGCAAACTGGGAATCGCTACGGTAAGCCCCGCAGCGGTAGTCACCAATGCTTCGGCAATGCCGATCGACAGCAGGCTGAAATTGCTGTTGCCCTGGGTCGAGACGATTTCAAAAATCTTGATCATGCCCATGACCGTCCCAAGCAGACCCAGCAAAGGGCTGATCGCGGCGATCGTGCCCAAGGTGTTGAGGAAACGCTCCAGTTCATGCACAACATGGCGACCGACATCTTCGATTCGCTCGCGAAGCGCCTCGCGGCCGCGGTGACGATTCGCCAACCCGGTTGCTACGATCCGGCCCAGGGGGGAATTGAGCGGCAGCATCTTGAGGTCCAGTGGGCTAACTGCGCCGGGTTCGGCCCAGCGGCGCAGCATGATCAGTAGCCGCTCCGGTAACACCCGCGCCCGGCGCAACGCCAGCAGGCGTTCGAAAATAATGAGGGTCGCTGCGAATGAGCAAGCCAGAATCGGCGCCATCAGCCAACCGCCAGCCTTGATCAGATCGAGCACGCCGTCTCCTTTTGTACTGTGCAAGTCAGCGGATGATACTGGATTTTCTGGAAAGACAATAATTCACTTTCCTGCTCGTCAGAAACCCAACCCTTCCATGAAATGGGTGAATTCCGGCGAATAGAGAAAATCAGCCATGACACTGTTCCGCGAGACACCCATGGCCAACCGGTTCAACCAGAAGCTCATCCCGCTGTTATCCGGTTCGCGCTGGAAAAAGGTGAGGTACAGATTGGTGATGAACTCTTCATCCGGGGTGTTTCGGTCAAGATATTCGGGGCTGAAGAAGAAAAAAGCCGCCATGTCCCGAAACACTGGCTTGACATCCAATCCCTGCGCCTGCTTGTCAGCGATCTCCTGTTGCCAATAAGCCAATCCGCCCGCGTCGGGTTCCCGGCGCAGAATGGAGACGTAATAATGGGTGATCAGTGTGGTAGCGGGATCGTCGCCGCCACTGCAATCGCTATGCAGAATGATGCTGCCGACCGCTACCCGTTGATTGTCGCTTGCGGCAACCTCGTTTAGAAAAGCATTCACCGTGTCCTGACGGGTCCAGGCGATGCCATCGGGACTCGTAAGCACAGCGCCATAGCCTACCGCTACGAATTGGCTGCCGTCCCAAGTGATTCCGTTAACGGAACCCCCGGATTGACGGGGCGTCCAGGTTACGCCATCAGCGCTGGTCAGGATTGAAAAGTCGGAGTTTGAACGGTTGGAGCCGACGGCGACAAACAGATGATTGCCCCAGACAATATCATACAGTTCGGAGAAGTCCGTTGTGGAAGAAAAGCTCCAGGTCACGCCGTCAGCGCTGGTCAGCAATAACGGCGTTGGCGGTTGATCTTCGTTATGGCCCACCGCGATGAATCGGTTGCCGCTCCAGGCAACGCTTTCAAGCAGACCAGCGGCATTCACATTACGGCGGGTCCAGGCGACGCCATCGGGGCTGGTGAAAACCACGCCCTTGGCGCTGCCGCCATTGACATATTCATACCCGATTGCCGCAAACTGACTGCCGCTCCAGACGATCCCTTTGAGATAATAATAAGAGCCGCCGAGTGTGTGTGGGGTCCAGGTCACGCCATTGGGACTGGTCAACACATTCTGGCCGTAGCCCACCGCTACAAACTGGTTGTTGCCCCAGGCGACGTCAAACAGCCCATTCAAGCCACCGACATTACGCAGCGTCCAGTTTAAACCCGTCGAACTGGTGATCAGCGTTCCATTGGAGCCAACGACGACGAATTGCTGACCGTTTGATGTAATCCCCTCCAAACCGCCCTTGACAATTGCGGAATCGCGGCGAGTCCAATCCCTCGCATTAGCGCTGGTCAGGATGGTTCCACCGACGCCGACGCTCACCCACTGCTGACCTGTCCAGACTACGCTAGACAAGGTATTGTAAACATTCACATTGGAGCTAGTCCAAACCACGCCATCGACGCTGGTCAGGATGCGGTTATAAGCCGTCGCGACGAACCGGTTATTGTCCCAGGTTACACCGTATGCAGGGCCATCCGACCGGCGAGGCATCCAGGTTGCGCCATCGACGCTGGTCAGGATCGAATACTGGTTATCCTCGTAATTGGTTCCAACCGCGACGAACTGATCATTGCCCCAAACCAGGTTTTCGATCACCATGAGGGTGTTCAGGGAACGATGATTCCACGTCACGCCATTGGTGCTGGTCAGGATCACCGTGCTGGTCTGATAGTCATTCCCAGTGACGACCAACCGGTCGCCGCTCCAGGCGATTCTCTCGACGAAATAGTCAACCGCGCCGATATCGCTGCGTTGCCAGGTCACGCCATCCGGACTGGTCAGCATCA
>JAGRHQ010000079.1:0-11078 GCA_020444905.1 Candidatus Competibacteraceae bacterium
TGCGGTCTTGATAAAAGTAGCCGTCCTGAATGAGAGTGGCGAAATCGCTTAATCCATAGGGAAATTTCATGGCGTGGCCTGCGCAGCGTTGCTCAAGACGAACTGGCACGCTGCTGGCAAATTTTCCACAGAAGGCGGTTTAGGTTTCCGATACGGCTTGGGCGACCGCGCCGCCTGAACGATGTCGCGAACCCAATTCCCTAAATCAGCGTCACAACCATCGCCCAGCGGGATCGGATTTTGTGATTTACACTGGGCGGAATCTGAGGGACAGGCCAACCGAACGTGGAAATGCGCATCGTGACCCCACCAGGGACGCAATTTATGCAACCAGCTCCGGTCGGTTTCGCTCTCGCACAATGCCTGCTTGATAATCGCATTCACAAAGATGCGCTCGACATACGGCGATTGCGCAGCGAATTTCAAAGCGTCCCGGTAATGCGGCGACCAACGGGAAAGATTTAAGGCGCCATCGGCGGCGCGCACCACCGATCGCATGTTGACCTGCTCGGTATCCGCCCTAGATAAGATGCGATCACGCGGTTGCTGCAAAAACCATACATCCACATCCAACCCACTTTGGTGGCTGCGATGGCCATTCGGCATGGGGCCGCCTCGCGGTTGTCCCAAGTCGCCAATCAATAATCGGCTGCCGCCCGCTGCCGCCTGTTGACCCTGCTGTTCGATGAAGCGAATCAGCAACGGGTGACCGTAATAGCGGTTGCGACTGGCGCGCATCACCTGATAGCCATCGCCCACCAGCGGTAAGGCGACTGCTCCGGCAATGCAGCCATTCGCGTAAGAACCGATGACTTCAGGTTGGCCCACGAGCGGATTGCGGACTTGACTCCAGGCATTACCGGCATGGGCGGCAGTCATGCCCGCGGATAGCAGGAACAGGAGTGTAATGAATCGAATCGTCATGCGAATGTGCTCCTTTCAGTGCAAGATAGATGGGCAGGGCTCCCTTCTTTGAAAAAGGGGGCTGGGGGGATTTCGCACGGGCGACGAGGCTAGAATTTTCCCTCACTCCCCTTTGCTAAAGGGGGGAACATGCAAATGCACATCCACGATTTTACCGCCACTGCGGTGTTCCCTCGATGCTCAATCCCTCCCGCAGCGCCGCTCCTGCGCTGGCCTCCACCTCATCCAGCAATCGCTCGATCCAACCGGTATGCTGGGTATAGTCCAGGATCGTCTTTTCCCCAATGACCTCCTCGGCCACATAACGGGCGCTGCCCAGAGCATCCACCAGACCCAGTTCCACACCCTGCGCGCCGGTCCACATCAGACCACTGAAGATCTCAGGCTGATCTTTTAACCGTTCGCCCCGGCCTTTTTTTACCGC
Organism: Candidatus Competibacteraceae bacterium; assembly: GCA_020444905.1. Lineage (GTDB taxonomy): Bacteria > Pseudomonadota > Gammaproteobacteria > Competibacterales > Competibacteraceae > UBA2383. The sequence goes on from JAGRHQ010000079.1 coordinate 1,349, forward strand.
CGCGATGAATTGCTGGTGAATGGCGTCCAGCATCCCTTGTAAATGTTGAACCTCGTCCGGATTCACCGGCTTGAAAGGATCGAGAAAATCCTTATTGACGCCAGCGGCATAGGCCCGCCGTTCCACGCCCAACTTGGCGATCGCCTCGGTAAAGCCAAAACTGTCCATGCGCACGCCGATAGAGCCGACGATGCTGGCCTGATTCGCGTAGATATTCTGCGCCGCCGCAGCAATGTAATAGCCGCCCGAAGCGCACACATCGCTGACGACGGCGTGAACGGGAATTTTGGGATATTGCTCGCGCAGTTTCCAAATCTCATCGTAAATCTCTCCCGCCTGCACCGGACTGCCGCCGGGACTGTTGATTTGCAGGATGACGCCTACGGTATTGTTATCCTTGAACGCTTTGCGCAGCGCTCCGATAAGATTCTTGGCGCTGGCTTCGGTGCTGCTGGCGATCAGACCCTCCACGCGAACCAGGGCGGTATGACGCTTGGCGCTGGCGGTGGCCTTGCCGAGATTGTCCGGCCAGGCCAGAACCAGCAGCAACACCAGATAACCGAAGAACAGGAATTTGAAGAAAATCCCCCAGCGCCGCGCTCGCCGTTGCTCGGTGACCGAGGCAAACGCCAGTTTGGTCAGGGTATCCCGCGCCCAGCGCTCGTCATCGGGGGGACTGGTATTCGGATTCAGCTCATTCATTGTGGATTCTCGGCGTTATCGCTTAAATGACCGCTTACCCCCCGCAGGGGAAGCGGGCCAGGGAGAAGAAAGGTTAGAAGAGTGGCCACGCGGCTTCGCTGAACCGAGAAGATCCAGCACCGCCTTGAGTTCGGCGTCCAGGGGGGCGCTGACAGCGATTTCCCGCCCACCCAGCGGCAAATTCAGACTGTGCGCATGCAGAAACAACCGACGCAGCCTATAACCTTCCGCCATCGTCCGGTTGAAAACTGCATCGCCATACTTGTCGTCGCCCGCCAGGGGATAGCCAATATGCGCGGCGTGAACGCGAATCTGATGGGTGCGGCCTGTGGCGATGCGAATTTCCAGCAGGGAAGCGGTTGCGTGCAAACTCACCGGACGGAACCGGGTCAGGGCGGGTTTGCCATCGTCCAGCGCTTCGACCATACGTTCCCCACCGCGCAGGATGTTGCGCCGCAACGGCTGGTTCACTTCATGCGCACCGAGATTCCAGTGACCCCGCGCCAACGCCAGATAGCGCTTTTCTACCCGCCCGTCCCGGAACGCTTCCTGAATGTGCCGCAACGCAGTCGGTGTCCGCGCCAGCATTAGACAACCGCTGGTTTCCCGATCCAGCCGGTGCGCCAACTCCAGAAACGGCTCCTCGGGCCGCAATGCCCGCAGAATTTCAATGATCCCGTAATCGACGCCGCTGCCCTTATGCACCGCCAGTCCCGCTGGTTTGTCCAGCACTAGCAGGTCCCGGTCCTCGTAAATCACCGCTTCCTGTAATCGTTCGGCCAGCCCTGACGGCGGACGAAAGGGCTGATCCTCCGGTTCCGCCAGCCGCAGCGGCGGAATGCGCAGCACATCACCGGTTTGCAGGCGATGACGAGGTTGAACCCGTCCACCGTTCAAGCGCACTTCGCCCGTGCGTAAGATACGATAAATCAGGCTCTTGGGCGCGCCCTTCAGTTCACGCAGCAAAAAATTGTCGAGGCGTTGGCCGGTATGTTCTGGCGCAATTTCCAGGTAGCGCACCCTGTTGGAAGACGTAGAAGCAGGCATTATTTGAAGCGCGTTCATCAGGCTGTTATGGTTGCAAAGGTTGTTGCCAATGACTCGAAGGGTCGGCGAAACTGGAACAATACACGATATCGGTTTTCACGCCTGCGCGCCATTTTGCCCGGCGAGCGGTGGTTTTCAAAGGGTTTTTCCGTCGCTCAACCCCTTTCATCATTGAACAATGCGCATCCGGCGGCGCGGGCGAATTGCCCGACGGTCTGGAGAATCTCCGTCGGCACAACCTGTTGACCTATAAATCGCAGCGCGAGGCGATGGACGGCTGGGCATTCGACGAGCTACTGTAGTCTGGCAACCTGTTTAGCCTGCATTCCAAGGTACGCGGTGCGTACCCTACATCGACGACGTTGATACCGATCATTCAAGATGTAGGGTACGCACCGCGTACCGCTGCAGTGAATAGCCATGACCCGGAATGTAGGGATAACGGCGAGCAAGACAATGGGTCATTTTGTCAATTACTGCAAGTAGTTGGAGGATGCCCAAGGGAACCTGCCCGACCCGAGGAAGTGCTCTCGCGGTATGCCCCCGAGGAGCGCCTGCGTGGTTTGCCGCCCGAGGAACGGCTACGCGGCTTGTCCCCGGAGGAATTGCAGCAGTTGGAAGCCTATTTGAAAACCCGGCATTAGCCCAGCCTGCTCCCCTTGGCGGACGCTGACGATCCAGCCTGGTCGCGGGAGATTTCATAGCAGGCTCGGCTCCAGGAAAAGAGGTCGGGAATGCATGGGAATTGCGTTCTACGCCCTAAATTCCTAGAGGCTGTACGAGAACCCCTCGCCCGCAGGCGGGAGAGGGGCAGGGGTCTAGAGGCTGTACGAAAAAGCCTCTCAGAACCCCAGATCTTCCATGAAGCTGGTGAATTCCGGCGAGAATAGGAAGCCTTGCATGGCCTGGTTGCGCGACATACCGCCGACCAATTTTACTAACCAGAACTCCAGCCCTTCATCATCCGGCTCGCGCTGGAAGAAGGTCAGGTACAGGTTGGTGAGGAACTGGATATTGGTGGTGTTCCGACCGATGTATTCCTCGCTGAAGAAGAAGAAGGCGGCCATTGCGCGGAACACCGGCTTGACATCTTCGTCTTTTGCCTGCTTCTCAGCGATCTGGTCTTTCCAGAAGGCCAGGCCCTCTTCTTCCGGCTCGCGTTCGAGAATCGAGACGTAGTAGTGGGTGATCAAGGTCGTGGCGGGATCGCTGTTTTCGAGAGCAAAGGTCGCGGTGACGTTCTTGGCGGCGTCCATCGTAACCACGCAAGTCCCAGACCCCGAACAAGCTCCGCTCCAACCCGCGAAGACGAAACTGCTGTCAGGCGTGGCGGTCAGGGTGACCGATGTTCCTTCGGGATAGTTTTCCGTGCAGTCGCTGCCGCAGTTGATCCCGGCGGGGTTGCTGCTGACGGTGCCTTCGCCGGTCCCGATTTTGGTCACAGTCAGATCGTAGGTGGGAACCGCAACGGCGTATTCGCCAATCAGTGCCGTTACGGTAGAGGTTACTTGCGGTGCAACGGTACCATCAGGAAAGGAAGCATAGCCAAAAAAGCGTGCATCGAACAAAGTACCTGAAGTCACATCATCCCTAAGTTCCATTGGGATTTTGACTTCACGGCTTTCGCCAGGCGCTAAAGTGCCGACAGTCAGCGTTAGTAGCTCGCCAGGTTCGCGGTGACTTGTAGAAACATCAGCGCCAGTCACGAAGTCCCCATACCAACGTGCCACTGTGTAGTCGGGTACGATCAATCGGACGACAACATTCTCCAATGGAGCACCCGAGACTGGATTAGTGTTGGTGACCGTCAAGGTGTAGTCGAACGAATCGCCATGCACTAGTGGATCTTTGCTAATGTTAGTCTCTAAGCTTAGGGGTAAAGCCGTCTGTATTGATGTAGCTGAAACAGAGCGTGCTGACCAAGATTTAAGGCTAGCACTGTTAATAAGACGAGCTTCCGCTTGTAACTGACGGCTGCTGATACCACTGGTATCCTGGAGCAGAATCTCTCGACGGGTGCCTCGACCGAAACCGAGTGGACCGATGGCCTCCCAAACGAGCGTGTTACCGGTTTGTACACCACCATCACTGTCTAGCACCTGTACCCGATCTGGCAGGGTCAATTCTAATGAGCCATTGACGGCGGAAGAACCCGTGTTGCCATAAACCAGTGAATAGGCGAACTGATCACTAGGCGTGATCGGCGCAGGATTTGCGTTCAAATTGATGTCTAGCGGTTTGGTCTGCTCAACAGCGATAGTATCGGCAGCAATCGCACGCTCGCCGGTATGGGTATCGTAATTACCCTCAAATCGGGCTGTGACCAAACGACCGAAGGGTACATCATCGCCAACCGATGCTGGAATTTGCACTTCCTTGCTCATCCCAGGCGCTAAAGTGCCGACAGTCAGCGTTAGTAGCTCGCCAGGTTCGCGGTGACTTGTAGAAACATCAGCGCCAGTCACGAAGTCCCCATACCAACGTGCCACTGTGTAGTCAGGTACGATCAATCGGACGACAACATTCTCCAATGGAGCACCCGAGACTGGATTAGTATTGGTAGCAGTTAGACGATAAAAATATTGCTGGCTACGTCTAACCGGATCGTCACTGATAGCCAGCGTTAAATGCAGTGGTAGGTTAGCGCGGATCGGGGTCAGTAGCGATGCTCGTGCGTCTGGGCCTGCGCCTGATTGGTCATCGATTTCAGCTTGGGCTTGCAGAACGCGACTGATGCCACCCAGTGTATCCTTCACTTTCACCTGTCGGCGGTCACTGGTTCCAGAATTCAGTTGAGCAATAGACCAGACGATGCTATTGCCAACTTGGTTGCCACCACTACTGTCCAGCACCGTGACGCCACTGGGTAACTGCAAGGTGAGATCCGCATTACTCACCGCCTGTGTACCAGCATTGCCAAATGTCAGAGTATAGGTCAATTCCCCACTGGGCGTGAGCGGACTGGGTGTCGCACTCAGTTGAATATCCAATGGTTTAACCGCTACTATGCTGATCTCTTCATCGGCAAGGGCTTGTCCGCCGCCGGTATAAGTTCCTTCAAACCGGGCCGCCAGCGTCTGAGGAAGAGAACTCAGCGCAATGTCAGCAGTGACCACCATGGGAATCTGCACCTCGCGGCTTTCGCCAGGCGCTAAAGTGCTGACAGTCAGCGTTAGTAGCTCGCCGGGTTCGCGGTGGCTTGTAGAAACACCAGCGCCGGTCACGAAGTCCCCATACCAGCGTGCTACTGTGTAGTCAGGTACGATCAACGTGATGGTCACATTTTCCAGCGGCGCACCCCCTTCCGGGTTGGTATTAGTGGCCATGATCCGATAGAAAAAGCCTTGACCGGGCACCACCGGGTCATCGCTAACGCTGGTTTTCAATTCAAGTGGCGCGGCGCTAGCCAGCGCGGGCAGGAAAAAGCAGCACAGCAACAACAGGCTGCGCCAGAAGCAATGTCGTTTCATCAGAAATCCCCTGTAGCTGTAGGATGTTGTGAATGGACACGGATGCAGTGAACACTCAACGGCGAGCAACCGGACACCTGTACGGAAAAAACATAATGTCTCTTAAGGAAGGTATCGCGATCTACTCACTGTGTCATCCTGAGCAGACAGTATGTAATCTACAAAAAAAAAAGTAAAAGTCAAGATTTCACGTAACACAGCATTTGCAGGATATAAAGCTCAGTCTCCAGCGGAGCGCTGACGGCAATCTCCCGTCGCCCAGCGGTAAACTTGGGTGCGCCCTTCAATTCGCGGAGCAGAAAATTATTGAAGCGCTGACCACAGCGTGTTCTGGAGTGATTTCCAGACGGCGCACCCCACCGGGCGATGTAGAAGCAGGCATTATTTGAAGCGCGTTCATCAGACTGTTATAGTTGCGAAGGTTGTCGCCAATGACCCGAAAGGTCGGCGAAACTGGAACAATACACGATATCGGTTTTCACGCCTGCGCGCCATTTTGCCCGGCGAGCGGTGGTTTTCAAAGGGTTTTTCCGCCGCTCAACCCCTTTCCAACCCGAGTGGCTCTTGACCGCGCTCCCAGCCGACCGGCAACGACCTTTGGCGTATTGGGGAAACGGCCCGCTGTTGGGAACCTCGCTTCCCCGGTCCATTTCCCGCCCCAGCCACGCCTCGGCGACAACCGCGTTGCTTGCGGTGATGGTTGAGCGCAAGGAATCTCAACTTTATGAAACGTATGCTGATTAACGCAACTCAGCAGGAAGAGTTGCGCGTGGCGCTGGTTGACGGCCAGAAATTGTTCGACCTCGATATCGAAACGCCCTCGCGGGAACAGAAAAAATCCAACATCTATAAAGGACGCATCACCCGCGTCGAACCCGGACTGGAAGCGGCGTTTGTCGACTATGGCGCCGAGCGACACGGTTTTTTGCCCTTCAAGGAAATCAATCGCAGCAATTTCGATCCCCACGCCGACAGCAATCGCCCCAGTATCCGCGAAGCGATCCGCGAAGGCCAGGAAGTCGTGATTCAGGTGGAAAAAGAAGAGCGCGGCAACAAAGGCGCGGCGCTGACCACCTTCATCAGCCTGGCGGGCCGCTATCTGGTGCTGATGCCCAATAATCCCCGTGCGGGCGGGGTGTCGCGGCGCATCGAAGGCGAGGATCGCCAGGAAATCCGCGAGATCATGAGCAGCCTCGACATTCCTGAAGGCATGGGCCTGATCGTGCGCACCGCCGGCGTGGGCCGCTCCCAGGAAGAATTGCAGTGGGACCTGGATTACCTGCTGAATTTATGGCGGGCCATTGAAACCGCCTCCTCGCAGAAGAAAGCGCCCTTCCTGATCTATCAGGAAAGCAACATCATCATCCGCGCCCTGCGCGACTACCTGCGCGCCGACATCGGCGAAATTCTGGTGGACAGCGCAGCGGTTTATCGCCAGGCGCAGGAATTCATGCAACAGGTGATGCCGCATAACCTGAGCAAGCTCAAGCTGTATCAGGACAATGTGCCTCTGTTTTCCCGCTTTCAAATCGAATCGCAGATCGAAACCGCCTATCAACGCGAGGTCAGCCTGCCCTCTGGCGGTAGCGTGGTTATCGATTACACGGAAGCGCTGGTCTCCATCGACATCAACTCGGCGCGCGCCACCAAGGGCAGCGACATTGAAGAAACCGCGCTGACCACCAATGTGGAAGCCGCCGATGAGATCGCCCGGCAAATGCGCCTGCGTGATCTAGGCGGACTGATTGTTATCGACTTCATCGATATGAACGCTGCTCGCAACCAGCGGGAAGTCGAGAATCGGTTGCGCGAAGCGCTGAAAGTCGACCGCGCGCGGGTGCAGGTGGGCCGCATCTCCCGGTTTGGTCTGCTGGAAATGTCGCGGCAGCGCTTGCGGCCCTCGCTGGATGAGGCCAGTCATGTCATCTGCCCGCGTTGCGAAGGCCGGGGGACAATCCGCAATATCGAATCGCTGGCGCTGAGCGTATTGCGACTGATTCAGGAAGAAGCCATGAAGGACAAAACCGGCCGGGTCGTCGCGCAGTTGCCGGTCAAGGTCGCCACCTTCCTGCTCAATGAAAAACGTGAGGCGATCCGCGCTTTTGAACAGCGTCATCGAGTCGGCATTTTGCTGATTCCTAATGAGTCGCTGGAGACGCCGCATTTCAAATTAAGTCGGTTGCGCGTTGAAGAGCTGTCGGAAGCGCAACGGTTGTCGTACACCCTGGCCGAAGATTACGAGGAGCAGTACGAGGCGCAGGTCAATGCAGCCCTGCGCGAGACGGTTGAGGAACCGGCAGTCAAGGGTGTCGCGCCGGCCAGCCCGGCGCCGCTACCGCCGCCGCCAGGACCCAAGCCGGAGGTTAACGCCAGTTTTTTCCGGTGGCTATGGGGTAATCTCTTTGGACAGCCACAGCCAGCGTCTTCCAGGGATGAGCAGTCTGGACGGTCCGGCGTCAAGCCGGTTACAGCCAAACCCGAGCGGCCGCGCCGGGAACGCCCTGGACGGCGCGGCGCGGCAGAACCAGGCGCTGAGGCGCTACAGGCTAGAACAACTCTTGCATCGGTCACGGCTGCTGATGAAGCGATGCCCATCCTGATTTCGCCACCGAGCGGCGAAGCACCGTTGGAACCTGGCGAGCTGGGTGAATCAGTGATAATGCCCATCCCGGAACTCGAAGAATCAGCGGTCATCACCGAAAGTGAAGAGGAAACCTCCGGGCGGAACCGTCGAGGGCGGCGGGGCGGGCGGCGGCGGAAGCGCAGCGAAGCGCCTGCCGATGCGCCGCCCGCCAACGCCGAGATCGTTCTGGAATCGGGCGCTGGGGTTGAATCAGAGAGTGACTCGACCGCGGTCAGTGAGGCTGTTGCGCCGACTATGACCGGGAAACCCGCCGGGCCACAACGACGTATCCGCAGCGGACGTCCGCGTTTGCCTCGGGAGATGCTTGCCGCACAGGCGGTTACCAAAGCGGCGGATGCATCGGCTGCGCTTAATGACGAGTTGCCGATGCCGCCTCTTACCCGTCTGGAATATCCAACAGTTGAGGAAGAGGTGAGGGGAGAGTCGCAAGAAGCGTCGAAAGCAGTGAATGATTCAGCGCCAGTCCAACCGGTAGATCAAGCTGAAGCGCCCTACATGGAATCAACCAGTTTGGTCAGCGATTCGGTCAGCAGCCCTCCGGCACCGGTCGAATCAGCTTTTGCCAACGCAGAAACGGCGATTGCCGTGGATATGGAAGCGGTTCAGGCTCCGCTTGTACTGGAAGAGATAATCTCTGAAACGGATAATGCCGCGCTAACACCGGCGGCATTCGAGTCAGAGGTTGGGGAGACCGTGGTTTTGGCGGCAGAGGCAGAGGCGGAAACCGTTGTATCGGAAGAAACTCCAGTCAACGAGTCGTCCGCTGCGCCGGAAGCAGTCGCCGACGAAGAGGTAGAAAAAAGGATTCCGGCAACCGAACCTGCTCTTCCCAGCGAACCCGTGATTGAATCGGTGGAGCCTTCCCCGTCGATTGAATCGCCTCCGGTATCTCCAGGAAACGACGCTACGCCCTGATGTATCCATTCGGCCCCCCCTAATATGATCTTTAAAAATTTAATCCGGTACTTCTAGCCCCACGTAGCGCAGTAGCTCCAAGGAACCTTGGGCAAACTGATCCAAGAAGCGGTCGATCTCAGTGCGCAGGACGTCGAGGTCATCCGCCCATCGATGCAGGTGGGTCACGTCCTGGCGCAGTTTACGCCAGAGCTTTTCGATCGGATGACACCAAGAGGCATAGGTCGGTAGGGGAACGATTTGAATCGGCAACTTCAGCGCGCCCCATCGTCGGACCGCTGCCGCGCTGGGTTCGGTCGGCCAATTTGGCGGACGATACCAAGGCCAGCGCGTTTCCTGTGGTTCCAAGGCGACCAGGAGATCGGGATGCGTATGGACCGGCCCGTTATCCTGAATGACAGTGCTGCCCAGCAACCGCTGGCGCAGTCCGGTGATCCCTTACAGACAGTTCTTCCAAATCAAACAGGTGGCCAGAAAAAAGGGGATTGCGCTCCCCGCAATCCCCGCAAGACCTCCAAGCGAAAGAACAGAGGTCAATTAGACCAAACATTCAACAACTTAAATGTAATCGCTCTTAAAACTTTCGAGCGTCTTGATGTAATTGGCGCGTTCAAAAGCAGTCGGATCAGCCACATTCTGCTGGCTCATCGACCCTTTCATCTGCGTCACCGACTGGTACTGATTCATCTCCATCCACGCCTGCAAACCATCACGCAGAGTGGTCAGATAATCCACGCCGTTTTTCAGCAACGCCGAGGTTGTCATCACCGCATCGGCGCCAGCCATCAAATACTTCACGACTTCAACCGGGGTATGCACCCCTCGCGTCGCGCCCAGCGAGGTCTTCAGCTTCCCGTACAACACGGCAATCCACAGCAGTGGCAGACGAATCTCATCCGGCGTACTCAAATTCAGATTCGGCGCCACTTCCAGCTTGTCCAAATCGAAATCC
>JAGRHQ010000079.1:11176-15795 GCA_020444905.1 Candidatus Competibacteraceae bacterium
TGGCTGATAGAAGCGGTTAAACAAGACCAGCGCATCCGCGCCAACATTATCCAGCGCCTTAGCCATGGAGCCGATGGCGCTGAAGAAGGGACTCAGTTTAACGGCAACGGGGATCGTGACCGACTCCTTGACCGCTTTGACGATCTTGATGTAACGCTCTTCGACTTCCCGGCCATTCGTGATCAAATCGGCGGGAATGTAGTAAATATTCAACTCGATGCCTTTAGCCCCGGCCTGCTGCATCAGTTGGGCGTACTCGATCCAACCGGTGTTGGTGATGCCGTTAAGACTGCCGATCACCGGAATATCTACGGCCTCGGACGCCCGGCGCAGCAGATCGAGATAACTGTCCGGCCCCACCGTGTAGTCATCGACTTCCGGCAGATAGCTCAGCGACTCGGCGAAGCTCTCGGTGCCCGCAGTCATCAGATGTTCCAGGGCCGCGCTTTCATGTTTCAACTGTTCCTCGAACAGGGAAAACATGACGATCGCCGCCGCGCCCGCATCTTCCAGACGTTTGATGCCCGCCACAGTCGTCGACAACGGCGATGACGACGCCACGATGGGATGCTTCAGCTTCATCCCCATGTAAGTAGTGGTTAAATCCATGATCATTCCTTCAGGAAACAGGTATCGGGTTCTAGGTATCCGGCTCCAGGCATCGGGCGCAAGGAATGCTCGATGCCTGATGCCTGACGCCTTGATTATTTGAATTTGGGCACAAACGTACCGCCGCTACGGGTCGCCATATCCTCGTACACTGACCAGCGCCGGTTGATCGCCTGCTGGGCCATGTCCATCAGGTGCTCAGCTTCCGCCGGGTTGGTGTGAGCCAGCACCTTGTAGCGCACCTCGTTATAGGCATATTTCTTGAGCGGAATCTTCGGACGCCCGGAATCCAGAACAAAGGGATTCTCGTTGGATTCATGCACCATCGGGTTGTAGCGGAACAAGGGCCAATGGCCGCTCTCTACCGCCAGATGCTGTTGATCCAGTCCACGCTGCATATTGATGCCGTGAGCGATGCAATGACTGTAGGCCAGAATCAGCGACGGTCCCTGATAAGCCTCGGCCTCGCGGAAGGCCAGCAAAGCCTGCTGCGGATTGGCGCCCAGAGCGACGCGCGCGACATAGACATTACCGTAGGAAATGGCCTGCAACGCGATGTCTTTCTTACCGATATGTTTACCCGCCGCCGCGAACTTGGCGACCGCGCCCATCGGGGTGGATTTCGACATCTGGCCGCCGGTGTTGGAATACACCTCAGTGTCCATGACCAGAATATTCACATCGCGGCCACTGGCCAGGACATGATCGACGCCGGAGGAACCGATGTCGTAGGCCCAACCATCGCCGCCGACGATCCAGACGCTGCGCCGCACCAGTTGATCGGCGACCGCCAACAATTGCGCCGCGCGGGGATCATTGATTTCCCGCAAGCGTTGCTTCAAGTCCGCAACCCGTCCACGTTGCCGGCGAATGTCGATCTCGGTGATTTGTTCGGCATTCAACAATTCATCGACGTGATCAGCGCCGATCAATCCGGCCAGCGCTTGCAATAGCTCCCGTGCGTACTCCAGGTGCTTATCCGCAGTCAAGCGGAAGCCCAGGCCAAATTCGGCGTTATCTTCAAACAGCGAGTTAGACCAGGCTGGACCGCGCCCTTCGTTGTTAACTGACCAGGGTGTAGTTGGCAGGTTGCCGCCGTAGATTGAAGAGCAACCGGTGGCGTTGGCTACCAACAAGCGGTCGCCAAACAGTTGGGAAAGCATCTTGACATAAGGCGTCTCGCCACAACCGGCGCAGGCCCCGGAGAATTCGAACAGCGGTGGTAGGAACTGCACCCCGCGCACCGTCGAGAAATCCACCCGGCCACGATCCACTTCCGGCAAGGTCTCGAAGAAACTTACATTAGCGCGCTCGTTCTCCAGCACCGGTTCCTTGAGCGCCATGTTGATGGCCTTGCGTCCGGTCTGTTCCTTGCTCTTGGCCGGGCAGACTTCCACGCACAGCCCGCAACCGGTGCAATCTTCCAGATAGACCTGCAAGGTATAGCGAATTTCCGGGAAGCCTCGGGCGTCGATGGGAGCGGCCTTGAACGCCTTGGGCGCGCTGTCCAGGCTGGCCTCGTTGTAGAACTTGGAGCGAATCACGCCATGCGGGCAGACCATGCTGCAATTGCCGCACTGAATGCAGACATCCGGTTCCCAGATCGGTACGAAGGTGGAAATATTGCGCTTTTCCCACTGGGTGGTGGAGCTGGGATAGGTGCCGTCCACCGGCAGCGCGCTGACCGGCAGTTCATCGCCGCGCCCGGCCATCATCATCGCTGTCACTTTCTGAACGAATTCCGGCGCGTTGGCCGGGACCGTTGGCGGTAACTCACGGGTACTGGTGGCCTGGGCCGGCACCGGGATTTCGCGCAAGTTGGCCAACGTGTTGTCGACTGCCTCGAAGTTCTTGCGCACGACTTCCTCGCCTTTGCGCATGTAGCTCTTTTTAATCGAGTACTTGATCTTCTCAATCGCTTTATCGCGCGGCAGCACCCCGGAAATGGCGAAGAAACAGGTCTGCATGATGGTGTTGATGCGCGTCCCCATACCGTTGTCGCGGGCGACTTGCTCGGCATTGATCGCGTGAACCTTGAGTTTCTTGGCGATGATCTGTTCCTGCACGGGACGCGGCAGCCGATCCCACGCCTGCTCGGGCGCATGCGGACTGGTGTTCAACAGCAGCACCGCGCCTTGCGCGGCATTTTTGAGCACATCGCCGCGATCCAGGAAGTTGAACTGATGGCAACCAATGAAGTTGGCCGACTGCACCAGATAGGGTGAGCGAATCGGATCGGGGCCGAAGCGCAGATGGGAAACCGTCTGCGAACCGGATTTCTTGGAGTCGTAAACGAAATAGCCCTGGGCGTAAAATTCGGGATCGTCGCCGATGATCTTGATCGAATTCTTGTTCGCGCCGACCGTGCCATCCGCGCCCAGCCCGTAGAACATGGCGCGCACGACTTTATCGGATTCGATCATGAAGCTGGTATCGACCTCCAGGCTGGTGTGCGTCACGTCATCGACGATACCGACCGTGAAATGGTTCTTGGGCTTCGACTTGCTCAATTCGTCGAACACCGCCTTGACCATCGCCGGGGTGAATTCCTTGGAGGACAACCCATAACGACCGCCAATCACCTTCGGGAAGGTCTGGGTAGGCAACGTGCCGGCGGTCTGCGCTTCCACCAGGGTATTAACCACTTCCAGGTACATCGGCTCGCCACTCGCGCCCGGCTCTTTGGTGCGCTCCAGAACGGCGATGGACTTGACGCTGGCCGGCAGCGCCGCTAGGAAATGAGAGGCCGATAGCGGTTGATAGAGACGAACCTGGATCACGCCGACTTTTTCGCCGCGCGCATTGAGATAATCAGCGGTTTCACAAGCGGTTTCTTGTCCGGAACCCATCAGGATCACCACTCGTTCAGCATTCGGATCGCCGAAGTAGTCGAACAGGTTATAACGGCGTCCTGTGACCTCAGCGAACCGATCCATCGCCGACTGTACGATGCCGGGCACCTTGGCGTAAAACGGGTTGACCGTTTCGCGACTCTGGAAATAGACATCGGGATTTTGCGCCGTGCCGCGAATGAACGGCCGATCCGGATTCAGCGCCCGGGCGCGATGCGCCAACACCAGATCATCGCGGATCATCGCCCGGATCTCGTCATCCGACAACAGCGTGAGCTTGTTGACCTCGTGCGAGGTGCGGAAGCCATCGAAGAAGTGGATGAAGGGCACCCGCGCTTCCAGAGTTGCGGCCTGAGCGATCAACGCCATGTCATGCGCTTCCTGCACCGAGCCGGAAGCCAGCAGGCAGAAACCAGTCGGGCGCACCGCCAGCACGTCTTGGTGATCGCCGAAAATCGACAACCCCTGGGTCGCCAGGGAGCGGGCAGCGACGTGGAATACTGCTGACGTGAGTTCACCGGCGATTTTGTACATGTTGGGAATCATCAGCATGAGTCCCTGCGAGGCGGTGAACGTGGTGGTCAGCGCCCCGGTTTGCAACGCGCCGTGCGCCGCGCCGGCCGCGCCGCCTTCGCTCTGCATCTCCATCACCAGAGGTACGCTGCCCCAGATGTTTTTCACGCCTTCCGAAGCCCATTGGTCCGCCAACTCGGCCATCGTCGAAGACGGGGTGATGGGATAGATGGTGCAGACTTCGTTCACCCGGTAGGCGACGTAGGCCGCCGCTTCATTACCGTCAATAGTGGTAACTTGCCGTTCAGTCATTTCGTGCTTCTCTCTTGGCCCGCTGTGATGGAGCGGGCAGGTGGTTTTTGATCACCATGCGCTCCCCCTCTCCTGCCAGGAGAGGGGTCGGCGGTGAGGGGATGGGGGCGAATGATTACGCTTCCGCCGGTTCCGGGATCATCTCGATGGCATGGCAGGGACATTGCTCAAAGCAGACGGCGCAGCCGGTGCAGAGATCGTAGTTGTAGCGGTAGCGTTTGCCGGGTCCGAGCTTGATTACGGCGTCTTCGGGACAGGCGCCGAAGCAGCCGTCGCATTCGTAACAATTGCCGCAGGACAGGCAGCGCTTAGCCTCGTAAACCGCTTCCTTGG
>JAGRHQ010000007.1 GCA_020444905.1 Candidatus Competibacteraceae bacterium
CGGTCGCCGCCCTCGTGCGCGATGCCCACCGACTTTTCGGCGACTTCGGCGGAGGCGGCGGTCTTCGACGATACATCGTCCATGGATTGCGCCATCTGCATGACAGTGGCGCTGGCGTTTTCGATCTGCCGGGCCTGAATTTCGCTGGATTTAGCCAATCGGTCGGCAATAGCGCTGGTTTCCTGCACGGCGGCGGCAACCAGTCCCGAGGTGCTGTTAATGGTGGACACCAGATCGCGCAAGGCTTCGATGGCGTAGTTGACCGAATCGGCGATGGCGCCAGTGATGTCTTCGGTCACGCTGGCCTGCACGGTCAGGTCGCCCTCGGCCAGGTTGCCCAGTTCATCGAGCAGCCGCAGAATAGCGTCCTGATTACGGCGGTTCTGCTCTTCGGTTTCCTGCTTGCGCTGTTCGGCGTCAACCAGTTGCTGGCGGCTTTCGCGATTCTGGACGAACAACAGCGTAAGCAGCAGAATCAGGGCAATGATACCCAGGGCGTAGGCGGCCGGATAACCAAGTGGGATGCCGAACAAGGCGATCTGCTGGCTCTCGATGACGATGACCTCCAGAAGCTGGGTAGCCGCCTTCAACAATCCATCGCCCTTGTCAACGACCCCCTGGGCGGCGTTCTGTATTTTAACCAGTTCCGGCGCCCTCTGAATAATACGATCGGTTTCTGCCCCAAGCGTCTTGAACAGTTCAGTAAGGTCGGCCAGTTTGCTGGCGCTGTCGGGAATGGTGACCCGCTCGATGCCTGGTCCGCCTTCACGCATACCGCGCAAAATCTGTCCAAATAATTTGACATTACGACTGAAGCGGTCGGCTGCGGTGGCGGCGCCCAGACCGCTTTCGCTCAACATCCGCTTGAGGTCAATGACGATTTGTTCGCCCAGCTGCAGTTGCTTGGCGGCCTGATAAACCTGACGCGGATCGGCCCGATTGCTGGCCAGACTTTTGGCAATCTCATCGGACAGGGTATTCATCTGCGTCAGCGAGCTTTCCAGCAACGGAACAAAATTGTTGACCGACACCACCGGTTCGCGCCCCGCCAGAATGATGTCGATTTCATCGCGGATCGGTTTCCAGCGGTTGAGCAGTTCATCCAGAGCTGAACGCGCGCCCTGTGGCGCCGGGGACAATCCGAGGGTATCGTTGCCTTTTTGTTGACCATTCAGAATGAGTTCAAAACGGTCGCGGCTCTCCTTAAGTTGGCCAAACGCACTGTCTTTACCCTGCCTCGCTTCGAGCGCCTCAGTCACGATGGCGCGCGATAGCAGGCGCTGCTCGCTGGCCAGGTTAACCTGGGTTTCGCTTTGTTCGCTCTGTCCCGCCAGCAGGATAAAAATAAAGCCCATCAGCATGATGGACAGCACCAGCGCCCCCAGCAATGACAGATAGGTGGCAGAAAAGCCCTTTAACGCCGAATGGTCTCGCGAGTCACGCATTGTTATTTCTCATCAAACAGAATCTTATGGTCCCCGTCCATGTAGCTGACGGGAAAATCCCCAGCAACGCCTAGCTGGCTGCATTCAGAAATCGTGGATCCGCCAGCAGCTTACCGGTATCGAAAGCCAGCCAGTGCTGATTGTCGTTCAGGAACGCCTCGATCACATAGAGTCGCAAATTCGCCTCGATCGCCTCCAGCGAGGGGACGCGATGCTGGGGTCCGAAATGCCGCATGCCAATAATTTCATCCACCAGCAAGCCATAATCCCACTCACCGGCCCGAACCACCACAATCTGGCTACCTGGGAGTCGCGGAGTAGGGCGGTCGATCAGAAAATCCCTTAAATCCGAGACGGAAATCACCTTGCCGCGCAGGTTGGCGATCCCCAGCAACCAGCGCTTGACGCCGGGCACCCGAGTAATACTGCGGGGCACCGGGATGATTTCAGCGACGTCATCCATGGAGAATAGCAGGTTCCAGGAACCGAGGCGCAGCGCCAGTCGCCCGCGAATCTCCGACAGCTGCGTACCTGCTGTTTCAACCGGCGCCCGCTCCCGGATGCGCTGATCGAGTTTCAGCAACACATCGAAGGGATGCAACGGCGACGCAGGCGCCGCAGGAGGGGTTACTTCCGCATCTGCCACATCACTATCCTCTGATGAAATTCAGACCCAATCATCGCGGATTGAATCCATGCAAGAGCCAGCGCCCAGGTTCGCAGTTTTCCGGCGACAGCGTCACACTGCAATAGAACATTGGTTTTTTGAGTGTGATATTTAGCATACTAACAACCTTGACGCCATGACAAAATCGGTGATCTTAAATCATAGTCGCGGTTTATTCCGTATGCCGGACTTTTGAACCTAACTTGCCTAACCTGACGGACAGCGCCCATGACCTTCAAACTCGGCGTGGTGATGGATCCCATTAGCGCCATTACCATTAAAAAGGATACAACGTTCGCCATGCTGCTGGCCGCCCAGGCCCGAGGCTGGGAACTGCATTATTTCGAACAGGCCAATCTTTATGCGCGCGGCGACCAGGCTTTCGGTTATTCCCGGCGACTGAGCGTTAAGGATGAAAAAAATGGTTGGTTCACTTTTCATAACGAGCGCGATCTGCCCTTGACCGAACTCGACGTGATTTTGATGCGCAAGGATCCACCTTTCGATATGGAATACATTTATACCACTTATTTACTGGAGTTGGCTGAAAGGGCGGGGGTATTGATTGTCAATCGACCGGGTAGCCTGCGCGATGCCAACGAAAAGTTTTTTGCCCTGCATTTTCCACAGTGTGGACCACCAACCGTGGTCGCCCGGCAACCGGCGCGGCTCAAGGCGTTTCTGGAGGAGCAGGCGGATATCGTTGTCAAACCGCTGGACGGCATGGGGGGGGCGTCGGTATTCCGGTTGCGGCAAGGCGATCCGAATTTGAACGTGATTCTGGAGACGTTGACTGACCACGGTCGGCGTTTGACCATGGCGCAGACCTATGTACCGGAAGTCACCGCCGGTGACAAGCGTATCTTGCTTATCGACGGCGAGCCGGTTCCCTACGCGCTGGCGCGCATTCCCCAAGTGGGTGAAACGCGAGCCAATCTGGCGGCGGGCGGGCGGGGCGAAGGCGTCCCGCTTAGCGATCGCGATCGCTGGATTTGCGGCCAGGTTGCGCCGCGCCTGCAAGAGATGGGACTACTGTTCGTTGGTCTGGACGTGATCGGAGACTATTTGACCGAGATCAATGTCACCAGTCCCACTTGCGCACGGGAACTTGATGCTCAGTTTGGACTGGATATCGGTGGGGATTTGATGGCGGCTATTGCAAAACGATTGCAGCGCTAGCGGTCGTGGAGATATGACTTGATTCGTTTCGCTCATCCGGTTGCGGACGATGCAGGTTATCGCTGGGCGCTGGCGCTGGCGCTGGCGCTGGGTCTGCACATAGCGTTGCTGTTCGGCGTACCGATTGACCCGTGGACGTTTCGCTTTCCCGCATTGCGACAGTTCGATGTGATGCTGTTGCCGGCTAAAACAGTCGCGCCGCCGCCTAACCTAAAACCTGTTTCCACACCGGCGCCTGAACCGGAACCCAGGCCAGCGCCGGCTCCGAAGCCTGAACCCAAGCCAGTCCCAAAGCCTGAACCCAAGCCAGTCCCAAAGCCTGAACCCAAGCCGGTCTCAAAACCTGAACCCAAGCCAGTCCCAAAATCTGAACCCAAACCTGAATCCAGGTTGGCGCTAAAACCTCGCGCTAAGACAACTACGTCAGTCGCTAAAACCAACCCCTCTCCCCCAACCCCTCTCCCGCAAGCGGGCGAGGGGAGTAAAAGGTTACAACCTAAACCAATTGACTCGGACAAACGTCCCAGGATGCTCCCTCCCCTTCCGCCGGATCGGCTAAACAGCACAACACTGCTAAGCCAGGTTGCCCGTCTTGAAGCTGAAAAGCAGCGCCAGCAACTGGCGGGAGTTCGCACGAAGCGCGTTACTTTGGCTGATACACGCTCGGTGGCCGGCTTTTATGCAGTGGACTGGGCGCGAAAAGTGACCCGGGTGGGGGAAATGAATTTTCCGGATGTCGCCCGACGACTCAGTCTGAGTACTGGACCGTTGCTAGAGGTTGCTATTCGCGCCGATGGCAGTCTGCGAGACGTGCGAATTCTCCGTTCCTCAGGCAATGCTGAACTCGACCGTGCTGCTCAACGCATCGTGAAACTGGCCGCGCCTTATCCACCTTTCCCCGATAATCTTCGCCAACAAGTGGATCTACTGCGTATCGAAAGCCCGTGGCGCTTTGATCCAGTAGGTCGGGTGCAGGCGCGATAGAGCCAAATCACCGGGTGGCTTGGCGTTCGTACAAAAACGGGCGCCGAGCGGGATTTTGCGCAAAACCTAAACCCTTTGGCGAACATGACGCCGGAGATGCTGACTATTCTTATGAGTAGCAAGGTTCTTTTACCGACGCGTTGCTTGGCCAGCATTTCAAAATCTTCAGTCATTTCAGGAGAAAAACAGCGATGACGGGTTTCGATCCTCTACCGAGTCAGATCGGGCGTAAAGCGTCTCGCAAGCAACGCGCGCGGCAGGCGGATCGACCTAACATCTGGTTCGGGCTAGGCCTCTTTGGCGCCGTAGGCTGGTCGGTGGCCCTACCTACCGTGCTGGGCGCATTGCTGGGATTGTGGCTGGACCGGAATTGGCCAGGTCCGCATTCCTGGACGCTGACGCTGTTAGCCGCCGGACTTGCGCTCGGCTGCGCTAATGCCTGGCGATGGTTGCATGGACAGCGTCCGAAAGATCGGGAGCAACATAATGACTGAATTCCTGAACGGGCTGCTGGCTGCGCTGGGAGGGACCGTGCTGGGTCTGTTTTACTTCGCCGGTCTGTGGTTCACTCTGCGCCGGTTGCCGGGGCATCCACATCCAGCATTATGGATCGCAGGAAGTTTCATTTTGCGCTTGACAGTCAGTTTAAGCGGGTTTTATGTGATCCTAGGGTCGGATCGCAGTCTGACCCGGTTGGGGATTGCGCTCTTGGCGTTTCTAGCGGTCCGGGTGGTGCTGACCCAACGCTTGCAACTGGCCGAGAAGTTACGATCCTAATTTTTTTGCTGCTACAACCGAAGGTGTATAGCAATCTTAATACAGGTTGTTGAATATTTATAATACCAATAAAATCTCATCAAAATTTTTACAAAAATTATAAATTTTATTAAAATTTAATAACATGTAAATGGTTGCTATAGCGATTAACATTATTTGCCAGAATGACTTTGAATCGATTAAGGCAGGTTCGATATTTTTGCATCAAGCATCAAGAAATTGTTAAAAATTATTGTGGCTTGATGAAAACTTAACAGCCCTGCCTGGGTCTGGGAGGGAGATTTGACGGACAGACAGGTGGGGGAATAATAGAATCCCACAAGCTTAATCTCCCGAATCCTGTTAAACTGCCTCATCGCGGCATTGCTCCAGTCTCCTGCGCCGCGCCCCATCCCGGTTAACCCCATTTCATCCGCCGCAGACTGGCGCCGAATCCCGGCGGCAGGCCGATGTTGTTTCTATTTCTGGAGTCTCATGTCATTTTCATCCCTTGGACTTTCCGATGCCCTCGTTCGCGCTGTTACTGAACGTGGTTACACCGTTCCTACCCCGATTCAGCGGCAGGCGATCCCCGCTGTGCTGTCGGGCGGCGATCTGCTGGCCGGCGCGCAAACCGGCACCGGCAAGACTGCTGGTTTTACCTTGCCGATTCTGCATCGTCTCGCTGCTGATAGCGGCAATAATAAAAATGGCCGCTCGCCGATCCGCGCTCTAATTCTCACGCCAACCCGCGAGCTGGCCGCACAAGTCGAGGAGAGTGTGCGTGAGTATGGCAAGTATGTGAATTTAAAGTCGATGGTCATGTTTGGCGGCGTGGGTATCCAGCCGCAGATTCAACAATTGCGCAGCCGGATAGATATCTTGGTGGCGACACCGGGCCGCTTATTGGACCATGTCGGACAGGGGACACTCAATCTGTCACAAATCGAGGTGCTGGTGCTGGATGAAGCCGACCGGATGCTGGATATGGGTTTCATTCACGACATTAAAAAAGTGTTGGCGCTGTTGCCTCGACAACGCCAGAACCTGCTGTTTTCCGCAACCTTCTCCGACGAGATTCGCACCCTGGCCGATAGCCTGCTCAACCGCCCGGCTTTGATTGAAGTCGCCCGCCGCAATGCGCCCGCTGAAGCCGTGAGTCAACGGGTGCATCTGGTCGACCGCGAACGGAAACGCGAGTTACTGGCTCATCTCATCCAGGAGAATCGCTGGCGGCAGGTGTTGGTCTTTACTCGCACCAAGCATGGCGCTAACCGCTTGTCCGAACAATTGACCAAGGGTGGCATTGCCGCGCTGGCGATTCATGGCAACAAGAGTCAGTCGGCGCGCACCCATGCCCTCGCGCAGTTCAAGAGCGGTGCATTGCCGGTTCTGGTCGCGACCGATATTGCCGCCCGGGGCATCGACATTATTGAATTGCCGCATGTGGTCAATTTTGAATTGCCCAATGTGCCGGAGGACTATGTCCATCGCATCGGACGCACCGGTCGCGCTGGCGCTGAGGGCGAAGCAGTCTCGCTGGTCTGTGTGGACGAATATAAATTGCTGGCGGATATCGAGAAGGTGCTCAAGCGCTCCGTACCCAGAGAAGTCATTCCCGGCTTTGAACCCGACCCGCGCATCAAAGCCGAACCGATCCCGAACGGACGCAATCGCGGCTCCATGTCCAGTCGTGGATCCTCCAGAGGCCATGCGTCCTCCCCTGCCCGTACTGAACCTGCTGCAAGGCCGCATCATTCGCGGGAGGCGTTTTCTGGACGAGGACGCCCGGCAAAAACGACTGTTCAGCCTCCCCGGAAAACCGTTAAGATTCCTGCTTCGGTGAGGTAATCCAGCGTCATCGTTCGCTCCCTCTCCCGCTGGCGGGGGAGGATTGAAGGATAGTAGGGTATGGCATACAAAGGCATCATTCTGGCCGGCGGTTCCGGCACCCGGTTACATCCGCTGACCGTTTCTGTCAGTAAACAACTCATGCCGGTTTATGACAAACCGATGATTTACTACCCCATCGCCACGCTGATGCTGGCGGGGATTCGGGACATTCTGATCATCACAACTCCTCACGATCAGGAGGCGTATCAGCGTCTACTCGGCGATGGCCGCCAGTGGGGAATCAACTTCCATTACGCCGCACAACCCAATCCCGATGGGCTGGCGCAAGCCTTTCTGATCGGTGAATCCTTCATTAGCGCGGATCCGGCCTGTCTGATTCTCGGCGATAACATCTACTATGGCCAGGGCCTGTCGGCAGTGCTGCGCCGGGCGACGGCGCGTCAGCAGGGCGCTACGGTATTTGGCTACTATGTCCGCGACCCGGAGCGCTACGGCGTCGTCAGCTTTGACGCCCAGGGCCGAGCCATGAATATCGAGGAAAAACCGAAACAGCCCAAGTCGCACTATGCGGTAACCGGGCTGTATTTCTACGACAACGATGTAGTCAATGTCGCCAAGAACATTCGGCCTTCGGCGCGCGGCGAGCTGGAGATTACCGATGTCAACAAGGTCTATCTGGAGCAGGGCGCGTTGAATGTTGAACTGCTGGGACGCGGTTACGCCTGGCTGGATACTGGTACTCATGAATCGTTGCTGGCGGCGGCCAATTTCATGCAGGTGGTCGAACAACGGCAGGGTTTGAAGATTTCCTGTCCGGAAGAGATTGCCTGGCGCATGGGCTACATCGACGACCAACAGCTGATGCAACTGGCGGCGCCGCTGGCCAAAAATGGCTATGGTCAGTATTTACAGGAACTGCTGCAACCGGGGAGCGCGTCATGAAAGTGATTGAAACCGGTCTGCCGGGCGTGTTACTGCTGGAACCTAAAGTCTTTGGCGATGCGCGCGGCTTTTTCATGGAAACCTGGCAGGCGGCGCGTTACCAAGAAGCTGGAATGCCGGAGCGTTTCGTCCAGGATAATCATTCCCGTTCACGGCGGGGCGTACTGCGCGGTTTGCATTATCAATTAGTGCAACCCCAGGGCAAGCTGGTCTGGGTGACCCGTGGCGCGGTGTTTGACGTTGCGGTCGACATTCGCCGGGGTTCGCCGGCGTTCGGACGCTGGTATGGTTGTGTGCTGGACGATGTGGATCACCGGCAATTGTATATTCCGCCTGGCTTTGCCCACGGGTTCTGCGTGATGTCAGAGGAAGCGGATTTCTTCTACAAGTGCACCGACTACTACCATCCGCCGTCCGAGCGCGGCATTGCCTGGAATGATCCAGAGATTGGCATCGCTTGGCCGTTGAGTGACGTATCGCTGTCGGGCAAGGATCAGCAGAACCGGCGGTTGACTGAGCAGGCGGTTGAGGATTTGCCGGTTTACGAAGGATAAGTCCATGCGAATCATTGTCATTGGCGCACAAGGTCAGGTCGGCTGGGAATTGACCCGGCGCGCGCTTGCGTTAGGTCACAACGTGCTGGCCTGGGATCAGGCGGAACTGGACATTACCGATGCCGCCGCCGTGGATCAGGCTCTGAACGCCAGCAATGCAGATACAGTCATCAATGCAGCGGCTTATACGGCGGTGGATAAAGCTGAACAGGAACCGGAACAAGCATTCGCGGTTAACCGCGATGGCCCCGCCCATCTCGCTGCCGCCTGCACCCGCTTGAACCTTCCATTGCTGCATATTTCCACCGACTACGTGTACGACGGCGCGAAAACAAGTCCCTACGTCGAGGATGATCCAACCGCACCAATGGGCGTTTATGGCGCAAGCAAGCTGGCTGGCGATGAAGCAGTGCGCCTGTTATGTCCACGTCATCTGATTCTGCGGGTCAGTTGGGTATTCGGCGTTCATGGCCACAACTTCGTTAAAACCATCCTGCGACTGGCGCGAGAGCGTGAGGCATTGCGCGTGGTCGCTGATCAGCACGGCTGCCCGACGTTCGCCGGCGACATTGCCGACGCCTTGCTGGAACTGGCGGGACGCATCGCTGAAATCGACGCCAGAGCCGCTTGGGGTACTTATCATTACTGTGGACACCCCGCGACGACCTGGCATGGTTTCGCCAGCGCGATTGTCGAAATGGCCCGCGAACAAGAGCCGCTGCCAGTTAACACCGTGACGGCTATTACCACTGCTGATTACCCAACCCCCGCGGCCCGTCCGGCCAATTCGGTGCTGGATTGTTCGCGCCTGGCCAGAAACTTTGGCATTCAGCCTCGTCCCTGGCAGGAAGGCTTGAAACAGGTTTTGTCGTCTAATTCCTAATTCCTGATTTCCACTCATGTCCGTTGATCTTGGCGAACTGCTGGTTAACCACCAGAAACTGGCTGATACCGACCTGCAACGCGCCCGGCGCGTACAGGAAGGGACCGGCGAGAACCTGGATACTCTTCTGCTCAAGCTGGGCCTGGTTTCCGAGCGTGATTTAGCCGAAGCGCTGGCGGCGCAACTCGGGTTGCCACTGGTGCGGCCTGCTGACTATCCCGACGCGCCCGTGATCAATGGCGCGGTCTCGCCGCGTTTCCTCAAGGAGTCGCGCGCGATTCCCTTGGTCGATGAAGAACAGGGATTAGTCGTAGCGATGGCCAATCCCACGGATGAATATGTGCTTTCGGCCTTGCGGCTGGCTACCGGCAAAACGATCTTGCCGCAAGTCGGCATTCCCTCGGAATTGGAAGTCGCTTTTGAACGGCTGTATGGCAGCGGACGTTCAGCGATGGGCCAAATCGTGGATTCCATCGGTCTGGCCGACGATCTTACTGACGAGGAACAGATTCAACACCTCAAGGACTTGGCCAGCGAAGCGCCAGTGATCCGCTTAGTGAATCTGATGATCGCCCGCGCGGTCGATTCAAGGGCTTCGGATATCCATATTGAACCCTTTGAGAACCGGCTCAAGGTGCGTTACCGGGTGGATGGCGTGTTGCGCGAGGTGGAATCGCCGCCGTCCCGGCTATCGGCTGCCGTCATCTCCCGCATCAAGATTATGGCCAAGTTGAACATCGCCGAACGGCGGCTGCCGCAGGATGGGCGAATTCAACTGCGGGCGCAGGGCAAGGAGATTGATCTGCGCGTCTCCACCGTGCCAACCTTGTGGGGGGAAAGCGTGGTGATGCGTATTCTCGACAAGGCTAGCATGGTGTTGAACTTCGAGGCGCTCGGTTTCAGCCCGCGCACCCTCAAACGCTTCCTGGACGTATTGATGATGCCGCATGGCATCATCGTGGTCACTGGCCCGACCGGCAGCGGTAAAACCACGACGCTGTACACGGCCTTGCTGACTTTGAATACCCCGGAGCGGAAAATTCTCACCGTCGAGGACCCGGTGGAATACCAACTGGAAGGCATCAACCAGATTCAGGTCAAGCCACAAATCAACCTAACCTTCGCCAACGCCCTGCGCTCCATCGTCCGCCAGGACCCCGATGTGATCATGATCGGCGAAATGCGCGACCTGGAAACAGCGGGCATTGCAGTGCAGTCGGCGCTGACGGGTCATTTGGTGCTGTCGACCCTGCATACCAACGATGCCGCTGGCGGCGTGACCCGGCTGCTAGACATGGGCGTGGACGATTATTTGCTGACTTCGACGATCAACGGCATTCTGGCTCAGCGCTTGGTGCGATTGCTTTGCCTGCATTGCCGCGAACCTTATCCGGCTTTACCGGAACTGGTCGAGGAAATGCGGTTGCAGCGGTTTGTTGAGACGGAAGATAAGGGAAGCGGAATCACGTTGTACAAAGCAGTCGGTTGCGAGCAGTGCGGCGGAACCGGTTATCGGGGCCGGGCGGCGATCATGGAATTTCTGATCATGAGCGATCCCCTGCGGCGGCTGGTGCTGAAACATGCGGATGCGACGGTGCTGCAAGCCGAGGCTCAAAAAGAGGGTATGGACACCCTGTACGAGGATGGGTTGCGCAAGGTGGTTGCGGGTCACACAACCATTGAGGAAGTGCTGCGGGTCACGACGCAACAGGAACAGGAGGGCTGATATGCCCCGCTATCGCTATGAAGCGGTGGACAATACCGGCGAGGTGTTGCGCGACGAGATCGAAGCGCCCACTCCGGAAGCGGCGGTTGAGCGGCTGCGCGATCAGGGATTGTTGCCGTTATCGGTCAATGAGGCCAAGGGCGGCTTCCTGCGTGGTGGTCTCGGTCAGCCGTTGTTCAGCAAACGCCGGGCACTCTCCCGCAAATCGATCATGCTGCTGACTCAACAATTGGCCAGCTTGCTTCATGCCGGTATGCCGCTGGATCGGGCGTTCACCATTCTGATTGGCGTGACCGATGACGAACAGGCGCGAACCCTGTTGGAGCGAGTGCAAGAAAAGGTGCGCGGTGGCTCCTCGCTGGCCGATGCCTTGGAGGCGCAGGGCGCGTTCTCGCGCTTCTACTTGAACATGATCCGCGCTGGCGAAGCAGGCGGCGCGCTGGAAGTTGTGTTGAAACGACTGACCGAATTCCTGGAGCGGTCGCAGGCGCTGCGGGAAACCGTGACATCGGCGTTGATCTACCCAATGATTTTGCTGACGGTTTCGGCGTTATCGGTGATCATTCTACTGACCTTCGTGGTGCCGCAGTTCCAGCGACTGTTCGCTGACGCTGGCAAGGCGCTGCCGTTGGCGACGCAAATCGTGATCGCAGTTGGCGATGGCTTCCGTCATTACTGGTGGGCCGGGGCGCTGTTCATCATGCTGGCCGTGGCAGCGGTGCGCCGGCAATTGAACCAACCCGAGAGCCGCGCCCGCTGGGATCGCTGGCTATTGCGCCTGCCACTAGTGGGCGATCTGATCGGCAAGGTAGAAACCGCTCGACTGTCGCGGACCTTGGGAACCCTCCTCGGCAATGGGGTGTCGCTATTGAACGCGCTGACCATCGTCCGGGAAACGCTCAGCAATCAAGTGATGGCGACCGCGCTTGGCGAAGTCGCCGAACATGTCAAGACCGGGAGGGGACTGGCCGAACCGTTGCAGGATGCCGAGAGTTTTCCCAAACTGGCGGTACAGATGATTCGGGTCGGCGAGGAAACCGGCCAATTACAGGAAATGCTGATCCAGATCGCCGATGCCTACGATGGAGAGGTGCAAACGGCGGTCAAGCGGTTGCTGACCCTGTTGGAGCCGGCCATGATTTTAGGACTGGGCGTAATCATCGCTGGGATTATCATGTCGATTCTGGTCGCAATTCTCAGTTTGAACGAATTGGCTTTTTGAAGGTATCTGATGAAAAAAGAGAGTTTTAGCCGCTCGTGCGGTTTCACCCTGATTGAGTTGCTGGTCGTGTTGGTGATTCTGGGGCTACTGGCCGGGTTGGTGGGGCCACAGGTGATGAAATATCTGGGTGGCGCCAATACCAAGACCGCCAAATTACAAATTGAAGATTTCAGCACGGCGCTGGACGCTTTTCGACTGGACATGGGGCGCTATCCCACGACGAACGAGGGCTTACAGGCGCTGGTTGTCCAACCACAGAGCACGAACCGCTGGAACGGTCCCTACCTGCGCAAAAGCATTGTCCCCAAGGATCCCTGGGGCAATGATTATCAGTATCGCGCGCCCGGCCAGCAGAGTGGCGGCGGTTTCGATCTTTACTCGCTGGGCGCTGACAATGCCGAAGGTGGCGATGGCGAGAACCAGGATGTCGTGAGCTGGATGTGAATGAAGGAACGGCTCAACACCTCCCCCCTTTGCCAAAGGGGGGGCTGAATGATGACCAGGGTTTTACTTTACTGGAAGTGCTAGTGGCGCTGGTGATTGGCGTATTGCTGGTGGCGCTGACGCCGCCCTTGCTGTCGGGAATGAGCGGCTCGACGGAACTGCGCAGCGCAGCGCGGCAATTGGCGGCTGGCTTGCGCAACGCTCGCAACGCCGCCATCACTCGTCAGCGTGAGGCTGTGTTAACGCTGAACCTGGCGGAACATCGTTTTGCGGTCAGTGGCGATACCCGTGAGATCGCTTTGCCGAACAGCGTTGCCCTGCATCTTTATACTGCGCAATCCGAATTGCTTGATGGTGAGAGGGGTAACATCCGTTTTTTCTCAGATGGTAGTTCTACGGGCGGCGCTATCACGGTTAGCAGCACTAAATTGGCCTATCGAATCAACGTAGACTGGCTGACCGGCGCGATTGCCATTGCTGAACAGGATGTGCAACCGTGATGGCCCCTGATCGTCAGCACGGCTTTTCTCTGCTGGAAGTGTTGGTGGCCTTCGCCATTCTCAGCATTTCCCTGGGCGTATTGCTGCAAGTTTTCGCAACGGGCTTACGCAACGCTGGCATCGCTGATGACTATACCCGGGCGGTTTTGTACGCTGAGTCGATCCTGGCGGCTATCGGTCGGGAAGTTCCGTTGGCTGAAGGCGAGCATAGCGGCCCGGTCAATGAGCAGTTTTCCTGGCGCAGTGTGGTAAGCGCCTATACCGAAGGAATGCCGGAATCGGAACAACCTCGATTTCGGGCTTACCGAATCAGTGTCGAGGTGTACTGGCCGGGGTTGGTCCAGGACCGTTCGGTCGTATTGGAGACTTTGCGACTGGCGCCGATTGAACCGCCGGGCCGAGGTTGAAGATAATGCCACTCGCCACGCGCCAAACGGGCTTCACGCTGCTGGAACTGGTCGTCGCCATCACCTTGATGGGATTGGTGCTGGTGGTGCTCTACAGCGGCTTGCGGCTGGGGCTGAATGGTTGGGAGAGTGGCGAGCGACGCGCCGAAGCCACCAATCGATTACGATTGACCCAGGAATTTCTGCGTCGACAACTCATGCAGTCGATCACGGTTCGTCGAATCACCGAGGAGCGGACAAGCGTTGTGGTGTTCACCGGGCAGCCGGACAAAATCGAGTTTGTGGCGCCCATGCTGACTCAACTGGGTCAGGGCGGTTTGTACCGGGTGCGGGTTGAAGCCAGCGACCACCGGTTGTGGATTCGCTGGCGCCCCTATCTGCCGGACGATTCCGGCGCTGACAGGGGTTCTGATATGGATAAGGAAACCGTGCTCCTGGAAGGAGTGACGGGTATTGAATGGGCTTATTTCGGCGCTGAACGGAATTATGATCCAGAACCGCCGCGCTGGCGTTCTGAATGGACGAGTTCCGAGCAACGCCCCCAATTGGTGCGCCTGAATCTGAGCCTGACGGGCGAGTCCTGGCCAGACCTGGTCGTCGCTCTGACGGAGGCGCTTTAGCATGATGGATTGCACTGCAAGCATTCATTTCCCCCCTTTGAAAAATCTCCCCCGTTACCATCATCATCTCCCCCCTTTGAAAAAGGGGGGTCGGGGGGAATTGCGCATCGGCGACTCGTACAAAATCCCCCCTAGCCCCCCTTTGTTAAAGGGAGGGACTGAACGGATGCGCGGCATGGTATTGGTGATCGTCCTATGGATTGTGACCCTGCTGGCGGTGATGGCGGGCAGCTTTGCCTATTCAATGCGAGTTGAAACCCGCTTGGCGACCACCATGGTCGAGCGCGCTCAGGCTCGGGCGCTCGCTGAAGCGGCGGCAGCCTATGCGCTGGCTTGGCAACTGGATTTCGCAGCGCAGAAACAATGGCCGGCTAACGGGGATGTTCATGAGTGGGCGTTCGGCGGCAGCCGAGTGCGAGTCAGCATTGAAGATGCGGCTGGCCGAGTCAGTCTGAATAATGCTAATACCTTGTTACTGAAGGAAACGTTGTTGGGAATCGGCGTAAACGAGGCGGATGCGGATCATCAGGTTGCCGCTATTGAAGATTGGCGCGATCCCGATGATCAGACGCGACCGGATGGCGCGGAAAGCGCTGAATATCGCGCCGCCGGGCGATCTGGCCCCAAAAATGGCCCGTTCGACAGTCTCGAAGAATTACAACAGGTGCTGGGCATTGACCTGGAAACGGCCCGGCGCTTTGCCAGTGTGGCGACGGTCGATACCCGGATTTCCGGTATTAACCCAACGCTGGCGTCCATCGATGTGTTGCGCGCTACGACCGGACTCGACGAGAAAACACTTGCTGATTATGTCAACGCGCGCGCTCAGGCCGCTCGCGAGGACTCCCCGCAGCCACCGCTGCCCGCAATGGATGGCCGCTCGTTCTTTTCCGGTAGCCGTTCGGGCGTTTATCATATCGTCGCCATGGTCGAGACCGAAACCGGAACAACGGTGCGTGTGGAAGCGGTCGCCTCAACCCAAAATCCACCGCCGGGACAGATGGTGCGATGGCTGTCCTGGCGACTGGCGCCCTGATCAGGCAAATATGCTATGGCAACATCGAAACTTCCTGCTATTAACGGCCTTATCGCCATTTGATTGTGATCCGTGACTGCACTTTACCCGCAAATTCTGAAAAGTAACGTCCAATGGAATCCGCTGACCCTCTGGCGTTGGTGGCGCGAGGGCTTATTGGGTTGGCTGCCATTGACAATTCGCAAGAAACTTGCGGGTTCACAGCGACGGCTGGTTATCGAACCCGACGCCAATGGACTGGCGTTATTTCGGCAGGAAGAGGACGAACGGGAGGAATTAACCCGGCAATCCTGGGAATCCTTGAGCCGGGAAACCCTGCGCAAGCTGATGCGAGCCGAACGGCCCACCGCCATCGTTTTGCGGATGCCAGCAAATCGGGCGCTAACCCGAATGGTGACGTTGCCCATCGCCGCTGCCGGCAACCTGCGTCAAGTACTGGGTTACGACATGGACCGGTTAACGCCGTTCAGCGCCCAGCAATTGTATTACGATGCTTTAATCCTGGAGCGTCAACCGGAGCAACGGCGAATTCGGGTCGAACTGTCCGCATTGCCGCGCGCGGAGGTGGATGCAGCCCTGGAAGCATTGGCCGGACTCGGAATAACGCCGGATATCGTCGATGTGAGCGGCGGTCGGAAGGGCGTTAACCTGCTGCCCGTTGAAAAACGACCGCGACGCGGCGTTTGGCCCCGGCGTTTGCGAAATAGCCTGGTGGCCGTCAGTCTGAGCCTGATGCTGGCTGCGGCCTTGTTGCCGCTGTGGCAACAACGGGCGCTGGTGATCCGCTTGCAAAAGCAGGTCGATATTTTGCAGCGGGATTCCAGCCAAGTGCTGGATTTGCGCGAACAACTGGAAAAAGCGGTTGAGTCATCGCGGTTTTTATTGCAAAAGAAACAGAGTAGACCGCCAGTCATCGATTTGCTGCGTGAGTTGACGGTTCTTTTACCGGATAATACCTGGCTGGAGCGCTTACAAATTAATGGCGATGCGTTGCAATTGATCGGTCAGTCATCGAGCGCGTCGGCGCTGGTCGGGTTAATCGATGAATCCAAACTACTGGGGGGCGTTGCCTTTACTTCCCCGGTCACCAATGATCGTCGGACGGGCAAGGAGCGTTTCGTGCTGAGCGCGCAAGTGGTGTTGGAGCCTTAATGAATCCCGTATCTTCTCCATCACTCGGCCATCGTGGGTTCGCCCTGCTTTTATTGGCGCTGGCGATGGGCCTGTTCTATGTGGGCGTGGATCAATTCTGGATGGGCCGATATCGCTATTATCAGGACAACGCTGAACGATTAATGGGCCGCTTGCAGAACCTGGAACGGTTGGCTGCGGCCCGCCCGGAACTGGAAAAAGCGATTCAGGCTATTCGTAATGATCAACGCACTGCTGCTTATTTTCTCCCGCAAGCGGCGCCCGCGCTGGCCGCGGCGGATTTGCAACAGCGCGTCAAAAGTCTGGTGGAAAACGCGCAAGGCAGTTTGCTAAGCGTTCAAGCATTACCGGTCATCGAGGAAGGCGGCATGGTGCGCGTAGCGGTCAGCGCTACGGTGCAGGGCGATGTGGAAGCGCTGCAAAAAGTGCTTCATAGTTTGGAGTCGCAAGTGCCGCTGCTGTTTGTCGATAACCTCCAGGTCACGGCGCGTCAATTTCGACCCCGGTTGCCCGATGGCAAAATCGCGCCTTACACGCGCGTACAACTGAACAGTCAGATGGAAGTATCCGGTTACCTGCGCAAGGAGCGTGGTTAGATGTTCGCCAAGTGGGTAGGGCCGTTGTTTTGGCTGGCGATGGGCGCAGCGGCAGTGGGTGCGCTGTACATGGAATGGCGGCATCCGCCACGTTTGCCAACGCCGATTGTGGCCGATGCGCCGCCTGCGGTGACCGTTCCGCCGCCCAAGCCGTTTGAACCACAACCCTTGGTTCACTACGCCGAGATCGTAGAGCGTCCGGTTTTTATCGACGCCCGTCGGCCAGAGGAGGATGAACCGCCCGAACCGCCGGCTGCGCCGCCGCCCGAACCTGACCATCCGCTCGATTTGATTGGCGTATTACTGGTCCCTGGTGCGGCGGCGGCGCTCCTGCGCCCCACCGAACCCAAGAATGCGCCCGTATTGCGCATCGCCCAAGGCGAAACAGTGAATGGTTGGCAATTGCAGTCGGTGAGCGCGGATCGGGTGGTGCTGCGCAAAGGCTCCCAAATCCGCGAGTTGGTGCTCAAGCGTGAACCCTCGCCGCCACGACCGCCTGCGCCGGATCGGGTTATTCCACCACGAGGCCAACCTGTGGCCTCTCCGCCAAGGCCAGAGTCAAGGTCTTGATAAGAAATAAGCATTCACCTCCCTCCTTTGAAAAAGGGGGGTCGGGGGGGATTTCGCACGGGTGACGGGGCCAAAATCCCCCTAGTCCCCCTTTGAAAAAGGGGGGGACTGAACGGTTACGATAAGCATTTGCAGAGTACAGTCCATTGAGTAAAACCTGGGTTAGATCGTTAATAAACGGAGGAGTGCTGGCGCTGCTGCTAGGCGCGTGCGCGACTCCTCCAGAGAGCGGCGATAGCGCTCCTCTTGAAGCGGCGCACACGGAGCAGGTGACGGTTAGCGCAACGCCGGCGCGTTCGCCTGGTGCGCTTCAATTAACCGCTCAAGCGGAATTGGCAGAGGACGCGGGAATGCATTCGTCGGACTCCTCCGCGGTTTCCCCATCCCGGAGGACAGAGATCTTTCCCGGCACCGGCAACTTTATCGACCTGCGCGAGGCCAGCAAGCCATTAGCCCGTACAACGCCAGTTACGCCTGCGCCGGGCCACGGCGTCACGCTGAACTTCGAGGGCGCCAGCATCCGCGATGTGGTCAAAGTCGTGTTCGACACCTTGAAGGAGAATTACGTCATCGATCCCCAGGTGCAGGGCGAAGTGACGGTCCAGACCAGCCGGCCGCTGACCCAGGATCAATTATTGCCCACCCTGGAGACCTTGTTGCGCGCGAGCAATGCGGTGCTGGTGCGTGAAGAGGGCGTGTACCGGATTATCCCGGCTGTGGGTGTGCTGCGCCAGGGCAATCTGACCCCGCGTCTGAGGGGCAGCCGCGTGGGTTACAGCGTGCGTATTGTGCCGCTGAGCTATGTCAGTGCGATCGAGATGCAAACGATCATCGCGCCGTTTCTGCCTGAAGGCAGTATTCTTAAGGTCGATCCCACCCGTAATCTGTTAATGCTGGCCGGCACTCCCCAGGAGTTGAACAGCGTTCAGGACACCATTGACACCTTTGACGTCAACTGGCTCCGGGGAATGTCAATCGGCATGTTTCGGCTGCGCAATGTGGAAAGTCAGGCGTTGGCGACCGAGTTGAATCAGTTGCTGGGCGAAAACTCAGGAACGCCCATTGCCGGGCTGGTGCGGCTGGTGCCGCTCAGCAAGCTGAATTCGGTGCTGGTCATTTCCCCACAGCGCGAATATCTGCGTGAGGTGGCGGTCTGGATCGAACGGCTGGATGGCATCGGTGGCGAACGCTTATATGTCTATCCCGTCCAGAACAGTCGGGCGGACTATATTGCCGAGTTGCTGAATGGTCTGTTCAATCTGGAAGGGGGAGGAAAGGGCGCGGAGCGCGGCGGCGAGCTGGCCCCTGGACTGAAAGGCGCGCAGTTGTCCAGTAGCGGCGGATTGAATGCGAGTTCAAGCTTGAGCAGTAGCCTGTCTTCCACATCAGGGAGTTCATCCGCCAGCGGCTTGTCGGCGCCGGGCAGTTCAACCTCTGCTTCGGCGGGCAAAGCCTCTGGTGGAATTGGCGCTGTCTTAGGATCGGGGGGACCCAGCGCTGGCATGGAAGAAGTGCGAATTGTCGCGGACTCCGATAACAATTCACTGCTGATCTGGGCGACCAGCCAGAATTACGAACGGATTCTCAACACCCTGCAAACGATCGATGTCGCCCCCCGGCAGGTGCTGATCGAAGCCACCATTGCCGAGGTGACGCTGACTGGCCAGTTGCAATATGGGCTGCAATGGTTTTTCAATAACTCGGTGGGTAGAGACTACACGGGGACAGGTTCGCTGGGTCTCCCCACCGACCTAACCCTGACAGACGCGCTCAATAGCATTCCATCCGGCCAATTCTCTTATGCGATTACCGGCAGTGACGACATCGTCAAGGTGCTGCTGAATTTGCTGGCGAAAGACTCCAAGGTTAAAGTGCTCTCTTCTCCACAAGTCATGGTGGTGGACAATCAGCAGGCGACGATTCGAGTCGGCACGCAGCAGCCGATTCCGTCCGGCACCAGTACAGTGAACAACGTGACGACCAGTGGTGGAGTCACCTATAAAGACACCGGCGTGCTGCTTGAGGTATTACCTCGGGTCAACTCCGGCGGCATCGTCAACATGGAAATCAAACAGGAAGTGGTTGATGTGGGACCTCTGGTGGATGTTAGCCAGGCGGGTACGACTGCCCGGCAAGAGCGCGCGTTCCTGCAGCGCACTGTGACGAGCAAAGTGACGGTCAAAAATGGCCAGACCCTGGTATTAGGCGGTCTGATCCGCGACAATCGCACTGAGGGTCAGAATGGCATTCCGGTGCTTTATAAGGTTCCCGTGCTGGGCGCGCTGTTTGGCAATACCAGCGAGCAGGTGGATCGTACTGAACTGATTGTGTTGATTACCCCGCGAGTGGTGCAGAATACCGATGAAATTGATGCAGTTACTAACGAAATCAAGCGCAAGATGCGAGCGGTGGAGCCGGTGCTCAATAATGCGGGTTAAGAATTTTCAAAGGAGATCGACTCTAGTATTTACAATAGTGAGCGATAGTGTATTATTAGGTACATGGAAAGCACTATCAGCACAGGCAAGGCGGCGAAGCTGCTCGGCCTATCGGTCAAGACGCTGCAACGCTGGGAGCGCGAAGGGCGGTTGGTTCCGGTGGCGCGGACGGACAGCAACCGACGTCTTTACACCGAATCGCAAATCCGTGAATTCATCGGCTTGCGGCAGGCGGTTCATGCGCCGTCAAGGCGGGTCGCCTACTGCCGGGTGTCGAGCGCAGCGCAAAAGCCGGACTTGGCGAACCAGCGCAAGGTGCTGGAAGAATTTGTCGTGGCGAAAGGCTTGTCGAACGTCGAGTTCATCGAGGAAGTGGGGGGCGGCTTGAATTTCAAGCGCAAGCGGTTCCTGGCGTTGATGGATGAGATCGGGCGGCGGGAAATCAAAGCACTGATCCTCGCGCATCGGGATCGACTCACCCGGTTCGGCTTCGAGTGGTTCGAGCATTTCGCCGAGGCGAATGGCTGCGAAGTGCTGGTACTCAATCAGGAGCGCCTGTCGCCTGAGCAAGAGATGGTGCAGGACCTGATGGCCATTGTGCATGGTTTCTCGTCCAGACTGCACGGGTTGAGGAACTACCAAAAAAAGCTGGATGAAGTGCTAAAACAGGAAACGACTCATGACGTACATGACGCACAGAATCGCCCTCTGTCCGACGCCTGAGCAGGCGGACTACTTCGCCCGCGCCTGCGGCACGGCCCGGCGCGTCTGGAATTGGGCGCTGGACGCGTGGAACAAGCAGTACGCAGCGGGGCAAAAGCCCCACGCGATGGCGCTGAAAAAACAGTTCAACGCCATCAAGTACAGCGACCCGCAATGGCTCGACGAGAACGGGCAACCGTGGCTTAAGACCCTCCATCGTGATGCCCACGCGCAGCCATTCGCCCATCTGGCCAAGGCGTGGAGCCGATTCTTTACCGACATCAAGAACGGGAAGCCTGCATACGAACCTCAATTCAAGAAAAAGGGGCGTTGCCGCGACAGCTTCTATGTGGCGAACGACAAATTCAGTGTCTCGGACCAGACGATTCGCTTACCCAAGATCGGCGATGTCGCCATGACCGAGGCGCTGCGCTTTGAGGGCAGGATTCTCGGGGCGACGGTTTCGCGCACGGCGGATCGCTGGTTTGTCGCGGTTCAGGTCGAGGCGCCTGATGCGCAGTTCTACCGCCCACGCACGGCAGATGAGATTCAAGGTATCGACCTGGGCATCAAGGCGGCCGCGACCCTCTCCAACGGCGAATCCGTCGAAGCACCCAAGCCGCTCAAAGCGGCGCTGCGCCGCCTGAAAATCCGGGGTCGGCGCGTTAGCCGCAAGATTGAGGCGTCCAAAATAACCGCAGGCTTTGCGCCCAAGGCACGTCTGCCAAAAGGCACGAGACTGCCCGTATCCAACAACCGCACGAAGTCCGCTGCGGCCTTGGCAAGGCTGCACGCCCGCATTGCCAATATCAGAGCGGATTTCACCCATAAGCTCACAACCCGGCTCTGCCGCGAAAACCAAACGGTAGTGATCGAGGATTTACACGTCAAGGGCATGTTGGCGAACGAAAAGCTTGCCCTTGCCATCAGCGACGTTGGGTTCGGGCTGTTCCGCTCGCAGATCGAATACAAGGCGAAACGCTACGGTACTCGGCTGGTGATTGCCGACCGTTGGTATCCAAGCAGCCGCCTGTGTTCAGTGTGTGACTGGAAAAATGAGGGGCTGACGTTAAAAGACCGGGAATGGACGTGTCCGCAATGCGGCACACATCATGACCGCGACCAAAACGCCGCGCTCAATCTAAAACGGCTGGCAACCGCAACTGCCCTACCCGTGGCGAGTCCGTCCGGCAACGGCGGCGCTGCACCTGGAAGGGTTCCTGGTGTAGCCGGGAAAGTCACGCCTGTCAGATACGAATGTGGTCAGCAAGACACGTCGGGGCAGGAAAAGAACCGTGCGCACCTTCGCGCACTTTCTTGATAGCAGCGATTGATGCAACCGGAAGCTCAGGCCGCGCTGCGCCGCGTATGGTTGAATCAGGAATTGGCCCGCTACCGGCAACGCAGCGCGGCGCAACCGGATAATTTTGAAGCCTGGCGTCATATCGGACGGCTTTATTGGGAACTGGGCGAGATTGAGCAAGCCATCGAAGCGCTTGAGAAGGCGCTGGCATTACAGCCGGATGATCGTGAATGCCTGTTCGGTCAAATAGTTGCCTGTTTGGCGCTTAACCGAAATGAAGCGGCGTTGACCGCGTCCACTCGTTTACTGGAGCGATTCCCCAACGATGCCCAGGTTCTGTTGCGCCAGATTGAGGCGTTGCGCCGGTTGAAGCGTCCGCAGGAAGCGCTGACCGCTTGTGAGCGGGCGCGGGCCTTGCCGTTGTCAACTGAACAATGTTTGGAGGTACTCCACCACCAGGCGAGTCTGGAATTTCAGCTTGGTCAATGGGAAAAATCGCTGGCGTTCATCGATGAGGGGTTGGCGCTGGCGCCGGTAAATGCCGATTGGCGTCTGAATCGGGCGCGCCTGTTGAACCGGTTGCGCCGCTATGAGGAATCCCTGGCCGAACTGGAGCCGTTGATTGCTGTTCCCGCCGTCGAGTTCGCCGCCCGGTGCGCCAAGGCGCGGGCGCTGGCCATGCGGTGGCGATTTGATGAAGCGGATGCGATTTTGAACGATTTGCAGGCGCATTATTCTCATGCCGCCCTGGAGCGGGAATTCGAGCCGTGGCGGCTGCCGGATGAGACGTTGCCGGACAGTCTGCATAAGCGGTATACCGGGCGTGGGTTGTATATGATGCAAACTTTCGAGGCGCAGAAAGACTGTGACTGGACCGATTGGGAAGCGATGACCGCCCATTTGGATGAGTTGCTGGGAGATGCGCTCCGCTATGGTTTTGTCGCTGGCCTGGAGCCACACCGTCTGCTGAGCCTGCCGATGGATCCGGCCCAACATTTGGCGGTAGCTCGGGCGCAAGCGACCGCGGTAGACACATTGATGGCGCCAGCTCGCCAAAAGCTGGCTATTCATTGGGCGCCCCGACAAGGTGATGAACGGCTACGCATCGGCTATGTCTCAGGGGATTTTCGTGACCACGCGACTGCGCACCTGATCCGCAAGCTGTTCCGGGTGCACGACCGAGCGCGGTTCGAGGTTTTTGGCTATAGCCTGCGCCCTAGCGATGGCAGCTATTATTGGCAAGACATTTCCCAGACTTGCGACCGGTTTGTAGAGCTACATGGCCTGAGCAATGCTGAAGCAGCAACCCGAATTGCGGCGGACGGCGTTCATATACTCGTCGATTTGCATGGTTACACTCGTTTTGCCCGCCCCGAAATTTTTGCGTTGCGGCCAGCCCCGGTGCAGGTGGCCTTCCTGGGATATCCGGGTACGCTAGGCGCAGACTACGTTCCTTACATGATTGCCGATCGTGTGGTATTGCCCGAGGAATCGAGACCATTTTTTAGTGAGCAGCCGGCCTATCTCAATTGTTATCAAATTAACGATGATGAACAGCCAATTGCTGAGGCTGGGTTAACGCGAGTAGCGGCTGGACTGCCAGAAGATGGTTTTGTTTATTGTTGCTTCAACAATACTTATAAAATCGAGCCGCGCATATTCGGTATCTGGATGCGAATTCTGCGACAGACGCCGGGAAGTGTGTTATGGTTGCTGACTAATACGTCACGCACTGCTGCTCACCTGCGCAGTGCGGCGGACGGGCAAGGCGTCGATCCTGGGCGGTTAATTTTCGCCCCGCGTTTACCCAAGGCGGAGCACCTGGAGCGACACCGGTTGGCAGATCTGTTTCTGGATACTTTCGTAGTCAATGCCCATACTACGGCCAGTGATGCGCTTTGGGTGGGTCTGCCCGTATTGACGCAACCAGGCTCAAGCTTTCATTCGAGAGTTTGTGCCAGTTTGTTGAGCGCATTAGGATTAAACGAATTAATAGTTGGAAGTGACCAGGAATATGAAGAACGAGCTGTCAGCCTGGCCAACAATCCAGATCGCTTGAAAAAATTACAAACTCAACTAATGCATTGCCGTGCGACGCGGTTGCCTTTTGCAACTGGAGAGTTTGTGCATGGCCTGGAACACATTTACCAGGAATTATGGTTTGGTTGGCAGGAAGGCGGGTAAGCAAATTGAAGGGGGCTTTGCTTTACTAAACGGAGTTGCGAAGTAATGTCTGATAATATCGCTTTGAAGTGTGTTTGTTGTTTTATTGAAACAACCATAGATTAGATTGATACCAGGCAAGATGCCCAAGATTTCGCCGTTTTAAGGTATGTTTTAGGCATATAAAGCAATTTTTTACCTTGAGACCAAGGAAAGGTTTAAGTATACTGATTTTGAGTCGAGTTTTTGTGGTTTCGTGTATTGACAACAACAAACTGTTGTGTAGAATCCACAGCAGGTTAGTTTTCTACCGTTCTAGCAGGAACCTTTGTTACCTTAACCCTCTGTCGGAAGTTTCAGATAGGAGCTAAATCATGAGATTCAAGATGAACAAGCTTGCAGCCGCCGTAGCGGTGACCATGGGCGTGTCGGCGGTTGGCGTTAGTACCGCCCAGGCTGATGAGATTCTCTTCCCCTATGTGGTGGCCAGTGACACTGTCACCACCTTGATTTCCACGATCAATATTTACGAAAATTCTTTTCAAGGCCCTGCTGCAGACCAGTTGCATTACCGCTATTACTACAAGAATGGCGTCAACGCGGAGAACAACCTTGCGTCTTGCGCCGAGGTCGACGACCGGTTGCCATCTAGCCCGAACGATATCGTTACGTTTGACGTAGCGGAGCGCTTCGGGGCCGGTAACCTGGGCATTCTGTTTGAGGATGTTGCAACATCCAGTAATGTTGACTATGGCAGCAAAACTTTCTCGTTGCTAAACATCACCCTGCCGGTGCGTGCGTTCCTGATTGTCGACAACAACGATACCTTAACAGGGGCGGGCCTGGTTAGCACAGCTAACTCGGTGGCTGGCGAAGCGATTATCTTGGAGTTTGCGGCTGGGGCTGCATGGGGTTATTCTGCTTATAATGCCGCTGGTCTGTACTCCGGAACCGCTGGGGGTGGGGCTGTTGTTAGCAATCCCTACGACTTCTCCGACTCGGTTGAAACTGCTGGCGAAGTGATCGCCAACAGCTATGTCCCTGTGGCCTTGATGCCTTTCACCGCTACTGGAGGCGAGTTTATCACCAGATTCTTCGTGACGCCGATTGCGACGAGAGCGATGGGCAGCGGTACCCCTCAGTTGCGGAGTGATCTGAACGCCCGTATTCGGTTAGCAGTTCGGGATCCAGCTTCGGCTACTCAAGATGCGATATTTGACCGCGATGAGTTGCCCGTGTCAGGTCAGTTTCCGCAAAATGTAGTGTGTGTGGGTGCCGTCGAAGCATCAGAGATGCTGACCGAAGGCGCGCTGAACCGAGTGCCGAACGGCGGCTGGTCGAACCTGGTGGTAAGCAGTGGTACAGTCGCCGGTGCTACTGGCACAGTCACCTCTGGTTCTACTGATCAAGCTATTGTGTTCAAATTGGAATATAACCCGTCTGCACTGGAACTTGATACAGACTCTGGCACCGACCCGGTCGCCGGCATTGTCAACAATGCGATCTGGCTGCGCAAGGGTATCCGCGAGTCGTATCTAGCCCCGGCCTCAGCCACCCAGCCACGTGTAAGCGTGTTTGCTGCTGACCTTGACCTCAATTCTCCGGCTCCAATTGGCACTAGTGGCGTCCAGTAAGGCAATTGGGTTCGTTATAGTCGTTTAGTCGACGCTTGTCCTCAGAAAAGGGACTGCTCAAGAGAGCAGTCCCTTTTCTATTCTTTGGAGCTTACTTGTTAATCAATTTTCTGCTGCGGTCCTGCAAGGTACCTTCTTAATGAAGCCGTTCACTCTTTTTTTCACTTTTCTGCTGATGATTTCGGGCGACATCCACGCCGAAATCATGAACGATCCGAAAGCGCTCAATCAACATCCATTAGGTAACAATGCATCTTGGGAATACGCACTCGATAGCCAAAGCGAATTGTGGCTCGCCTATTACGGTGACGACAAATTGCTCTATGTACGCCGACCCGATGGATCGGAAGTCGACTTCAGTAGCCAAAATCGCGATCAGTATCTGTCAGGATTGGCAATTGATGCTGGAAAAGACACCCTTTCCATAGTGTGGAGAGATAAACTTCCCGAGAAAGACCTACGGCTTTTACCTGGATTGCCAACGACCGGACCAATACCACAATCGCTGTCAGTCGGCGGTAGCGAATCTGAGCCATTGCCACGACTGAAAATAGCACAGCGCGGCGACTACTATTATTTACTGTGGCTCGGCGAAAAACCCGATCTTGAAACGAAACAGACCTATCACCAGTACTTCCGCTATTCCGAGGATGGAGGTAAGACTTTTTCAGAAGTAGAACGGGTGATTCCCGGCATCTACCCCATGTGGATTGTCGATGATCAAAGCATCGCTATCTTCAGTTGGGTCAGGTCGAAAGAACGACAAGTTATAGCGATGCGTCGCTTCGACCGCGCTGCCAAGCATTTTGGCGCGCTCGTCGAGATTGCGGAAACTCCTGAACAGATCAGCCCGATTTATCGTGCTTTCGAATCCGCCGGACGTTGGTTCGTAACCTGGTTATCCCAGTACGGGGATGGCCGGGATTTTCTACTGGAGGGCGCCTATTCTGAAGACCAGGGTCAAACCTGGAAGCGCTTTGCCTTTGAGACTATCAAGGGCCTGGATCTTTCGCACTTGGTAGCTGCCGCCGACGGCAAGGGTCATATCGCGTTAGCGTTTAGTGGCTCGCATCGCCTGCGCGACAACAATCCGCAGGCCAAAAATGATGTCTATCTAACCTACTCCACGGATAACGGCTCAACCTGGTCCGAACCGCAATCCCTGCGAACCGATGAACAGAAGATCACTCACGCCAAATTTCCCGCAATCACTTTCGGATCAGAGCCAGGGGTACTGCTTATTGCTTGGGAAGACTGGCGTGATATCCGTCCTAATGTGTATATCGCTTATTCAAAGGATTATGGCGCAACCTGGGAGAGCTCCATCCCATTGGGCTTGCCTGGACGAGTCAATTTAGGTATGGAATTCGATATGGAACACGAGCTACGCAACCACAATGGGAGCTATCACCTAGTAGTGAAGCGTTTTGAGAACGACAATTTGAGCCAGGCTGAGTTAGTTCATTATGCGTTCACACTGGATGATTTGAAGCAACTACCGTTGTTGCCACGAGGAATTCAATTGGAAAAAGCGCGCCTTAACGATGATCGTTTACGCCAAAGAGTCAAGTTTTACTGGGACGCCATGCAAAGAAAGGACTACGCAGCCAGTTATGCTTTGCTCGATCCGTTTTTTCAAGCCAAGGTTGGCCGGAAAGCCTATTGGCAAAAGATGGGAACCATCAAATATCATGGCTTCCGTATTGAAGAGACTGAACGGATTGGCAAAATTGCTAAGGTCAAGATTACTATTGAAGCATCGGTGCCCGAATTTCGGACGGCTAGCGGTAAGGAATACAGCAAGCCGAAGCAGGAATACACGTTCATCGAGACCTGGTTGTTTATCGGTGGTGACTGGTATCGTGAATACTATGAGGAAAACTCCGGGGTCCGCTACACAGGCTACTAGAAAGGGCGATGCAGCAGTCATCAGCTTTAATGCTCCACTGCCTGTGGGGTCACTGGCGTCTCCTCCCGCCCTTCATTGGGCGGGAGCTGCGCGAGCAATACGCCGGTTCGCTGCTCGGCGTGATGTGGAGCCTTTTGCAACCTCTCCTGTTTATCCTGCTTTACTGGTGGGTGTTCTCGGCGGTGCTGCGCACCCGCTTTCCCCAGGATTCCGCGTTCGCTGAAACGCCTTTCATCGTCTTTCTACTATCGACGCTGTTGCCCTGGTTCGCTTGGCAGGAGGGGTTAAGCCGCTCCGCCGGCGCCATCATCAATCGGCGCGACATGGTGCGTAAAATTCATTTTCCGGCGCAGGTTTTCCCACTGGCCGCTACTGCCGCCGCTTATGTCGTGCATGGCATTGGCTACGTTCTGTTTTTACTCGCGCTTGCCGGGTGGCAGGGTGGGGTATCGCTGACCACGATGGGCGCAGTTTTCGTGCTGCTGATGCTGCAATTTGCGGTCACTGCCGGAGTGGGTTTGCTGCTGGCCGCGTTTACCGTCTATCTGCGCGATACCGCGCAGGTATTAGGTTTAGTGCTGACCGCCCTGTTCTACACCGCGCCGATTCTCTATCCGCTAACCCTCGTGCCGGAGGATTTTCGTGGATGGGTGCGTCTCAATCCTTTTACCCTCTTCGCGGAAGCCTATCATGAGGCGGTGCTAACCAGTGCCTGGCCAGAACCAGCCATGATCTTCGGATTGCTGCTGTTCGCTGCTGGCGCATTAAGCCTTGGCGCTTATGTCTTTCAGCGACTGGAACCCGGCTTCGCCGATGTGCTGTAGGAGTCGCTCATTCACCTGCTGATCCTGCATATTGCCTATGTGTTTGGCGGCGCTGAGCGAACGACAGCCAATCTGCTGAACCATCTCGACCGGCAACGGATCACGCGAATCACGCTGGTCGCGCCTGGTGTGCTGCGCACCTGCCTCCCGGAACGCTATGACCACTTTGTCGACGCTGCACACCATCATCTGGAAGGCGGTTTTACTACGCCACGCTCACTGTATCAACAAGCGCGGGCAACCAGCGAATTGTTGCGGGCGCTCAAGCCGGATGTGGCGCTCGGTATGATGCATTATTCTGCGGCGTTGCTGGTGCTAGGCGCACGGCTGGCCAAGGCGCGGACGTGGACAGTGGCCAGTTATCGCGGTCCCTTTTACGAATACATGCGCTATTACGAGCGTGGATTTCGTCGCCGGTTGTTCCTGCGCGCCGCAGTGGCCGGAACTGCGCTGCTGGCGGATCGAATCATCGTACCATCTCATGGCACCGCGTCGGAGCTGCGTGAGCGGTTTTTCACGCCGCTAAGCCGAACCGTCATAATCCCTAATGGCATTGATCTGAAAACTGTTGCAACCCTCTCCCAGCAGTTCGCCCCGGAATTGATCGACCTGGAAGCAGAAAAAACGCCGGTCATCTGCGCCATCGCCCGACTGGCCCCGGAGAAAAATCTTGGGCTGCTGCTTGAGGCGTTTCGGCGAGTACGGGCAACGCAACCTGCAGTGTTGATCATCCTGGGCGATGGCCCGGAACGGA
Source organism: Candidatus Competibacteraceae bacterium (assembly GCA_020444905.1). Taxonomy (GTDB): domain Bacteria; phylum Pseudomonadota; class Gammaproteobacteria; order Competibacterales; family Competibacteraceae; genus UBA2383. Next base: position 29,265 of record JAGRHQ010000007.1, read on the forward strand.
ATGCGCTGGAGGCGCGTATTGTCGAGTGGGGCCTCAGCGATGCTGTGCGCTTGCTAGGGCATCGTGAAAATGTCTATCCTTATTTGCGCCGCGCCGACCTGTTTATCCACACCTGCCAGTTCGAGGGTTTCGGCTATACCCTGTTGGAAGCCTTGGCCTGTAATGTAGCGGTGGTCTCCATCGACTGTCCCTACGGTCCGCGAGAAATTCTGGGCGACAACGTGTATGGCATCCTCGTGCAACCCGACGATCCAGCGGCGCTGGCGGCGGCGATCCTGCGCCTGCTGACCGACTCCAATCAAAGAAAAGCATTGGCGGCCCGTAGCTTGGAACGGGCCAAGCAATTATCCATTGAACAGATGGTGAAAGCGTATGAGCGTGTATTTATCGGTTTGGCCGGGTCTGGCTAATCATCACTCGCGCTGCGCTGTGTCATGAATAACGCCAAACCCGCTCTGCGGATCAGCCATCTGAGCAAAGTTTACCGGCTGTATGATCAGCCTATTGACCGGCTCAAGGAACTGCTGTTCCAGCGGCGGCGCCATAGCGATTTTGTGGCGCTGCAAGAAGTAAGTTTTGACTTGCCCCATGGACGCACCCTGGGCGTAGTTGGGAATAACGGCGCTGGTAAAAGTACGTTGTTGCAGATGATTGCCGGTACGCTGACGCCCAGCTCGGGAATGATCGAGCGTGATGGAACCGTGCTGGGTCTGTTGGAACTGGGTGTTGGCTTTCATACCGAATTTACCGGTCGGCAAAACATCTTCCTGTACGGCGATGTACTCGGTCTGTCGCGGCGATTGGTGCAAGCCCGCTTTGATGAGATTGTTGCTTTCGCTGAATTGGAATCGTTCGTTGACCGTCCGCTGAAAACCTATTCCACCGGGATGCGGATGCGACTGGCTTTCTCGCTCATTGCCTCCCTGGACCCAGATATTTTGATCGTAGACGAGGCTCTGTCGGTCGGTGATGTGTACTTCCAGAAAAAGTGCATCGACCGCATGATGGAATTTCGCAATCGGGGTCGCGCCATCCTTTTCTGCTCCCATAGCCTGTACCAGATCAGCATGTTTTGTGACGAAACGCTGTGGTTGGAAGCAGGACGGGTTCGTCAATATGGCGAGACCAGCCGGGTGTTGCCCGCCTACGAAGCCTGGCAAGCGCAACGCAATGCGCATCGCGAGCAGGCGGAAGCCGACGCGCGTCCGGAAATGCCAGCGCGCATTGTCAGCCTGGAACTGTTGAATGAACTACCCTGCCGGTGCGGTGACGATCTCTGTTTCCGGCTGCAATTGGAGTGTAGTCGTGATGACCTACCCTACCATCTGACGCTGTCGATCAAGATGGACGATGGGCGTGGCGTCTATGTCACCGGCACCCACTTGGCAGGGCGTCCGCCGCTACGTGGCCGACAGCGCGAGGTGCGGATTACCTACCCTCGGGCACCGCTGCTCGGCGGTCTTTACAGCGCTCACGCCCGCATTTTCGATGACCAGGGATTGATGGTCTATCACGAGAAAATTTTTCCGGAACTGGAAGTGCGCAAAGACTCGCGTGAGTTAGGAATTTGTTATCTGGAAAATTTCTGGGAGATCGCTTGATCCCGCAGGCGTCAGAAAATGTCCAGATCGCCCATAGTGTAGTACAGCTCCTTTTGCACCTCCCCAGTCGGAATCGGCAACCGCCAAACCATATTAGCAACGACGACTTCCGTCGATTCAATCTGGCCAGAAATTTCCTCTCGCCAATCCAGCGGCAGCCAGATTTCCAGTTCATGATAGCCGCGATCCGCAGCCAGCCGTTCCAGCGCGACCAGCGCCTGGTTCAACAGGTGGCGAGGGACGAGTAAGTCGATGACGCGCAACTGTTCTTCCTGTTGGATCACAGCCCAGCCCACGAGTCCAGGATTCGACTGGATGGACAGGCCAAAGAGCTGATAACGCCGAAACGGATGGGTTGCATAGCGCCAGTTCAGGTAAGCACGATCGCGCACCAACGCCAACGGCAATTCAGGCGCACAGCGATCCCATAAGGCGTCGAGCCGAGGATCATCCCACTTCAGCGGGTGGACGCTTAGCCACGATCCCAATGTTTTCTGGGCCGCTCGATGCAAACTGGAAGCGCGCTCCACCGCGCCATAAACCCGGGCATATTCGCCGAGCCGGAAAGGTCGCCGCCCTGGAAAACCATAGGCAAACGCCGTAGGCCAGCGTCCCGCTAATCCCTCTAACAATTCCCGGACCAGTTGGGTAAACAGGTTGCGCCTGCCGAGTTGCCCGCGCGCGGCGGGATGCACCATAACATCGCAAATCTGGAAGAAGGGCGCTGATCGACCCTGCCGCCAGCCGCGCAGGGAAACTGCGCCGGCATGTCCCACCAATTCGCCCTCCGCGTTGAAAGCCAGGCGCGCAACCGGGGGCGTTGAACTTGCATCCAGGTATTTCCATCGCCACTGCGCCTCGGTCAAAACCTGGCCAAACACCAGACCAAAGAGCGTGGTAATAGCGGTTTCGTCGCCGGGTTGGTAATCCCGGATATAATAAGGATCGTCTTTACGTTCGGGCATAGCGGATTACTTTACGATAAAAATCGAATGCGGATGAGCACTGAAAGCGAGTTAATCCCGTATCATGCGGCGCCGATCCTGGGAAAGGGTCCGAGCCTGGCGTTGGCGCCGCATCCGGACGATGAAGTCTTCGGTTGTGCGGGCGCGATTATGCGGCATGTCGCTGCCGGTGATCCGGTCACCGTGATTATTCTAACTGATGGCGGTGGTTTTCACCCGGACGGTCCAGATCGAGCGGCTTATGTGGCGCAACGCCGTCAGGAAAGCCGGACTGCCGCCACCGTGCTTGGCTATGGCGAACCGATCTTTTGGGAATACCGGGACCGGGAACTGTGCTATGACGAAGCTCTGGTCAGACGGCTTTGCGCCGCTATAGCGATGACCGGCGCTTGCTGGTTGTATGCGCCTTCCCCTTACGAACTGCATCCTGATCATCGTCATCTGAGTTTGGCCGCCCTGGAGGCTGCTCGCCGGCAGGGCGGCGGTTTAACGCTGGCGTTTTACGAAGTCAGCGCGCCGTTGCCGCCCAATCGCTTGCTGGATATTTCCGACCTCCTGGAGCGCAAAAGCCAGGCGATGCGTTGTTTCACTAGCCAGTTATCCGCGCAAGCCTATGACCGGCATGTCGAGGCGCTGAATCGTTACCGCACGTACACGCTGCCCCGTGAGGTCAAAGCGGCTGAAGGCTATTGGGTCATCGCTGGCGATGCGGTCGCGGAAAGTTTGCGCATCCTGCGTCCTATGATGGCTGAACGGTGGCGGATGATCGATGCTTCAGCCGCGGTACTGGGGCCGCGGGTCTCCGTGATCATTCGCACCATGGGCCGTCCCGAGTTGTCCGAAGCCCTCCACTCAATCGCCATGCAAACCTATCCCGGCATCGAAATTGTGGTGGTGGATGCTCGGGGCGCGGGTGAATTAACGCTGGAGAAAGCCCAGTCTCGTTTTCCACTGCGCATGATTAGCGCTGGCCATGCTCTGGGCCGGAGCGCCGCCGCCAATCAGGGATTGGACGCCGCTCAGGGCGAATATCTGATTTTTCTGGACGATGATGACTGGTTCGAGCCGGATCATATTGCCGGACTGGTGGAAATCCTGGAAAGGGAATCCAGGACCATAGCGGCGTATGCGGGCGTTCGCTGCGTCCGCCGCTTGACGGAAGACCGCTGGGAAACGGTGCAAGTTTACAATGATCCCTTTGACGCCGCCCGATTGCGGCTGGAAAATTTTATCCCCATCAATGCCCTGCTATTTCGGCGAGCCGCACTGTCCAAAGCGCGTCCTTGTCGCTTTGACGAAGAACTTGATCTTTATGAAGACTGGGATTTCTGGCTGCAATTGTTGCAACACGGTGGATTTCAACACCGACCGGCGCTTTCCGCGAACTACCGGATTCACGAAAGCGGCGGACTGGGAGTAAGCGCCGACGAACAACAGGCGCTGGCGGCTTTTGAAACCTTGGTCGGAAAATGGCGCTCGCAATGGAGTGATCGCCAACTCATGGACATGATGGCCCGCGCCCGGCATCTGGACCGATTACTGAAAACCACTGAGGAACAGCGCGCGCTTGCCGTGCGCAAATTGGATGAAACCGGTTTAGCCGTGCAATCACTGAAAGCCGCGCATGACAAAATTCAACAACAAGTCGAAGACCGGGATCGACAACTGGAGCAACTGCACAGTCGGCTTGAACAGCTTGTTGCAGACCGGAACCGCCAACTTGAGCAATCGGAAAACCGGATTCAACAGCTTGATCAGGAGTGGAAAAGCCGCTGCCAGGAACTTGAAATTCGATTGGAAGCCCGGCAACTCGAAATTGCGCAACTGGATCAGGACTGGCAATCCCGTTATGCCTGGGTGATGAACTCGCGCTCGTGGCGGTTGACCGCGCCACTGCGTGATGGCGTTCGCTGGCTGCGCGAGCGGCGCGACCGCCTGACGGCCATACTCGCGGACAGCGCCTGGCGGCTGGGCTTGATCGTTTATCGGGGTCCCGGTGGCGGGTTATTGCGTCGTTTGCCCTTTAACTGGAAGCAGGGAGCGCGCCGGTGGTTGCGCCAAGGGGTTATCACTGCGCCTGGAGGAAGCGCCTTTGCCCGCGCATCCAGTGATGAAAATTCGCTGGTCAGCATTATCGTACCCATCTACAACCATGCTGATTATCTGGAACAATGCTTGAGCAGCGCCCTGGACCAGACCTATCCCGAAATCGAAGTGATCGCAGTGGATGACGCGTCGACCGATCCACGGGTTCAGGAAATGTTAAATCAATGGGCAAATCATCCACGGCTCCGGCTATTCGCCAACCCGGTCAATCGAGGCATTGCCGAAACCCAGAACCGGGCGCTGATCGAGTCGCGCGGCGACATTATCGGATTTCTCGACTGCGACGATTATTTGCGACCGGATGCAGTGGAAACCTGTTTGCGTTATTGGCGCGAAGGGATTATTTACGCCCACTCGGCCCGCATCAACGTGGATGAGAGCGGACGGGAAGTCAGCCGCATTTCCTTTGAACATTTGCCGCGTCAGGACTATTTTGCCGAAAACCTGGAGCGGATGTACGCAACGCACTTCAAGCTGATCGGACGGGAAGCGTTCGCCCGGATTGGCCTGTTCGATCCGCGCTTGGATGCCGCGCAGGACTATGATTTGTTGATGCGGATCGCTTTTCACTACCCCAGTTCGGCGTTTATTCACGCTCCGGAATTCGTGTACCACCATCGCTTTCACGACCGGCAGGCAACCGAAACCTACAGCATCTCCCAGCGGGAAGCCACAAAGATCATTCAACACGAGGGACGCTTGCGGCAAGCCATTCGGGAAGGCCGGTTCGACCGCTTTCTGTCCATTATCATGCTGTCATTTGGCAAGCAGCGGCAGACATTGGCGGCGCTGGCAAGCCTGCAAGCGACCGTAAAGCCGCCGCACGAAATCATTCTGTTCGATAATGGCTCTGATTCCGAAACCGTCGCGTTTTTACATGAGCGCATCGATGGCCATTTCCCAACCGTTCGAGTCATTTACCATCCCACCAATCTGGGGCCAGCCGCTGGCCGCCGGGAAGCTTTGAAGCAGGCGCGCGGCGAATGGTTTTTGATCTTTGATAACGACGAGATCGCTGAACCTGGCTGGCTGGAGGAGCTGCTCATTCGGGCGTCGAGCCAACCCGATGTCGGAGCGGTCTGCTGCAAGGTGGCGTTTCCCAATCGACGCCTGCAATTTTCCGGGGGATTTATTCGGCGATTCGATGAAGAACTGATCGAATTGGGGCTGTACGACCGCGACCTGGATGTTGCTGATCTGGCCACCGCGGTCTTTCGTGAGTGCGACTGGTGCCCGATTGGCGCTACCCTGTTCACCGTCAATCCCGGGCCTTTTCTGCACGAGGGTTATCCCAATGCGTTTGAGGACGCCGGCGTTTCCATGGCGCTGCGCCGTCAGGGGTTGCGCTTGCTGAACAGCCCTGCTTCGTGGGTTTGGCACGAGCATTTTCTGTTTCAGGAAAAAATGGACATGAGAGAACGCTACGTCCGCAGCCGCTATAATCCAAAACGCATGTTGACCAGCATCGCCAGTTTTTACGCCGAAACCGGGATGATTATCCAGGATGAATATGTCTGGCGCGAAAACGGATTGTTTGCCCTGAGCCGCGTGGAGTTAAAACAATTGCTGGATCGATCCCGGACCGTGGCGTGACCTGTCTCGATGTCTCGATCGTCACTTATGCGCCCAACTTGACGCTATTAGCGGCTGTGTTGGAACGGCTTGACCAAGCCCTGGATCATGCTTGCCATCGAAGACTGCTGTCCGAGACGCGACTCACCGTGGTGGATAATGGCCCGGGTTCCAAGTGGCGGGAACCTCTGAGGAATTTGCTGGGTACGGCGTGTTCAACGGGAACGGTCGAGCTACTGAGCGGACAGGGCAATATCGGTTATGGCGCTGGGCATAATCTGGCGTTCCATCGCAGCCATGGCGACATTCACCTGATTCTGAATCCTGATGTATTGCTGGAGGAAGACGCGTTGAGCGAGGGTTTGATATTTCTGGCGGCGCATCCCGACGTTGGTCTAGTGGCTCCGGCGGCCTGGGATGAAGCGGGACGGCGACAATACCTCTGCAAGAGCTATCCGACGGTTCTTGATCTGGCGCTGCGCGGCTTTGCACCGGCAGCGCTCCGGCGCTGGTTTCACAAACGCTTGGATCGCTATGAGTTGCGTGAACGAGTGAATGAAACCGTGCTCTGGGATCCGCCCATCGCCAGCGGTTGTTTCATGTTATGCCGACGGACGGCGCTGGAGCAGGTGGGTGGATTTCGCCCGGACTATTTTCTGTATTTCGAGGATTTCGATTTGAGTCTGCGGCTGGCGGCGGTTACACGCCTGGCCTGTGCGCCCACCGTGCGGATTGTTCATCAGGGTGGCTATGCGGCTCGCAAGGGAGTTCGTCATATTGGGCTGTTCCTGCGCGCTGCGGTATTGTTTTTCCATCGGCATGGGTGGCGGTGGTGGTAACCAAGGATTTCTTCCAGGATCATCCCGTACTGGTGACCGGGGGAACCGGTTTCATCGGTCATCGACTGGTTACGGCGTTGCTGGAACAGAAAGCGCGAGTGCGAGTGTTGATCAGGGAGCAGGGAGCAGGGAGCAGGGAGCAGGGGGCAGGCATGGAGCCAGGAGCCGGAAGTCTGGAGCGAATCGTCGGCGATTTGACCGATGCCGCTAGCCTAGTTCGGGCTTGCGCCGGAATGAAAACGGTCTTTCACGTCGCCGGATTCGCCCATGCCGATGCCGGGAACACCGCCGAATTTGCGGCCCGGCACTGGGCGGTAAATGCGGAAGGGACGTTTCATCTGCTGGATGCGGCGCGGGAGGCTGGAGTAAGCCGGTTCATCTTTCTAAGCAGCGTCAAGGCCGTAGGCGATCCCGGCATGCATTGCGTCGATGAACGCTGGACTGCGCCGCCAAAGACGCCTTATGGTCAGGCGAAACGGGCCGCCGAGGAACGCGTGCTGGCGATCGGGCGCGAGTCGGCAATGCATACGGTCAATCTGCGGCCAGCGCTGGTCTATGGCCCAGGGATGAAGGCGAATTTGTTGCGATTAGTCAAAGCGGTGCAACAGAACTGGTTGCCGCCCCTGCCGGAAACCGGTAACCGTCGTTCGCTGGTGCATGTCGAGGATGTCGTGCAGGCCCTGCTGCTCGCCGCCCGGCATCCTGCCGCAGCCGGTCAGACCTATTTCGTGACCGATGGCCGGACGTATTCAGGACGGAAGTTGTATCGGCTGATTCGCCAGGCGTTAGGGCGACCGATGCCCGGTTGGACTGTTCCCGCCAATGTGCTGCGCGGCTTGGCGCAAATGGCTGATGGCGTTCGCAGGCTGGCCGGTCGCCGCGATCCCAAGGCTCAGGCCATGTTGGACAAGCTGTTGGGCTGGGCCTGCTATGATTCCCGCCGGATTATCGCTGAATTAGGCTATCAACCGGTCTGGGATTTGGAACGCGCGCTGCCTGAGCTATTAAGGGGAAGTCAGAATAATGCAGACTGATCCAACCAAGCGTCCAATGGAATTTCTGCCATGGTTGGCCGCATTGTTTGTCGGCGCGGCGCTGACCTTGCTGGCGGTGGTGCTGTATTACCAAACCGGCGGCTATAGCGAAGCCAATATTCCATTACGCTGGAATGGCGCTGATTTACAAGTGGCGCGTGGTCAGGCCACAGCTCTGCCCGATGATCCAGGCGCTTTCACGATCCAGGCGGCGGATGCGCGCGGAGTGATATTATGGACCCCGCCTCGATGGATCAGCGCCGGTTTATATGGGAATCTGCTTTGGAAGATCACGGGTCTTGATGATCGGCATCCGCTGTATCCGATTTGGCGAACGAACGACGGGAAAGTGGGCCAGGCCAAACAGGCAACGAAAGTTTCTTCTGATCCTATCGATTTGCGAACCGAACCGGATTGGCAGGGAACGATCATGACCCTGGGTCTCTTTATTCCCGGTCCGTTGGCATCGCCTCTTATCGTGCGCCAGCTTGAATTGCGCCCGGCGGCATTAACTGCCGGAGAATGGCTGGAGCAGTTATGGCGGGAGTGGACAGCGCGAGAGGATTGGAGTCAGCGTTCAATCAATTTTGCCTCCGGCGCTACCGCAAGACCCTTGGGATCGCCGGTTTTGTTGATCGCAATCTGGATGAGTCTGAGCGGACTGCTTTATGGGGGATGGGTGCTTGCGGCAGGTCAGCGGTTACGACCCACGCCGTTCGTAGCGCTGTTTCTGCTGGGTTGGTTGTTGCTCGATCTGCGTTGGCAGTGGGAGCTGAGCGGGCGTCTGGAGCATACGGTGGAACGCTTTGCGGGTAAGGATGCAACCAGCCGGCGACTCGCGGATCTGGATGGCAAGCTGTACAGGTTTCTGCTGGACATCAGGCAACGTCTGCCGAAGCACCCGGTGCGATTGTTTATTGTCAGCGCCGATCCTAGCGGGTTTCTGGCCGGGCGCGCTCACTATCATCTCCTGCCTCACAACAACTACATGGGTTTTTTGCGACCGCCGACCGCCGCGCATGAAGGTGATTATGTGCTGATTCTGTCCCCGTTGCCTGAAGTGCGATTTAATCCGGCTCCAGCGAAGTTGGAATGGGAGGATGGACAATTGGCCGTGGAAAGGTTGTATGAGGCGCCTCTGGGGGCGCTATTCCGGGTAACAGGGAACTCATAGCCGATGGAAGGGTTCCGGGTGGGATTAGTGCTGATTATCCCGTGGTTGGCTGGGACGTTATGGGTGCGGGCGCTTTGGCGGGATGCGCAACCGGGTGTTTGGCCACTGGCGCTGGGTTATGGTTATTTGTTGGGCGGATTGGCGACCGTGTTGCTGCTGCGTGCGCAGGCTGTCGCAGGTTTACCGATGGACTTTGCCGGTCCCTTGATCGTTTTAGGACTGCTGGCGCTGGCGGGGAGCGGGTTGGCGTGGCGGCGCATCCTATCCGCTCATCCTGACCTTCCTCCACAAAAGGCGCAAGCGCCTGATGAAACCTGGCAAACCCTCCTGTTCATTTTGCTGCTGGGCTGGCTGGGTTGGCGGTGCTTTGGATTGGCGCAGGAAATCGAGTGGCGCCCCCTGTATCCCTGGGACGCCTGGACGACCTGGATGGTGCGCGCCAAAGTCTGGTCGGAGTTGCAGCAATGGGTTCCGTTCGTCGATCCGCAAACCTGGCTTACGAGCGCTCACGGTTCGGCCTATACCCTTGCAGCCTGGAATTATCCTGAAACCGTGTCGTTGCTGGCGTTGTGGCCAACGCTGGCGTTTGGCGCATGGAATGAAACGGTTGCCCTGCTACCCTGGTTGGGAATTGCTGTCGCGCTCGGTTGCGGATTTTACGGTCAGGCGCGACTCTGGGGCGTGTCGCCACTGGTTGCGCTGATTTTCGTCTGGCTCTTGCTGTCGCTACCGATACTGGACACGCATGTCGCCCTGGCCGGTTATGCCGATTTGTGGCTGGCGGCAACCTTCGGATTGGCGGCTTGCGCGTTCTTGCAATGGGCGCGGACCCGCGATCCGTGGCAAGGCATATTGGCGTTGCTGTTAGCCTTGGCCTGTCCCTGGATCAAGCATGAAGGTCTGGTCTGGGCGTTGCTATTACTGCCAGCGGCGGTCTGGGTATGGACGCCGCGTCGCTACTGGCCGTGGCTGATCGGTGGATTCATCCTGTTGCTGGTAGGCTGGTGGGCGGCGGGCGGGTTTACTTTTAACATTGCCGGCCTGGGCAAAATCCGGTTGACCCCGGATACCATCCGATTGCCGCTGGTGGGCCGGTTCGAGTTGCATTACCACGATGTCTGGGGGCCCGTCATTCGTAACCTGCTGTTGCTCGGCAACTGGCATTTATTCGGCTATCTGTTGCTGGCCACCTTGCTGATGAGTCTTCCAGGCATCTTCGCGGAGCCGTGGCGCATGGCGGGAGCGATGCTGGTTATTGCCGGGCTACTGGTGTTATTTATTCTATTCTTTCTTACGGACGCTCATCATTGGGCGCGGCAGTACACCAGCATTAACCGAGTGTTCCTCCATTTCGTCCCAGCTTTGTTATTCTGGATCATGACCATGTTGCATATCAAGGTTCCGACAACCCCGACCGAATCCCTATGAACTGGCCTAATACTCCCCTTACCGAGCGACTTCACATTCGCTATCCCATTATCCAGGCGCCCATGGCTGGCGGCCCTGGCGCCCCTCATCTGGTTGCAGCAGTTTCTAACGCCGGAGGATTAGGCTGCCTGGCGGGCGGCTACCTGTGGCCCGACGCCCTGCTTCAGGCCATTTCCGAGGTGCGCAGCCTGACGGATCAACCGTTTGCAGTCAATCTGTCGGCGGGACATCCGGCTAAAATGGATGCCGAACGCATCGCCCGCGCCGGTGAGTTACTGGCGCCCTATCGCGCTGAATTGGGTTTATCAGCCGAATTGCCTCCTTTGCCAGAATTGCCGGGGCTCGATGAGCAACTCGACGTGATTCTGGAAACCCGGATACCTGTGCTGAACTTCACCTTCGGCATACCTGACGCTCAGTATTTGAACCTGCTGCGGGAAGCCGGAATCATCCTGTTAGGCGCTGCCACTCACCTGTTGGAAGCGATTGTCCTGGAAGAAAGCGGCGTCGATTTCATCATCGCCCAGGGCGCTGAGGCTGGCGGACATCGCAGCACTTTCATTGGCCACCCCGAACAGGGTCTGGTGGGTACTTTGACATTGACGCCGCTGTTGGCCAAGCATGTTTCAACACCGATTATCGCGGCGGGCGGCATTATGGATGGACGCGGCATCGCCGCTGCATGGATGCTGGGCGCAGCCGGAGTACAAATGGGCACGGCTTTTCTGGCCTGTCCGGAAAGCGGCGCTCATCCCGCCTATAAGGCGCTGTTGAGTCAAGGCAGCGAAATCGCTACCACACTCAGCCGAGTCTTTACTGGTCGCCATGGCCGGGTGCTTCGCAACCGCCTGGTCAACGAGCTGCACACCTGTGAGGCTGATTTACCTGGGTTTCCGCTGCAACTCTTTCTAACCCAGGATTTGCGGCAAGCCGCTGCTGAACGGGGCCTGACGGACTTTATGGCCTTGTGGGCCGGCCAGGGATGTCATCTGTGCGAAGAGCGATCCGCAACCGAGTTGATCGCCGCCTGGGTAGAGCAAACATCAAATCTGTTAGGCAGGAACGAACCGCCCCTGGAACCTGTTCGCGCATTGCAACCCACTGTCGATCATGAGAAAGCGGTCGATAACGATCCCGTCGATCCCGGTTGCTTCATCTAATCGGTCTGTTCCCCCAGCAGCCGGCGCAACCGTCGCCAGTCGAACGCCGGACCGGGATCGGTCTTGCGGCCTGGCGCGATGTCGGCATGACCTGCCAACCGGTTCGGCAGGATAGCAGGATAAGCTTCCCGCAACGCGCGAATGACGGTGGCCAGCGCTGGATATTGGCGGTCATCATAGGGAATAGTGTCAGCGCCTTCCAGTTCAACGCCAATACTGAAGTCGTTGCAACGGCGGCGGCCCGCGTAAATCGATTCGCCGGCATGCCAGGCCCGATGATGGCAAGATACATATTGCGTTAATTGACCATCACGGCGAATCAACAGATGCGCCGAAACCCGTAAGCCGGCAATGGCGGCGAAATAGGGATGAGCTACTGGATCAAGCGTATTGGTAAACAACGCATCAATCCAGGAACCGCCAAATTCCCCAGGCGGCAGGCTGATGCCATGCACCACAATTAAGTCGATGCGACAACCTGCTGGACGCTCATCCCAATTTGGGGAACATACGTGCCGCGCGGCGTCCAGCCATCCGGTCAATGCATCAACCCGCATCCCTTACAACACCGTCTGATCGAAGTCATAGCTCATGTCGGTATGGGGTCTCTGCAGGAAAAAACCCTGGACGTAGTCGATGCCGGACGACCAGAGCACTGGCAGGGCCATCGCATCCTCGATGCCGGTTACAATGGTCGTCATGCCCAAGGCGCCCATAGTGCGTGCTAACTGGGTGAGTTCCTCTTGACGAGTCTTGTTATTCAGAAGGTCATCGGTAAACCGCGCGTCCAGCTTGATGTAGTCAGCCTGCAAGGTCTGCGCAAGCGCTTGGGAGTGTTCATGACCGCTAAAATGATCCAGGGAAACGCCACAACCCAGTTTTTTGAGTTCAAGCAGGAACGGTTGTAGAACAGGCTTGTACACCTCAGCCGTGGTTTCGGTCATTTCAAACACCAGACTGGCTGCCGGAACCCCGGTTTTTTGCAACCCCCCCTGCAACCAGTGCAGAAACTCCTCATCCTGCAAAATAGTCGGGGAAATATTGATGAACAAAACCACCGACTGACCGCGCTTCTGCCGCTGGCGCAAGACCCGAATCGAATGCGCAATCACCCAGCGATCGAGCACCATGCCAATCCGGTGGCGCTTGACCAGGCTGAATACTGTTTCTGGCAGAATTTCCCAGCCCTCATGATTACGCATCCGCAGCAACACTTCATAGCGTTCGGTGGTATCGCCGCGCAGGCTGACAATCGGCTGGAATAACAGGTTCATCCGCTGTTGCTGCACGGACTCGCGAATTTCATCCAGCAGCCGGCGTTGTTGTGGGCTGGTCGTGTCCTGTTCGACACTACGGCCATGATGCACATGAATTCGAGTGTCCTTACCCTCCCGGGCCATGCCGCAGGCCAGATCCGCCTGCTGAATCAGCACTGCCGCCTCGCGCAAGGCGGGACCAGCAATGCTAATGCCAATGCTGGCGCGCAACTCAAAATCCCCATTGTTTAACCGGTAGGGGTCGGTTTCCAATGCGGTTTGCACGGCTTGAGCCGTTGCCGGCAGCGCCTCCTGACCCGTAAACCCGAGCAGGACTGTGAAGACCGCATCGCTGAATCGCGCGGTGATCGCGTCAGTTCCCAAAGTGGTTTGCAAGCGTTTG
>JAGRHQ010000080.1 GCA_020444905.1 Candidatus Competibacteraceae bacterium
CTTGCTTTTTGCTGAATATCAAGAGTCCTATCCCATTGTTCCAGTTGTATCTATGTCGCATTTTGCAGTAAATAGGCGTGGACTATGCTTTCTCTTTAGAAGCCGAATTTTTTTGGTACATAAAAAAGGATAATTCTAAAAATGCTCCTTGAGGTCGAAAACTTGCATGTTCGCTACGGCAACGTCGAGGCGCTACATGGCGTTAATCTATCTGTTCGTCAGGGTGAAATCGTTACTCTTCTGGGCGCGAATGGCGCGGGCAAAACCACCACCCTGAGCGTGATCAGCGGCCTTTTGCGCCCATCAGCGGGGGAAATTCGTTTCGAGGGCCGTCCGATTCACAAAACGCCCGCTCATCAATTAGTCGCGCTCGGCATCGCTCAGGCCCCGGAAGGTCGTCGCATCTTCAGTACATTAACCGTAGAGGAAAACCTGAACCTGGGCGCATTCACCCAGACCGACCCAGCGCGCATCGCCAAAAACCGGCGCTGGATTCACGAACTGTTCCCGGTGCTGGCGAACCGTCGCGAACAACTGGCCGGTACGCTGAGCGGCGGTGAGCAACAAATGCTGGCCATTGGCCGGGCGTTGATGGCGCAGCCGCGCATCCTGTTGCTTGATGAGCCGAGCCTGGGACTGGCGCCGCTGCTGGTCAAGGCGATTTTCCAGACGCTGTGGGAAATCAACGAGGCGGGCGTGACCATTGTCCTGGTCGAGCAGAACGCCCGCGCCGCCCTGAAACTGGCGCATCGCGGCTATGTCATGGAAGTCGGGCGCATCGCGCTGGAGGACCGCGCCGAGGCTCTGCTGGCCAATCCCCAGGTGCGCGAGGCGTATTTGGGCGGTCAGACAGCGGGGGAATAAACCTTTGCACGAACCCTCGTTGCCTTCTACCGGTGACAGCGCCGTCACGCCTTCATTGGCCGATGAAATTCTCGCGGTTGAACCGCCGCCGGTTGCCGCTCCCCCCGTTATTCCCGATGAAGAACTTACTGCAGTAGCGTTGCCCGAAACGACGCCCCCGGAACCGGTGGCCATTCATCGCCGTGCGGTGCTGATGTTGCTTGGGGCCGCGCTGTTCTGGAGCCTGGGCGGGTTATTGATCAAATGGATCGACTGGAATCCGGTCGCTATCGCCGGGATGCGCAGTCTGATCGGCGCGGCCCTGATCTGGATCGTGTTTCGCCGCGAACTGCATATCGACAGGTCGTTCAATCAGATCGGCGGGGCGCTGGCCTACGCGGGTACGGTCGTACTGTTTGTCGTCGCTAACAAAATGACCACGGCGGCGAATGCGATTCTGTTGCAATATACAGCGCCGATTTACGTGACTTTGTTCAGCCCCTGGTTTCTCGGGGAACGGACGCATGGCCGCGACTGGCTGATCCTGTTGGTCATGATGGGCGGCATGGTGCTGTTTTTCCTGGACGAGCTGACTCTGACCGGGTACTGGGGCAACATTATCGCCCTGATCGATGGATTCTGTTTCGGCTGGATGGCGCTGTTCATGCGCCGGCAGAAGGATGGTTCTGCGCTGTCCTCGCTGTTGTTGGGCAATCTGATCGCCGTGGCGATTGGTCTACCCTTTATGTTTCAGTCCATGCCGGATTTGTCGAGTTGGATCGGTTTGCTGCTGCTCGGGGTGGTGCAACTGGGTTTGCCCTATATTCTGTTCGCGCTGGCCTTGCGCCATGTCCGTGCGGTCGAGGGCATTTTGATTCCCATGATCGAGCCGGTGCTGAATCCGGTCTGGGTCTTTCTCTTGTTGGGTGAGAAGCCCGGCGCCTGGGCCTTGCTCGGCGGGACCATTATTTTGGGCACGGTGATGTACCGGGCGACCTGCCGAGGACATGACAAATGAACCCCCTGACTTGTCAAAGATTTAATTATAATATCAATTGGCGGTTGGAGGATGAATAATGCAAATTATCTATTACGAAGAGGATGATATTTTGTTCATCAAGTTTAACGATGATCCTATTGTTCGTGATGTATCACATGGTTGGAATGTCAATATTGGTTATACAGCGCAGGGAGTTGGTGAAATGACTTTGTTGGACGCCAAAGCTGCCGG
Source organism: Candidatus Competibacteraceae bacterium (assembly GCA_020444905.1). Lineage (GTDB taxonomy): Bacteria > Pseudomonadota > Gammaproteobacteria > Competibacterales > Competibacteraceae > UBA2383. The sequence goes on from JAGRHQ010000080.1 coordinate 2,075, forward strand.
ATTTTTACCGATTGTGATGGACGGCGCGAGTGTCGCGCAAATCGCCAAGGCGGCATGATAACGCATTTATTCTATGAATAAATATATTACAAAGGATTCTGATGGAACTGACCACTTTAACCGCGATTTCCCCCATTGACGGCCGCTATGCCGACAAAACTGCCGACCTGCGCCCGATTTTCAGCGAATATGGCCTGATCCGCCACCGGGTGCAGGTTGAAGTGCGCTGGCTGCAAGCTTTGGCCCGTTACCCCGGCATTCCCGAAGTCCCGCCGCTCAGCATATCCGCGCTGCGCTTGCTCGACGGACTGGTGGAAAACTTCGCCTTGCCGGACGCCCAGCGCATCAAGAACATCGAGCGCACGACCAATCATGATGTTAAGGCCGTGGAGTACTGGCTCAAGGAGCGGATCGCCGGGAATGCCGAACTGGAAGCGGTCAGCGAGTTTATTCACTTTGCCTGCACCTCCGAGGACATCAACAATCTGGCCTATGCCCTGATGTTGCGTGAAGCGCGCACCCAGGCGCTGTTGCCGGGACTGGATGAACTCATCGGCGCCATCGCCCGGTTGGCGCGTCAATATGCCGATCAACCGATGCTGGCGCGCACCCACGGGCAACCGGCTTCGCCAACCACGCTGGGCAAGGAAATGGCCAATGTCGCTTATCGGTTGAAACGGCAGCGGACGCACCTGGCGGCGACGCCTCTACTTGGCAAGATCAATGGCGCGGTCGGCAACTATAACGCCCACCTGGCCGCTTACCCGGAGATCGACTGGGAAGATTTCGCCCGCTGCTTTGTCGCCGACGACCTGGAGCTGGACTGGAATCCTTACACCACACAGATCGAGCCGCATGATTACATGGCGGAGTTTTTCCATATCGTGATGCGCGCCAATACGGTGTTGCTGGATTTTTGCCGCGACCTGTGGAGCTATATCGCCATCGGCTATTTTCGGCAGAGAACGATCGCTGGCGAAATCGGCTCCTCAACCATGCCGCACAAGGTGAATCCCATCGATTTCGAGAACGCCGAGGGCAATCTGGGCGTCGCGAATGCATTGCTGGATCATCTGGCGAACAAATTGCCGGTGTCGCGCTGGCAGCGGGATTTGACCGATTCAACCGTGTTGCGGACGCTGGGCGTCGGGCTGGCGCATACGCTGGTGGCGTATCAGTCCACGTTGAAGGGTCTGGGCAAACTGGAAGTCGACACGGCGATGCTGGAGGCAGATCTGGATGCGAATTGGGAAGTGCTGGCCGAACCCATTCAAACGGTAATGCGCCGTTATGGCATCGACCAGCCCTATGAAAAACTTAAAGCGCTGACGCGCGGCCAGCGGGTGGAGCGGGAGACGTTGCGCAAGTTCATCGCCGATCTGGCGATTCCCGAAGAAGCGAAGCAACATCTGCTGAATCTTACTCCAACGCACTATACCGGCAATGCTGCCGCCCAAGGGCGCAAGATATAGGTAGCAAATCCCCCTTTATGATGACTCGAACAGGAGATATGAATGGCGAAGTATCACGTTTACGGCATCGGTAATGCCTTGGTGGACATGGAATACGAAGTAGAGGTTTCCGATTTGGAAGCACTGGGCATCGACAAGGGAGTGATGACCCTGGTCAGTGAGGAGCACCAATTGAAGATCATGAATCACTTGGCCGAACGGCGCCATCAGCGCGGCTCCGGTGGATCGGCGGCTAACTCGATTATTGCTGTCAGTCAGTTTGGCGGAGCCGCCTTCTACTCCTGCAAGGTCGCGGAGGATGAACTCGGGCATTTTTACATGAAGGACTTGCTCAATGGCGGCGTGGACACCAACCATCACACGGAGAAGGAGCAAGGACATACCGGTCGTTGCGTGGTGTTGGTGACCCCCGACAGCGATCGCACTCTCTGCACTTTCCTGGGCATTAGCGGCGAATTGTCCAGCAAGGAACTGGTCGAAGATGCCCTGTGCGACTCCGATTACTTCTACACCGAAGGCTATCTGGTCACTTCAGAAAACGCCCGCCGCGCTTCCATCGAGGCCAAGCGCATTGCTGAAGCGGCTGGTGTCAAGACGGCAATCTCGCTGTCCGATCCAAACATGGTCAAATTCTTCAAATCGGGATTGCTGGACATGATCGGTTCTGGGGTTGATCTGCTGTTCGCCAATGAGGAGGAAGCTAAAGGCATGGCGGGGACCGATGAGCTGGACAGCGTAGTGGATTACTTGAGAACCTTGAGCAAGGAGTTCGTGATCACCCGCGGTCCTCAAGGCGCGCTAATTTGGGATGGCGCGAGGTTGATTGATATTGATCCCGTCAAGGTGGAGGCGGTGGATACCGTCGGTGCGGGCGATATGTTTGCCGGGGCTTTTCTGTATGGGTTGACTCAGGGTTGGGAACATCAGCGCACAGGGGATTTGGCGGCGGCGGCGTCAGCCAAACTGGTCACGAGCCTGGGGCCGCGCATCCCGGCTACGGAGACGCAGGCGATTCTGAAAAACTTCAAATCAAATGCACTCACGGGTATTACGAAAAGGAGATCAGGCGCATCATGAAACTGATTCAGGTCGATGAGACGCTCTTCCATGAAGGCTGGAAAATTTTTCAACAACATCAAGATAAACGATATTTACTCACCGACCGCATTTCGTTTGCCATCATGCGCAAACTGAGCATCGACACGGCATTGGCATTCGATAAACACTTCAGGCAAGCTGGATTTCACCTGTTGCCTGACCGTCCAGTTTAGGGCGTAGGGCGGGTCAGGCATCAGCCATAACCGCGCCCTGCATCCGGTCAGTTTTGACGGTGGGCAAAGAGAGTTTAGGCCGGTTGCTGCTCGATCGAGCTATCGTCAACCAGTTCCTGGTACGCATGCCAGGTCGCGTGGCCAATCAGCGGGAGGGCAATCACCAGACCGATGTAGAAGGAGATCAGGCCAATCCCCGTAAAGACCACGATCAGCGCCGCCCACAGTGCCATCGGCCCCGGATTGGCGCGGACAGCGGTAAGACTGGTCAGCACCGCGGTAATAAAGTCGACCTTGCGATCCAGCATCATCGGAATGGCGACCACACTAATGGCGAAAACTACGGCGGCGATGACGGCGCCTACGCCAATGAAGACCAGTAGAAAAGTCAGGCCGCTCCCTGAAAAGAATATTTGGGAGACCGCGCTACTCAGGGTCATGTTCTGGCCGGTGATGATCAACCCGAAAAGCACCGCGGACAGACGCGCCCAGACAATCATCAGCAAACCGATCGCGATGCCGAACAGCAAAATCGGCATCGTATTATGCCGCCAGGCGGTGAGCGCATGTCCCAAAGTCGCCGGTTCGCCCATCTGCAACCGGCGGCTGATGTCATACAGGCCCATCGCCAGGAACGGACCCGCGAGAAGAAAACCGGTGGTCAAGGCCAATGCGTAATGAAATTGCGCCTCGACCAAATAAACCAGCACGTACCCCATGATCATAAAAATCAGTCCATAGGGAATGCTCGCCGCCGGCGCTTGCCACAGATCTTTCCAGCCGGCGCCCAGCCATTCCCAGGGCCGGTCGGTGGCGATAATCCGAACTTTCGGCGTTATCAACGAGCTTTCCACAACCCGGATCGTATCCGTCATCGCAGTGCCTCCTTCAATAGTCGAATTTTGGTTGGAGCGATGAGAGTAAGACCGAAATTTTAATCACTGTTCCCATTGCGTTGAGAACGTAAACGACGATAGAGGTCATAGGTCTGCTGGGCAATACTGCGCCAACTGTAATGCCGCTCGACTCGTTCGCGGCCCGCTTCAGCCATTTGCCGGCACAATTCCGGATCGTTGGCAATCCGATTGATGGCTTCAGCCAAACCGCGCTCGAAACGAGCGGGCGAAATCGGGTCATGCGGCGACTCCGAGGACAGATGCGGGTCGACCAGCAGACCGGTTTCACCTTCCACGACGACTTCGCAAATACCGCCTACGGCGCTGCCAACCACCGGGGTGCCACAGGCCATGGCTTCCAGGTTGATGATGCCAAACGGTTCGTAGATCGAGGGGCAACAGAAGATGGTGGCGTGCGAGTAAAGCGCGATCGTTTCCTTGCGCGGCAACATCTCGGGAATCCAGACGATGCCGGAACGGTGGCTTTGCAGTTCGCGGACAATCTCTTCAATTTCACGTTGCATGGCCAGAGTATCGGCATCGCCAGCGCACAGCACAACTTGCAATTTCGGATCAATATGAGGGATGGCCTGTAACAGATAGTACAATCCTTTCTGCCGGGTGATGCGTCCAACGAACAGCACAAAAGGACGGTCAGGATCGATGCCGTGTTTGCTCAATATTTCTGGCGCGTGAACCGGCTGGTATTCTTCGGTATCGATCCCGTTAGGAATCACCACCACCCGGGTCGGATCGACATCGAACAATCGCAGAATATCCTCACGGGTGCTACGCGAGACGGCGATGATAGCGTCGGCGGTCTCCAGGGCGCTTTTCTCGATCCAGCGCGACAAATCATAGCCATGCCCGAGCTGGTCACGCTTCCAGGGACGCAGCGGCTCCAGCGAGTGGACCGTGATCACCATTGGGATGTTGTAAAGAATTTTGGCGAGGATGCCGCTGAAGTGCGCATACCAGGTATGACAGTGGATAATTTCGGCGTTGCCGCCTTCCAGGTCGTCGCCAATGCCTTGGCCTACGAAAGCCAGACAGGTGCTCAGCGCCTTGAGTGGTGAAACAAAGGACTGTGGACAACCGGCAAAATGGGTAGTGTCCATTTTAATGCCGCGCACATGCAATTGGCCGTCATCAAGCGTCTGGTCGTGGAAACTGCGCACCTCGACCGGGGTGAGCTTCGCCAGTTCGCGGGACAGGTACTCGACGTGAACGCCGGCGCCGCCATAAACATAGGGCGGATATTCATTCGTGGTCAGCAGAACGCGCATTGTTGTTATGCTCCCTTGGCCTAGTGGATGGCAGTATGGGTTGTTTTAAACCCGCCGCGACGACGGGCGAATAATAGCGGGCATTATGCCAAGCACTGCATGGTTTTTGGAAGGGCAGTCAGAACGCGGTCGCCAGGGCGCCAACCTGATCCAGCATCGCCAGCCGCTCGGCATGGGAGATCGAGGGCACCTCATAGAAGGCTTGGTGAACGATATTACGAACGCCGCAAGCGCCGAGTACGCCCTCGGCGATAGGGCGCACCAGTAATTCATGCCAGTGCTCTCGTTGGTAAGTCGCTTCATCTCCGCCTAGAGTGTTGAGAATCAGCGCCCGTTCGTGCGTCAGCAAGCCGCGCATACCGTGGGCGTCGATGTCAAAGGCGAATTTTCGGGTAAAAACCCGGTCGATCCAGCCTTTCAGAATCGCTGGTGGGCCAAACCACCAGATTGGATAGATCAATACCAGTCCCTGCGCCCAGCGAACCGCCGCCTGTTCGCGTTGCACATCGTCCGCCAGGTTGCCGCGCCAGTTGCGCAATAAATCTTCGCTATCCAGGACACAGCGAAATTGCATTTGATAAAGGTCATGAATTCGGGTGGCGTGCCCCTGTTCGCGCAAAGTGGCGTCGACCGTTTCCAAAATAGCCCGGTTGAAGCTGCGCTGATTGGGATGCGCGTAGATAATCAGGACATTCATGCCGTTCAGGCCACTCGTGCGGAAAATTCGTATCCGGCCAAATTCAGAATCAGGACATCGCCGGGGGCGAGAGGCCCGACTCCCGCCGGGGTTCCGGTTAGCACCACATCGCCGGGTTGCAGGCTAAAGTGCGTGGACATGTAGGCCATCAGTTCAAAAATACCGACCATCATCTGTTGGGTATTCCCTTTCTGACGAACGTCGCCGTTGACACTGAGGCTTAAATCAATCGCCTGGGGGTGAGGAAACGCCTCCGGTTTCAGAAACGGCGACAACGGACAGGAGCCGTCAAATGCCTTGGCGGTTTCCCAGGGATGACCCTTTTTCTTCAGTGTGTTTTGCAAATCGCGTAGGGTCAAATCCAGACCAACGCCATAGCCTGCGACCGCCTGACATGCGGTTTCAGCCTCAGCGTTTTGCAACAGTTGCCCGACCAGCACCGCCAACTCGACCTCGTGATGACATTCACCGCGTCCCACAGGTAACTGAATGGGTTGGTCCAGGGCGGCCAGAGCGGTAGCCGGTTTCATGAACAGGATAGGCGTTTCGGGAACTGGGTTATCCAATTCGCGAATATGGTCAAGATAGTTTCGGCCAATACATACAACCTTGCCGATGGGCAGATCAAGCGGACTGCCGTCCAGATAACGGTGTTGATAGATCATGATACGTTTCCTGCGTTGATGATGCGCTGTTTTTTCTTCTGTAAATCTCTCTGTGGGAGAGGAATTAATTAGCAGGCAAGCCGCTTTGAAGGCATCGATACGCTGATGGCGGATCTTCATGCAGACGATCGAGTGTGCGTCCGCCTTCAAAGGCGATTGGTAGATCGTTCAAGTATACCGTTGATCCTCGGTAATGTTTGCTCCAGAGCCATTTTTTTGCGTTATGCTTCATGGGGTCCGCCGCTGCCCCAGGTCTGAGGAACTATCCCCATGTACATTGCCAACCCCCTGTATGACACCGTGTTCAAGTACCTGCTGGAAGACAATGTCCTGGCGAAATTGCTAATTGGCGGCATCCTGCAGGAAGAAATCGTCAGTCTGGAATTTCGCCCGCAGGAACGCACCAGCGAAATCGACCGTCCAGGCGAACGCATCCTGACGGTGTACCGGATGGACTTTGCCGCACGGGTGCGCAATGCGGCGGGCGAAGAACGGCAAGTGCTGATCGAACTGCAAAAAGCCAAATACCCAACCGATATCATGCGCTTTCGGCGCTATCTGGGCGCGCAATACCGCGACCCGGACAACGCCCAGGAGGTGGAATTGCACACCGGTCAGGCGAAGGCCAAACGGGTGCGACAAGGCTTGCCGCTGCTGACCATCTATTTTCTGGGCCACGCGCTGGAACACACCGATGCGCCAGTGATCCGGGTGCGGCGGGACGTCACCGATGTGGCGACCGGAACCCCCTTAGCCCAAAAGGAGGCGTTCATTGAAAGCCTGACCCATGACAGTTATGTGATCCAGATTCCAAAACTGCGGGGGCGACGGCGAACCGAAGTAGAAGAAATATTGCAAGTTTTTGACCAAAGCCGGGTGCATGGCGACCGGCACTTGCTGACGATTGACGAAGCGGAAATGCCGGAACGGTATCGACCGATTTTGCGGCGACTCCAGCGGGCGGTGGCCGAGCCGAAAATTGCCGATGCAATGGATCTGGAAGACGAGGTCCTGGAAGAGTTGCAGGATATTGAACGGGAATTGGAACAGGTGCGGGAACAGGCCGAACAGGCAAAACAACGGGCGGATCAGGAACAACAACGGGCGGATCAGGAACAACAACGGGCGGATCAGGAACAACAACGCGCCGAACAGGAGCGGGCGGAGAAGGAGCGGCTGTTGGCGCTACTGAAACAGGCGGGCATTGATCCGAATGAAGCGATGCCCTGAGAAGCTCTTTGCGAGTTGCAAACGAAGCGCCGTGGATTATTAAAGAGTATACCGCTCATCTACGAGAGAAACTGTCACATTTCTATTTTTTTACGTTGTCCTTTCTCCCACATAGATCATGTTTCGTGTTCTCAACTGGTTCCTTTTGTCGCTATCATTACAAAGTGAACCGTAGTTTATTCACCCATCAAGGATAATGTTTCATGAGTATTCATCATATTTGGCGGCGTTGGGCCTCACGGGGCTGGTACGCCGGGGCAGTGAGCCTGTTTCTGATTCTGGCTGGCGTCGGTTGGGCCACATTCCTCAATCCAGTGTTAGCCGCCGATTGCGTTCAGATTGGCAACCTGACCTGGGAAGTGAAAACCGACGATGACGGCTTGCGGGATAAGGATCACACCTATACCTGGTATGACTCCAGTGGCGTTCTCAGTAATCGTGGCAATGCTGGTACCCCCAATGGCGGACAATGCGGAGGCGGGATTGCCTGCGATACCCAGAGCTATGTGCAGGCGGTTAATGCGCAAAACCTGTGTGGCCATAATGATTGGCGCTTGCCTGGTTGGGAAGATTTAACGTCCTTGGTGACGGCCGGTTCTTCGCCCACGATTGACCCTGCTTTATTTCCCGAGACGCAGGCCGCGCCTTACTGGACGGCGACAACACTGGTTAATGACAACCGCTATGCTTGGTCGATCAACTTCAATAGTGGCCTGGAAGAATACCATGGGAAGTCAGATCGGCGCTATGTCCGTTTAGTCCGTGGTCCTCAATCGTCTGACCAATGCGTGACCATCGATAACCTGACTTGGGAAATTAAATCCGGGCGTGGGACCTTGAGAAGTTTCGAGGATTCGTACTCATGGTACGTTTTGGGTGACCCCATCCTGGTGAATCATGGCAATGCTGGTACGCAAGGAGATTTATCCGGGTGCCTGAGTTTAAATCATTGCGATACCCACGATTATATTCAGGCAGTGAATGCCAAGAAAGTGTGTGGCTACGATGATTGGCGCTTGCCTACGTGGAGAGAATTGCGATCTTTGGTGAACTATAACTATGGTCCCACGATCGATCAGACGCAATTTCCCTTCAATGAAGATCGGACACGGTCCGCGCCTTACTGGACGTCAATAACGCTGGTTAATGACAACCGCTATGCTTGGTCGATCAACTTCAATAGTGGCCTGGAAGAATACCATGGGAAGTCAGATCGGCGCCATGTCCGTTTGGTCCGTGGTCCTCAGGCACCTGAGGACAAATGCGTGACCATCGGCAATCTGACTTGGGAAATTAAAGCCGGGCGAGGCACATTACGCGATGCCAGTAATACTTACACTTGGCACAACGCCATACCCGATGCCAATGGAGGTAATGCTGGTTCACTTGGTAGCTCAAGTAGTTGTTTCAATCTTTCTCGCTGCAACACTAGCGAATACATCAGAGCATTAAATGATCCGGCAGTAGCGCTATGTGGTTATACGGATTGGCGGATGCCCACTTTGGAGGAACTTGCATCCCTGGTGAACTATAATTATGGTCCCACCATTGATCAGGCGCTATTCCTTCCGGATGAAGATCGGACGCGATCCGCGCCTTACTGGACAGCAACAACGTTGGATACTGATAACCGGTACGCTGGGTCGATTAACTTCAATAGTGGTCTGGAAGAATACTATGGGAAGAGCGACGCTCGGCATGTCCGCGCCGTGCGCAGCGGCGCGGCACCGGCCACCTTTCCCCTGTCCATTTCCGTCATTGGCAGCGGCGCGGTCACCAGCGCTCCCTCCGGTATCGACTGCGGCAGTCGCTGTGGCGCGACCTTTGTCCTGAATACGTCGGTCACGCTGACCGCTACTCCGAATGTTGGCAGCACCTTCACCGGCTGGGGCGGCGCTTGCTCTAGCGCGGCGACCACCTGCACGGTCACAATGAACGCCGCCAAGAATGTCACCGCCACCTTCACTGCGAGTGGCGCGACCACTCATACTCTGACCGTCGCCAAGGCCGGGGCCGGATCGGGTACGGTGACCAGTAATCCCACCGGCATTAACTGCGGGACCGACTGCACGGAAAGCTACAGCGAAGGCGCGACTGTCACCCTGACTGCTACGGCGGCCAGCGGTTCCACCTTTACCGGCTGGAGCGGCGGCTGCACCGGGACGGCGGCGACCTGCATGATCGCCATGAACGCCGCGCAGAACGTCACCGCGACCTTTAGCAAGAGCGCCTATACCGTGACCGCTATCACCGGCATCAACGGTTCCATCACTCCCGCCACGCAAACTGTTAATCCTGACGCCACGGCTACCCTGACTGTTACCCCTGACACCGGATACACGGCCATTGTCGCTGGCTGCGGCGGAACCCTGACCGGCACGACCTACACCACTAGCCCGATCACGGCTGACTGTGCGGTGGTGGCCCGCTTCACTGCAACCGTCACCGCTGACGCGCCCACGGTGACCACGCCGGAATTGCCCGACGCCATCGCCCAAGTCCCCTACGCCACCTACCTCACCGCCATTGGCGGCCAATATCCCTATACCTACGCCGCGACTGGATTGCCAACCGGCTTGACCCTCACCACCGAGGGTATTCTCCGGGGAACGCCGACCACCAGCGGCCCCTTCGTAGTCACGGTCACCGTGACCGACGCCCTCGGACAACGCGGTTCACGCCGTTATTTGCTGACGGTGAGTACGGGCTTGACCCTGATCACCGTCCATCTCCCGAACGCCCTGGTCAATGTTCCTTACTCGCAAACGCTCGCCGCGCTCGGCGGACAACCACCTTACATCTTCACTGCCGCCGGGTTGCCTACGGGCTTGAGTCTTACACCGGGCGGCGTGCTGAGCGGGACCCCGGTCGAGCGCAACATCGCCGCAGTCCAGCTGACCGTCACCGACGCCCTGAATCAGCAGGCCACAAAAGAGACCGTGCTCACGGTGCGTGACTTTACCTTCACCCAACCCAACCCGGAGCAACCGGAACAAACCCTCAACGGCGTCGCGGAAGCCTGCACCACCGCCGACATCACCACCCGGACCCTCAAGGTGGGTGATCCGGACGCACCCACCACCGGCCCCAATGGCGTCACCCTGCTCTACGGCCTGCTGGAAATCACCGTCACCGGTTGTGAGCCCGGCCAAACCGTCCTGGCCCTGACCACGGTGTACCCGGAACCGCTGCCCCCCAATGCCCAATACTGGAAATACGGTCGCACCCGCGACAACCCGGAACCGCACTGGTACGTCCTGCCCGGCGCAATTATCGAAGGCAACGCCATCACCCTGCTGATCGTCGATGGCGACATTGGCGACTCTGATCTTGCGGTGGACGGCAACATCCTCGATCCGGGCGGCCCCGGTATTACCCTCAACACCATTGACGGCGCGGTGCCCGCCGTTCTGCCCATCAGCGAACCCTACCGCGCCGACTTCCAGGTCCAGTGCGATCAAGGTCAATGTCCAGCGGATTCCGCCTACGATTGGAGCCTGGCTGCGGGCGCGTTACCGGACGGATTAGTCCTGACCGGCAATGGTGCGACCGCGACCTTGAGCGGGACCCCCAATCGCGTGGGGCGCTACCCGTTCACCGTCCAAGTCCTGGCCCGCAGTGACGCCCCCGCCCCGACCCAGGAAAGTTATTCCGTGGTCATCGCCGATCCAGCGGCCACCACGCTGATCACCCACTACTACGTCTCGATCCTCGAACGGGAACCTGAAGCGGAAGGGCTGGCTTATTGGCAAGGTTTGATCGCTGAGAAACAGGCGCAAGGGGAAGACGCCAAACCGGTGTTCCGGGAGATGGCCAACTTCTTTTTCAACAGTGAGGAGTACTTGGGTCGCAACACCACCGACCGGCAATTCATCACCAACCTCTACCTGACCTTCTTCCAGCGCGAACCGGATGAGGACGGCTATGCGTTCTGGCTGGAGCAGTTGGCGGGCGGTATGCCGCGCAATACCGCGATGGCCGGTTTCCTCTATTCCCAAGAGTTCACCGACTTCATGCAGGGGTTGGGGTTCTGATAAGCGGGTTACCTCCCTCCTTTGAAAAAGGGGGGTTGGGGGGGATTTCGCCCAGGCGATGGGGCCACAATCCCCCTCACCCCCTTTGCCAAAGAGGGGACTGAACGGATTGCGCCGGCCAGAAAATCCGGCCTCTGCACCCTGAAGCCTCATGCCTATTCCCCCGCATCCGGTTCGCCGCAGTTGCGCAGAATCACCGCCCGCACCGCATCGCGCAAGCGCACCGCCGCTGACCAATCATCGCCGGTCGGTTGAATCGATGCTTCAACAATGACCTCCAAGCGTCCTCGACGGGGAAACCAGGAGCCAGCGCGCAGAATATCGCGCGTCCCGCGAATCGTCACCGGCGCTACTGGAGCGCCCGCCTGCGCCGCCGCCATGAACGCGCCCATGCGGAACGATAACAGACCGGGCATCCGTTTGAATGTCCCTTCTGGGAAAAAACCCAGGGATTGACCGGCATGAGCGGCCTCAGCCACCTTGCGCGCCTCCTCCACGCTGCGCTGCATATCGAAACGCTCGACAAACAGAGTGCCGATGCGTTGCAGCGGTCGGGCGATCCAATGGTTATCCAGCAATTCCCGCTTGGCGACGTAATGAAAATGGCGTGGAATCGCCGCCATTAACACATAAGCATCCAGAAAGCTGGAATGATTCGCCACGAGAATGCAAGCGCCCGCCGGTAGATGTTCGAGTCCACGCACGGTCAGCGACGTTCCCGTAGCCCGCGCTAATAGTCGGGACGCCATCCGGGCCAGCGCCCAGCGCCATTCTGGTTTGGGCAAAATCATGATGCCCAACCAGGTAAAGGGCGCCAACACGCCATACACGGCCCAGGCATACCCGGCAAACAGCCGCTCACCGACATTTCGTCCCAAACGCTGCATCCGCGCCCAGGCGCTGACCAGGGTCATCCGCGTCAATTGCACCCAGATCGCCCGGCCACCGCGTCCCAGCGCATCTTGCTCATACAATTCCCGAATCGCCGCCCGGCGGATCTTGCCGCTGGAGGTTTTTAACACCGTGCGCAGCGGCGTCAGCCGTACATCGTCCGGTGGCATTCCCAATAGATCGACGCTGACATTCTGAATGTGCTGCCGCAAACGCTCCCGCGCTTCCGGTTGCGTCGCGCGGGTTTCGGCCACCACCACCAGGCGTTCACTGCCAGTCGCCGGATCGCTACTGGCAAAGACCGCTACGCAACCCTTGCGAATGCTGGGAATTTCGCCTACCGCCTGCTCCAGTTCATAGGGATAAATGTTGCGTCCGCCGCGAATAATCAAATCCTTGACTCGTCCGGTCAGGTAAATATCGCCATCGGCCAGATAACCGCGATCGCCGGAATCCAGCCAGTCATCGCCATGCGGGAACAGCCGACGGGTGGCCTCGGGGTTGCGGTAATAACCGGCGGTCGCCGAAGGTCCCTTGAACTCCAGGCGACCCTCCCGCCGATCCGGCAACTCCCGGCCCTGCTCATCAACAATGCGGATTTGATGATCGGGAAGCGGCTGACCACAGGCGGGAAAGAGCAGGGCGTTTTCATCATCAGGTGGGGCTAGCTCCGCCCGGCCATTGGCCATGAAGACTTGACGTTGCACTCGGTCGATGACCGGTCCCCGGTTCGGCGGTTGCAACGCCAGCCCAACCGAGCACTCCGCTAATCCATATACTGGAGCCATCGCTTCCCGTCGAAAACCGT
>JAGRHQ010000081.1 GCA_020444905.1 Candidatus Competibacteraceae bacterium
AGGCGGCTGGCTGCCGCCATAATAGAGGTCGGCGTCGCCGGGTCCATTACCGGTGAGCGTTATTTCCAGGTGGGTGGCGTTCGTCGGCAGCGTGAGGGTGTAATACTGCCAGTCCCCAAACCAGACCGATCCGGTTTGCGGTACGCCATTGGCGAGTGGAATATCGCTGCCGATTACCGGCGGCGGACCGGCGCAGCAGGATAGCGTCGTATTCAGATCAAAGTCAGCGTCCTGGGGGCCAGGAGTATGTACTCCAAAGTACCAGGTCCCTGCGCTCAACGGAGGGGTGCTGGCGCTGTTGAGGGACAGCGTGTGTACATTACTGTTCTGCAACTGGATGAGCGCGTTATTAAACCAGGGCGGCGCATCCTTCTGGATATACACATCGGCTTCGCCAGCGCCGGTGCGCGTTACTTCCAGCAACAGGTCGGCGGCGTTCGCCGGTACATTGAGGGCATAGAATTGCCAGCCGCCCGGTTGAACGTTTTGCTGGGGCGCGTTGGCGACCGGTCCCGGCGGCGCGATGCCGGTTGGCCTGGAAGGATGGAGAAGGCCATGCAAGGCTTGCAGGTCGTACACCGAAAAGGCGCGTAATCGATAAGGGGCCGACGAACCGCCGCTGTACTCCACGAGAATCCGCCACTCGCGGTTCAGCAGACTGCCATTGGTGATCGTTACGCTTTCATTGCTGGTGCCGGGCGTGGCCTGGTTGGCGTAGAAGACCCATTGGTTGTACTGGTTCGACCAATAGGCCAGTTGCAAATCGGCGTCGCCAGGACCAGCGCTTTCCATCTCAATATGCAGACTGCGCAGAGCCGGCAGCCCCGTCGGCGTAAACCGATACTCGCGGTGGTTACGTAGAAGCTGTGGCGAGACTGCGCCTTCGACCGTGACTGCATTATCCAGCGTGACTGGCGGCGGCGGTTGAAAATAGCCGGAGAGGTCAATCCGGTAGTCCTTGATCAACCGATACAACTCGCGTCGAATTCTTTCGAGATCGAGCGCCTTCTGCAACTTCCGGCTCTTGTTCTGGGCGTATTGGGCCTGTGCAAAGCGGTATGACGCTAAGTCGGCATCGGTCAGCAACCAGTTGTAGACATCGCCATCTTCCTGCTTGATCAACAATGGGCCTTCCATTTGCAGCACGGTCTGGAGGATTTCCAGGGCGGGATCGTCGGCATCGGTGATATTTAACTGACCGCCCACCACCAGGTAGTCATCCTGAGAGGTCTCGGCAGTAATATGTTCGAGGAGATCATTGGCTTGCGCCAGGCGCTGTTTAGGTTCCGGGGAGAAGTGGGTATTGATCACCCACAAGTTCTTTTTGCCGGGTAGATTAATCAAAGCATAGAGTGAACGACCGTCGCCTTCTTTGGTTTCCAAACGATTCCAGACGCCGTATTTGGCGATGCTGAAGCGGCTGATCACGCCGCTGGGAAGGGGAGATTTGGCGTCATACACATGAGAGAATTCAGCGCCGAAGGTGGTTTTCACCCAATTCTTGATCGCTGCTTCGCTGTTATCTCCGACAGCAAGATTTTGAAAGAGCGTCACTGCGGGTTGGTCGCCAGCGTAGTCGGCGGCTGGATCGTTGGCCAACAGGATGCGCAGCGGCAACTCGTCTGCCCAGACTGGCCCGGCCAGCAAACCCCACCATAATCCCAAGCTCATCGAGAGCCACTGGAAAGTTTTGAATTTCATTGATTTCGTCCTCACGCAAACATTAGAGACGTTAATGAATGGCTTGCTATTCGCTGTTGGAGGCAGCGGTGTTCTTAACGGGGGCGATTTATGTTTTTGCTGACTCGTTGGATATCGCTACTGCACCGCTTGCGAAGCAACTTTATTGCAAAGCAAAGACCATTTTGGTCGAAAGTCCTGTGAACGCTAAGAAAAGTCGTCTGAGCTTTAGCAAAAGTTCAAAGTGAGTTGCGATGAGCAGCGGACCAGATTGGTTCGATTACCCGGCTCAAATTGATTCGGAGGTATCAATATGAACCTGGGAATTGAAATTGATGATGCACGCCCAGAGGTGCCCGGAAGCATTCTGTTAGCCAG
Source organism: Candidatus Competibacteraceae bacterium (assembly GCA_020444905.1). GTDB lineage: Bacteria > Pseudomonadota > Gammaproteobacteria > Competibacterales > Competibacteraceae > UBA2383. The sequence continues at coordinate 2,059 of JAGRHQ010000081.1, forward strand.
TTTGCATTCTCTACGTGGGAGTCATGGTAGCGTGCGGCGATTTAGCCGTGGAGGTGGGTTTCGAGCCGCTGTCCGAGGTGCAGGAAGAAATCCTCTGGCTGTGCGAAGTTGCGTATGTGCCGGTGATCTGGGCGGCCCAGATTCTGGAGGGGGAAGTGGCCCTCAAAAACGCAATTAGCCCTGACGGAACGGTCTTCGTTCCGCCAAGGCCATCACGATTCAGCCCGTTTACTGAGGATGACCGCTAGGCCAGGATCGCCTCCAGGTGCTCCCGGTGATGCAGGGTGGTCTCGAACTCGCGTGCCTCTCGGGGCAGCGCATCACGTGCGGAAACCACGCCCAATGGCCGACCGTTTTCAGCGACCAGCACGTGGCGGAAGCCGTGATCATGCATGAGGTGCAGGGCATGCACGAAAGGTTGATCGGGGTGAACAGCTAGTGGATCAGGGGTCATAACCGCAGACATGGGTGTGTTTGCCGGATCAAGGCCATCAGCGAGAACCCGAAACAGCGCATCGCGCTCAGTGAAAATACCGACCACTCGTCCATGCTCCATGACGAGAAGCGAGCCAACTTGAGTTTCCCGCATCAGACGAGCCGCCTCACAGACGGTGGTCTTAATGGAACCGGTTGTCAGGACTCTCTGGTTTTCAACAAGATTACGAAGGGTACGATAAGACATGGTTAATTCCTCTCCTAAAGGGTAAAGCAGGGGGATTTGCTTCTGCTCGAAAGAGCTATCTTCCCTTATTTTTAACAGGTTTATTAGCTCAATCCCTCTTTGGTGCTTGAGTAGTTTATCGAGGATATGTTGACTCTATTATTGATCAGTCATGCAATTTTTATGACATTTTTATGAATTCTATAAATCACTTTTATAATCAAGTTATTAATCCCTTCAATCACTCCGATCGTTACGCGATGTATGAAGTAGTTTAATATGGAATTTTTCCAATCATCGAGAAACAGAGCGCGTTGTCCTGTATTACGCCGGGTCCACCCCGCACATCGTGATTTTCCCAGGCGTGACCTAACCTGGACGCCTATAGTGATAAACACCCTGCTCTTTTGCGGAGAAATGAAATGTTGCACGTCTATGGTTACCCGAATACGCGCTCCCAACGCGTGGTCTGGGCATTGGAGGAAGTCGGCGCGACTTACGAATATCACCCGGTCAACTTGTTGGCCGGCGACGGTCGCCAACCGGATTACCTGGCGCTTAATCCCGGCGGCAAGGTGCCGACGCTGGTCGATGGCGAGTTGATCCTGAGCGAATCAGCGGCGATTTGCACCTATCTTGGCGACCGCTTCCCCTCCAGCGGTCTGACGCCACCCGCCGGTTCTGTGGAACGCGCGCTGTATAACCAGTGGTGCTTTTTCATCCTGAGCGAACTGGAACAACCGTTGTGGACGATCACCAAACACCGCTTCGCCCTGCCGGAAAAGCGGCGCGTCCCGGCGATTTTCGATACGGCGCACTGGGAATGGGGCGTGGCCGCACATGTGTTGGCGACCGGCTTAGGCGAGCGGACGTTTCTGGTCGGAGAGCGCTTCACGGTAGCCGATCTTCTCGCCGCGCACACATTAGCCTGGGCGCGCGCGTTTGCAATGCCGTTCGGTCATGCGACGCTGGAGACCTACGCGAATCGGTTGCTGGAGCGCTCGGCCAGGGCGCAGGCGATCCAACGAGAACAGGGCGTTGTCCCACCGATTGCGTGACAGGGGCGTTGCAATAGCGCGATCACCTTCCCTGCCAGCGCCGGGGAATCCGAACCACCCTCCGGCAACGTTGGGGATTCGCTTTTAATCCCTAATCCCTAATAAGTCAGCGATAGCATTTGCCGCTTGTTCGGTGGCGTTGCGACGCAGGCGGACATGCAGCGCTTCGAATTCCCTGGTCAGATCTTCAACCCTGGAAGAATCCGCCAGCCACTCCAGCAGCGCGGCGCCCAAGCGTGGCGTGGTTGCCGCTTCCTGGAAAAATTCCGGAACCCTTTCCCGCCCAGCCAGCAGATTGGGCAGGGCGAAATGTCGAATCGTCACCAGTCGCCGGGCGATCCAGGCCGTGAGCGGCACCACCCGGTAAGCTACCACCATGGGCCGCTTGAGCAGCATGGCCTCCAGAGTCGCGGTGCCTGAAGCCAGCAACACGACATCGGCAGCGGCCATGACCTCGCGGGAATACCCCTGCATCAGCGTCAAGGGCAAATCCGGCGCATGTTCGGATCGCAATTTTTCCAGCGCCACATACAGTTGGGGAGTCGCCGCCGGCATCAGAAAATGCGCATCAGGCTGCTGCGCGTGCAACCAGCGCGCGGTATCGAGAAACAGCGCCCCCATACGCCCGATTTCACCACGACGACTGCCAGGCAACAAGGCAATGACGCGCCTTCCATCCGGGAGCGATAAACCCAGTTGCCGCCGAGCCTCACCAGCGTCGCTGCGCAGAGGAATCGCATCGGCCAGCGGATGCCCCACATAGCGCACCGGGACGCCGTGGCGCGTGTAGAATGCTTCTTCGAAAGGGAACAGCGTCAGCATTAGATCCACGGCGCAGGCGACCTTGCGCACCCGCCAGGGGCGCCACGCCCACACCGTCGGGCTGACATAATGTGCGGTGCAAATACCACAAGCGCGCAACTGGCGCTCCAGACCCAGATTGAAATCCGGCGCGTCAACGCCAATAAAAACGTCGGGCCGGTCGGCGATCAGCCGTTGGCGGAGTCGCCGTCGGATGCGAAACAGCTCCGGCAAATGGCGCAGCACTTCCACCAGCCCCATCACCGCCAGTTGTTCAAGGGGAACCAAGCTTTGTAAACCCTGGGCGATCATGCCCGGTCCGCCAATCCCGGTGAACCGCGCCTGGGGATAGCGCGTCTTCAAGGCGGCGATGAGACTGGCGCCCAGCAGATCGCCAGAAGGTTCGCCTGCGACCAGAGCGATATGCATAACCTAATGTAAGTTAGCGGACGATGCCATTACGGGATGGCGCAGCCAGGAAATCGGCCAGAATTTGCAGACGCGGAAAATCCACCGTCATCTCTCTCACCTTCTCCACGGCTTCTTCCAGCCGTAAATTGGCGCGGTAAATCACCTTGTAAGCACGACGAACGGCCTGAATTTCCTCATCAGCGAAACCGCGTCGACGCAACCCTTCGGCGTTGATGCCATAGGGTTCAGCACGGTAGCCAGCCACCGTAACGTAGGGGGGCACATCCCGATGCACCCCACAGGCGAAGCCGCAAAAACTGTGCGCGCCAAGCCGGGTGAATTGATAAACCAGGGCGAATCCCCCCAACGCCACATCGTCCTCAATATGAACATGACCGGCCAACGACGCTCCATTAGCAAAGATCGTTCGATTGCCGACCACACAATCATGGGCAACGTGGACGTAAGCCATGATCCAGTTGTCATCGCCCAGCCGGGTGACGCCAGCATCCTGCACCGTACCGCGATTGATGGTCACGAACTCACGGATGGTGTTGCGGTCGCCAATCTCCAGACGGGTCGGTTCACCGCCATATTTTTTGTCCTGGGGCATCTCGCCGAGCGAGGCAAACTGGTAGATACGATTATCGCAACCAATACGAGTTGGCCCCTGAATGACCACATGTGGGCCAATCCAGGTGCCTCTGTCAATCTCCACATTTGGTCCAATCACCGAAAACGGGCCGACGGTCACGTCTGGCGCGAGTTGGGCCGATGGGTCTACCACGGCGCGCGCATCGATCACAGGTCAATGTCCCGTTTGGCGCACAAGAATTCGGCAGTTGCTACGAGCTGGTCATCGACCTTCGCTTCGCCGAAAAACTTGCCGACGCCGCGCTTGATGCGATCTAATCGTACTTCCACGATCAGTTGATCGCCCGGCTCTACCGGTCGCTTGAAGCGCGCATTATCAACTCCAACCAGGTAGTACATGGAATGATGGTCCGGTTTTTCTTCCTGACTCTTGAAAGCCAGAATTCCGGTGGCCTGCGCCAGCGCCTCCAGAATCAGCACGCCGGGCATGATGGGCCGTTGCGGAAAGTGTCCGAGAAAAAACGGTTCGTTAAAACTGACGTTTTTGAGACCGGTTAGCGATCGCCCAGGATCAATCGCCAGCACCCGATCGATCAACAGAAACGGATAGCGATGCGGCAAGTATTCCAAAATCCCCTGAATATCCATCGATTCCAAAGTCTTATCCCCTCAAACGGAGCCATCCTGGCGCTTGATTGTTTTTTCCAAAGCGGTTAACCGGCGGAATAGTTCATCCAGTCGACGCAAACGGGCGCTGATCCTGTTCCATAGCCGGTTCGGTTCAACCGCCAGCCCTGAGGAATAGACGCCGGACTGCGTGATAGACTGGGCCACCAATGACATCCCTGTTACCTGGACTCGATCGGCGATGGTCAAATGACCGGCAACGCCCACGCCTCCTCCCAACATGCAATGCCGACCAATGCGCGCGCTGCCTGCAATGCCAACACAACCAGCCAACGCGCTATGGGCCCCAATATGGACGTTGTGAGCGACCTGAATCTGATTGTCCAGCTTGACTCCGTCCTCGATCACCGTGTCTTCCAAAGCGCCGCGGTCAATGGTGGTGTTAGCGCCGATCTCGACGTCGTCGCCGATCCGGACACTGCCGAGTTGCGGCACTCTGAGCCAACGGCCATCTTGCTCAAGAGCCAGCCCAAAACCATCGCTACCGATCACTGCGCCTGGATGTACTAGCACTCGGCGTCCCAATCGCACCCGATGACAGACCGTCACCCGCGCCATCAGGCGACTTGCCGCCCCGATCAGCGTTTGTTCGCCAATCACACAGTGGGGTCCCACATTGACGCCCGTTTCGATGGTGGCACCCGCTTCTACCACGCAGTGCGGACCAATCCAGACGTTTTCGGCAATTCGCGCTCCAGGGTCAACCCAGGCAGTAGGATGAATGCCCGTCTGCGGTTCAGCCACCAGTTCGAACAGCGCAGCCGCCCGTGCGTAGGCGATATGCGGGTTATCGGCGATTAGCGCCGGCGCCGGACAAGCCGCAGCATCCCTCGGCGACACAATAACCGCCGCCGCGCGGGTGGCTGGAAGGTAATGTCGGTAGCGGGAATGAATCAAAAAACTAAGTTGCCCGGCTTCCGCACTGTCCAATGACGCTACGCCAGTGATGACCGTCGCTGTATCCCCGCCCCGCAGGCGCGCGCCGGATACCACGGCAATCTCGCCGAGCGTGGTCATCGGAAAATTACCTGCTGGAAGTCAATCGCTTGAGCACCTTGTCGGTCACATCAACCTGCGAACTGGCATACAGCGTCGCGCCGTCGTTGATGACCAGATCAAAGCCTTCTTCCCTGGCGAGATTGTTGATCACGTCCAGCACCTGCTTCTGGAACTTGCCTAGCTCTTCATTACGGCGCAGGTTGAAGTCTTCCCGGAGTTCTGCGTTGGTCCGGTTGAGTTCCCGCGCCTGACTGCGAATATCGCTTTCCAGATTGCGACGCTGGCTTTCACTCATCACCGCCCCGTCCTTCGCCAACTTTTCCTCCAGTCGGCGCAACGACTTTTGCGCCTCGACCAGACCTTTTTGCCGTGGAGCGAATTCCTGTTCCAATCGCTTGCTGGCCGCCTCGGCTTGCGGCGCGCTATTCAGGATCTTGGCAATACTGACAAAACCGATCTTCAGATCAGCCGCCTGCGCCAACGAGAGCGGCAACGCCAATGCCGCTGCGATTAAAAAACGCTGCTTGAGCTTCACTCGATACCTGCCTTCAAGAAAGTGAACGAAGATGCGTAAGAAAATAAAGTCTACCAAAAGCCGCCACGATTCGGTTGCTCCTCATACTATCAATTGAACGGTACGCCGAACGAGAACTGGAACGCCTCGGTTTCATCCTCGGGTTTATCGTTAAGCGGCGCGGCCACACTCAACACGATTGGCCCCAGCGGCGATAGCCACAGACCGGAAATACCTACGGAGTAACGCAACTCGCCAGCATCGAAATCGCTGGTGGTGGCGAACACATTACCCGCATCGAAGAAGGCGGCAACCCGCACGTTTTCCGATTTCTCCATGAACGGCACAGGCAGGATGATCTGGGTGCTGGCGGTGGTCTTGAACGCGCCGCCGCTAGGTTCATTATTGCTATAACGCGGTCCCAGGGTATTTGTCTTGTAACCGCGCACCGAGCGCAGACCGCCCGCATAGAAATTTTCAAAAAACGGCAAGCCGTCAGTATCGCCGTAACCATCGCCATAGCCAATCTCACCCCCGAGCGTCCAGGTCATCCAGCGCGTCAACGGGTAGTAGAACACCCCGCGATAGCTCAGCTTGTAATATTCCACATCACTGCCAGGAACAGCGAACTCGGTGGTAATCTGATTCAGCGCGCCGCTGGTCGGGAAAACGGTGCGATTGCGGCTGTCGCGCGCCCAACTGGCGTCCAGTTTGAAGGCGTCAAAGGTATCGCCATTACGGTTGATGTAGTCAATAATTTCAACCGGGGTGCTCGTTGTCGTATCGATCTGCACATGATCATAACCGGGGAGGATCAGCAAGGTGTCAAATTCATTTAGAGGAAAACCGAAACTGACCTGGCCGCCATAATTGTTCAACACATAATCAGCCGTATTAACCTGTGCGGCGTCAATGTCCTGATAGTAAACCCGGAACCCGCGACTGACTCCATCGATGGTGTAATAGGGATTGTTGTAAGCCAGGCTGTAATTGGCGCCGATATCGCTGTTATTCAGCACCAGGCTCATCTGATTGCCCGTACCGAGAAAATTATTCTGGGTCACGCTTGCGTTCAGCAAAAGGCCCGACTCCTGACCATAACCGATGCCAAATAACAGGCTGCCTGAGGGTCGTTCGACCAGCGTATAGTTCACATCGACCTGATCGTTTGTTCCCGGCGCCGCCGCTGTGTCAACATTAACGCTCTCCAGATAATCCAGGCGCTGAAGACGGGTTTTGGAACGGTCGAGATCCTTAGTGGAATACCAGGCGCCTTCCGCTTGCCGCATTTCCCGGCGCAATACTTCATCCTGCGTCTTGGCGTTGCCCTGGAAGTTGATGCGCCGCACATAAACCCGTCGGCCTGGATCGACCAGGAAGGTCAAATCCACTGTCCGGTTTTCGTCGTTGACCTGGGGTATGGTGTTGACGTTGGCGAAAGCATAGCCCTCATTGCCCAGCCGTTCGCCCACTTTTTTGGTGATCTCGGCAATCTTGGCCCGAGAGAAGGTTTCGCCGGATTCAATCTCAATCAGTTTGCGCAACTCTGCTTCGGGCACGACTCCGAAATTACCGGTCAATTGAACACCCTGAACCGTGTAGGGTTCGCCCTCGGTAATGTTAATCGTGATGTAAACGTCTTTCTTGTCTGGAGTGATCGAGACCTGGGTGGAATCCACATTGAATTTGAGATAACCACGATCCAGATAGAAGGAGCGCAACGCTTCGATATCTGCGGCCAGCTTTTGCTTGGCGTACTGATCATCCTTGGTAAAGAAAGAGAACCAACCCGTAGTGGATGACTGCATAAGTCCCAGCAGTTCTTTCTCGGTGAATGCCTTATTGCCAACGATATTGATCTGACTAATGCTGGCCACGGTGCCTTCGGAAATAATCAGCTTGATAGCGACCCGGTTACGCTCCAGCGGACGCACCTGGCTGTCGATCTTCACGGCGTAGCGACCTCGGCTATAGTACTGCTGCAACAGTTCCTGCTCCACTTTGTCGAGCAAGGAGCGGTCAAATACGCGGCCCTCCGCCAGCCCAACTGAGGTTAAAGCCTTTTTCAAATCATCCGTACTGATATCCTTGTTGCCTTCAATCTCGACTTCAGCAATGGCTGGCCTCTCGATAACCTTAATAATCAATACATTACCGCTTCTTTCCAATTGCACGTCGGTAAAAAAGCCCGTCTTGAACAGCGCACGGATAATGTCTGGATAATCCTGCTCGGAAATGGACGAGCCGACCTTTGCCGGCAGATAGTTGAACACTGTCCCCGCCGAAATGCGTTGCAACCCCTCAACCTGGATGTCCTTTACGACAAACTCGCTGGCATGCGCCACAGATGCCGCAACCCACAAGCCAAGCGCCAAAATTAGATGATGGTAGGATTTCATAAGCGAGTCGTGATCTCCGGCCTGAATTGGCGGCTCCTATCCCAGAAGACGATTAAAATCATTGAACAATGCGAGTCCCATCAGCATCAGCAACAGGACCATGCCCACTTGCTGTCCGACATGCTGGATCGCTTCCGACAGCGGGCTGCCCTTGACGACTTCAATCAGGTAATACAACAGATGTCCGCCGTCCAGCACCGGCACCGGCAGCAAATTCAAAACCCCCAGGCTGATGCTGACCAGGGCCAGCAACGACAAGAACGCGATCCACCCGGCGCTGGCGGCCTGGCCAGCGAATTGGGCTATGGTCAGCGGGCCGCTCAGATTGTCCAGCGAGGCTTTGCCAATCAGCATCCGACCCAGCATGCGCAAGGTCAGCAATGACATGTCCCAGGTTTTACCGATGGCGGCTCCGACCGCGTCCAATGGCCCATAACGCACCACGACTCGCAAATCCTCAGCCAGATCAGGCGGCATTTGCGCGACCGCGCCGATAAAACCCGTGCGCTCGCCTTGGGGATTTTCTCGGGTATCGGGAATCAGTTCCAGCGCTTGCTCAAATCCGTCGCGTTCAATACGCACATTCAGTGGCTGGCCGGGGTGGCGTTCGATAATAGCGCGCCATTGCTGCCAGTCAGTGACGGATTCTCCATCGGCCACGAGGATGCGGTCGCCGGGTTGCAATCCTGCCCGGCTTGCAGCGCCATCCGGTAACACCTGGCCGATCACCGCTGGCAGCACCGGTTGCCAGGGCGTCAAACCCATCCGTTCAAACACCTTCACTTCTTCATTCGATTCTGGCGTATAGCGCGTATCCAGGGTGCGGATGCGCGTTCGACCATCGATATCCCTGACCTCAACCTGGACCTGCTCTTCCGCCATGGTGCGATCCACTAGCGCCAGCATGACCGCGCCCAGCGCCGGGGTAGGCTCATTGTCAACAGCAGTGATCAGATCGCCTTTGTGAAAACCGCCCGCCTCGGCCAGCGAGCCAGCAACCGGTGCATCCATCAAGGGTTTAATGCCAGGAACGCCGATGATGAACATACCCGCGTAAGCGAGGATAGCGAATACAAAGTTGAACAACGGCCCAGCCAGCACAATAGCAATGCGCGAACCCACCGGCTGTCGATTAAACGCCCGGTGCAACTGATCAGCAGGCACATCGCCTTCGCGCTCGTCAAGCATTTTTACATAACCACCGAGCGGCAACGCCGCGATCACATATTCCACGTCGTCTGCGCCGCGCCACCGCCACAGCGGTTTGCCAAAGCCAACCGAAAACCGCAGCACCTTGACGCCCAGCCGGCGTGCGACCCAGAAATGCCCAAATTCGTGCACCGTAATCAGCACGCCCAGAGTGACGATCAGGGCCAGTAATGAAATCAGTGGACTGCTGCTCATCATGAAAGACCTCCGCCATGCGCGGCGACCCATTCGCCGGCCACGGTTCGGGCCTGGACATCGTCATCGAGGATGACCGCCAGTGACGCAATAGCGCGTCTGTTCACCCGCTCCAGAGTGTATTGGACAACAGTATGGATGTCAGTGTAGCGAATCCGCCGATCGAGAAAGGCTTGTACGGCAATTTCATTAGCAGCGTTAAGAATGACAGGTGTTGTGCCACCCGCGGCCAGCGCGGCAAACGCCAGTTCCAGGCAGGGGAAGCGCAAGAAGTCCGGGGTCGTAAACTCCAAAGAGGCCATTTGAGCAAAATCCAGGAATGCGGCTCCGGACGCCAGTCGCCGTGGCCAGGCCAAGGCATGAGCAATGGGAGTGCGCATATCCGGATTGCCCAGTTGCGCCAACACCGAGCCATCCTGGTATTCCACCATGGAATGAACCACGCTTTGCGGATGAATCACCACTTCGATCCGTTCCGGCGGCGCGCCAAACAGCCAATGCGCTTCGATGACTTCCAGACCCTTGTTCATCATGGTGGCCGAATCGACAGAAATTTTCCGACCCATGCTCCAGTTTGGATGCGCGCAAGCCTGTTCTGGAGTCGCTTTCGGCAGTTGTTCGAGGGGGGTGAGGCGAAACGGTCCGCCCGAACCTGTCAACAAGATGCGCCGCACTCCAACAGTATCGAGTCCTTCCGTAGCAAAGGTTAGAGGAAGACACTGAAACACTGCATTATGTTCACTGTCGATGGGCAGCAGTTCTGCGCGATGCTCGCGCACCGCCGCCATGAACAGCGGCCCGGCCATGACCAGCGCCTCCTTGTTGGCCAGCAGCACGCGCTTACCGGCCCGCGCCGCCGCCAAGGTCGGCAACAGGCCCGCGGCCCCAACAATCGCCGCCATGACGGCCCCAACTCCTGGCAAAGCCGCTACTCGCTCCAATCCTTCTACACCCGCCAGCACTTCGACTATGCGTCCCGTCGTCTGCAACCGGTTGCGTAACTGCTCCGCAGCGTCGGCGTCCGCCATTACCGCATACTCGGGTTCATGGGTCAGGCATTGCTGGAACAGGCCCTCGACATCACGATGAGCAGTCAGGGCGGTTACCCTGAAGCGTTCGGGATGACGTTGTAGCACGTCAAGCGTACTGACGCCGATGGAGCCGGTGGAACCGAGAATGGCGATGCCGATTGGCCCACTCATCCCCATACTCCATGGAGACCCAGCAGAAAGACCGGCGCAGCCGCAGTCAGGCTATCCACCCGGTCGAGGACACCGCCGTGCCCCGGTAGAAGCGATCCGCTATCCTTCACCCCGCACTGACGTTTGAGCATACTCTCGAACAAGTCCCCAGCAATAGAAAAACCCACGGTAATCAAACATACCATCACGAACGCTGGCCAGCGCGCCCCAACATCCAGTAACGCTGCGCCGACCAGCGCCAGCATCAGCGTCGCCATCACGGCGCCGCCAACGCCTTCCCAGGTTTTGCCCGGACTGATTGCCGGCGCCAGCTTGCGCTGCCCCCAGCGGCGGCCCGCGAAATAGGCGCCGACATCCGCAGCCCAGACCAGCAGGAACAGAAACAGTACATAGCTCGGTCCAAATTCGCCGCGCAATTCCATGAATGCCGCCCATGGCGCGACCAGCACGATCACGCCAGCGATCCCTATCGCCAATGACCGGTCCTGATGATCGGGGCGTTGGGCATAGTAGCGCAGCCACAGCAGCGCGCCGCACCAACTCAGGACCACCACGCTCAGCAGACCACTCATAAGCGCCGTGTGGTCGAGCAGTGGCCAGATCGCCAGAATGAGCAGCAGCACTCCACCCACATACAATCCTCGATCACGCGACGCCGCTAAACCCACCAGCCTTGTCCACTCCCAAGCGCCAAGCAAAATGATCACCAGCAGCGCCAGGCCAAATCCGGTTGCCGGCAATCTCAACACGGCCCAAATGACTAGGAGCGCCAAAATGGTTGCCGTGACGACGCGCTGCTTAAGCATGGTCACCCCGCGCGACTTGTTCGCTAGTCTGGCCGAACCGCCGCAGGCGATTGGCAAAGGCGGCGCAGGCGGCGTCCAGATCGCCCGCGTCATAGTCCGGCCACAGTCGTTCGCTGAAATACAGCTCGGTATAAGCCAGTTGCCAGAGTAGAAAATTGCTGATGCGCTGCTCTCCACCGGTGCGAATGAACAAATCCGGCTCCGGCAGATCAGCCAGGCAGGTATAGCGGTGATAGAACTCCGTGGTTAAATCATTGGGCGATAATCGACCCGCGGCAACGTCCTCGGCAATCCGCCGCGCAGCCTGGAGGATATCCCAGCGGCCACCGTAATTAGCGGCAATCACCAGCGTCAGGCCGGTGTTCCGCATCGTGCGCTTCTCCGCTTTGGCGATATAGTCCTGCAGGGTCGGGGAAAAGGCGCTATGGTCGCCGATGAATCGCAACCGGACATTAGCGACGTCCAATCGCCGAATCTCACTGCGCAAGGTGGTTAAAAACAGGCTCATCAGGATTTCGACTTCCCGGCGCGGCCGACGCCAGTTCTCACTGCTGAATGCGAAGAGCGTTAATACAGGAATATCGCGTTCAACACAGGCTTCGACCACACGCCGCACGGCCTTGGCCCCCTCGCGGTGACCAACCGTGCGTGGCAGGGAACGCTGCTGCGCCCAACGGCCGTTGCCATCCATGACAATCGCCACATGACGAGGCCGCCAGCCGCCAGCTACAGGCGCTGTCTGGCCGTCATCCGACATACCGTTGATTTCTCATATAAATTCACGCCAGGATAGAAAATCCAGATGATCTCCTCAAATTTCCATTAATTCAGCTTCCTTGGCAGCGAGAATCTTGTCCACCTCCTGAATATGCCGGTCGGTCAACTTCTGCGTTTCATCCTGAGCCTGTCGTTCAGCATCTTCAGTAATTTTCTTGTCCTTGAGCAGCGCCTTGAACTGATTATTGGCATCCCGACGGATGTTACGGATCGCGACTTTGGCGCTTTCCCCTTCCTGTCGAACCACTTTCACCAAATCCCGGCGGCGCTCCTCGGTCAGCGCCGGCAAAGGCACCCGGATCGCTGTGCCGGCGGTGACGGGATTTAGACCCAGATCGGATTTCATGATCGCTTTCTCAATCGGGCCGACCATGTTCTTTTCCCAAGGCGTTACCAGCAGAGTGCGAGCGTCGGCGACGCCAACGGACGCCACTTGATTGAGCGGCGTCTCATTGCCATAGTAGCTGACTGTAATATGGTCTAACAGACTAGCATGGGCGCGCCCGGTGCGCAGCTTGGTTAAGTCGTGCTTGAGCGTATCTACGCTCTTGGCCATGCGGGCCGTTGCGTCTTTCTTGATGTCGTCGATCATGGTCGTCATTCCCGCACCACAGTGGTGCCTACCTTCTCGCCACACACGATCCTGACCAGATCGCCGGGGTGATTGATGTTAAAAACCATCAGCGGCAGGTCATGTTCACGGCACATGACAATAGCCGTAGCGTCCATAACTTGCAGTTTACGCGCCAGAGCCTCATCGTAGGTCAAGCGGTCATAGCGCACGGCGTGCGGGTCTTTGAAAGGATCCGCGGAATAAATGCCGTCGACCTTGGTCGCCTTGAGCATGACGTCGGCATTAATCTCA
>JAGRHQ010000082.1 GCA_020444905.1 Candidatus Competibacteraceae bacterium
CCGCTGAGGGGAATTCATGCTGCTCTTGAGGAGCGGCCGTCAAGGCTTTTCAGGGAGAGAACTTATGACTGATGAGTAACGTAGTGAGAATTGATATAACAGGAACGACAGACTGAGAATAGACAGCAGGGTAGAGAGGAAAACCGTCGAGATCGCGGTCGGAAGGCACGCCTGATAGCGCTGAGCGAACAGATAGGAGGTCACGCCCGCCGGCAGCGCCGCCATGACCACTGCAACATGCGTCCACAAGGGCGCCATTGTAAAGACCCAGGTCCCCAAGACCCACACCAGCAAGGGATGCAGCAGGAGTTTGATGGTCACCAACGCTGAAATCTCCACCCGGTTGCCGCTGATGCGATGTTGACGCAGGGTTCCTCCCATGGCGAACAGCGCACAAGGCCCGGCGGCGTCGCCGAGCGCGGCGGCGATGGCGTCCACCGGTTTGGGGACGGCCAGGCCCGACAGGCTGAACGCAAAACCGGCGGCCAGCGCCGGGACCAGGGGGTTGGCGACTAGACCCTTGAGCGCGTTCCAGGGAATTTCGCGCAATGCCCCTTTCTGGCCGCGACCGATCTCGATGACTGTGGTTGCTGTGGGCAGCAACAGCAGGGAATGAAAACTCATCAATAAGAACAAAGGCAACGCAGCGGTATCGCCAAATGCCGTGAGCACGAGGGGAATACCAACCATCCCCACATTGGAAAAAGCGCTGCTCAAACCCAAAACGCCCCACTCATCCAAGCGCCGGGAAAACAGTCGGCCTACCCCCATGCCTAGGCCAAAGACGATGAAAGCGCCGATGTAGTACGAGGCCAGAAAACCCCAGGGCATGGCCTCCGGCAGATCCGCATGCGCCATCGAGCGAAACAACAGCAGCGGGATGGCGAAATTGAATGCAAACAGCGACAGACCGCGATTAGCCGCCGCGTCGAACAGACCGGCCCAGGCGGCGCCGTAACCCAGCAACAATACGCCGAAGACCGGCAGAATAATATTTAGAACGATTTCCATGCGAGTACCCAAGTAAACGGCCCAGTCGTCCGGTTTCACGACTTCCGCGAGCCAAAGTAGGGAGTAAGCGCTTGCTTCAAACGGGCGCAACGGATTTTTTCTGCAAAATGAATGTTTGACAACCTTGAATGTTAGCGCTACCATTAATGTTAGCGCTAACAATGATAGGCCTGATTGCTAGATCGCCTCGCAAAATTTTATTCCGTTCTCCCCGTGGACGTCATGAGCATGAATATACCCCCCTATGTCGGCATTCCCAATCGATTCCGCCAGGCGCTCCGGTCGGGTCAGCCCTTGATCGGCTGCTGGTCATCGCTGGCCAGTCCGATCACGACCGAAGTCCTCGGCCTGGCCGGTTTCGACTGGCTGCTGCTGGATGCCGAGCACTCCCCCAACGACGTGACCACCCTGGTCCCCCAGTTGATGGCCTTAAAGGACAGCCCGAGCGCGCCGGTGGTGCGTCCGCCCATCAACGATGCTGTCATTATCAAACGTCTGCTCGACATCGGATTTTACAACTTCCTGATCCCCTTCGTGGAATCCGGGGAAGAGGCGCAGCGCGCGGTGCGGGCCACCCGCTATCCCCCGGCCGGCATTCGCGGCGTTTCAGTCGCACAGCGCAGCAATCAATACGGCACGGTTCCCGACTACTTCCAGCAGATCAACGACCACATTGCCGTGATCGTGCAAATCGAAAGCCGGGCCGGCGTCGCCGCCATTGACGCCATCTGCGCCGTCGACGGCATCGACGGGGTGTTCATCGGACCGTCGGATTTGGCCGCCGGTTTCGGTCATTTGGGCGATCCATCGCACCCCGAAGTCCAGGAGGCGATGGCGCACGTCTTTGCTCGCGCTCGCGTCCACCACTGTCCGGTCGGCATTTTGGCTCCGGTCGAGGCCGATGCTCGACGCTATATGGAAGCCGGGGTGACGCTGGTCGCGGTGGGCAGCGATTTGGGCCTGCTGCGCGCCGCCACCACGGCGCTTCGTCAGAAATACCAACCATAACATTTACTTAAATAATAATTTACCCAGAAGGAGGTTCACCGTGAGCAGATATACAGACTTGATCGTCGGATCAGTCTTTGCGGTCATCGCGTTAATTTATTTCGGGATGTCCTTCAATATTCAGGAAGCTGGCGTCACGCAGATGGGGCCGGCGTTCGTGCCGCGGGTGATCGCTGGCATGACTTTCCTGCTGAGCATCATTCTGATTGCCAACAGCGTCGGCGCGCTGAAGCATGCTGAAATCCAGCCCGCCGGCGCCGAAGACCGCGCCAATGAGGAAAAGCCCCACTATGTCCCGGTCGTGCTGACCGCGGTTCTCTTGCTGGCTTATGTGATGTTGCTGGAACCAATGGGGTTCATCGCATCGACCATCGTCTATCTCTTCCTGCAATTCAACATCAGCGCCCCCAAGACGCGAAAAGGCTTGAAGCACCAAGGGTATTTCCTGGCAGGCGCCGTGGTCGCCACCGTCGCGATCAACACCCTCTTCGTGACCGGCTTTAACGTCATGTTGCCCCAGGGCATTTGGGAATAGCGAGGGGATCGATCATGGACATCTTCCTGAATGCATTGTGGGACATTCTGCAACCCGCATCCGTGATGCTGATGTTTCTCGGGGTGGCCGTCGGCATCGTCTTCGGCTCGATTCCCGGCTTGTCAGCCGCGATGGCGATCGCGTTGTTTCTGCCGATCACCTTCACCATGGGACCCAACGCCGGCATGACCCTGCTGGTTTCGCTCTACATCGGTGCAATTTCCGGCGGCCTGATTTCCGCTGTTCTGCTCAACATTCCAGGCACGCCGTCCTCAATCGCCACCTGCTTCGACGGTGCGCCCATGGCGCGCCAGGGCGAGGCTGGCAAGGCTCTCGGCGTGGGGATCGTCTTCTCTTTTCTAGGTGGCCTACTGGCGTTCACTGCCCTGATCTTCATCGCGCCGCCGCTGGCGAAATTCACCTTGCGGTTTTCGCCAATCGAGTACTTCGCCATCACCGTCTTCGCGCTGACCATGATCGCCTCACTGGCGTCGGGCTCCATGGTCAAGGGGTTGCTGAGCGGCATGATTGGCTTGTTGCTGGCGACGGTCGGCGTCTCACCCATCGACGGCGCGCGCCGATTCACGCTGGATATCGACAACCTGACGTCAGGTTTTGATCTGCTGCCCTATCTGATCGGTCTGTTTGCGATCACTGAAGTGTTGATCGCGGCGGAGCAGTTTTCCGCGGATAAACACGTCGAGCCGCTTGCGCTGAAGAAAATCAAAGGTTTTGGCTTCACCTTGGCCGAGTTTTTCGCGCAAAAGTGGAATCTGTTGCGCTCCAGCCTCATCGGTCTGTTCATCGGCATCCTGCCGGGCATCGGCGGCAGCACCTCCAGCATCCTGGCGTACATCGCAGCCAAGAAGCAGTCAAAATATCCGGAAAAATTCGGTACCGGGATCATGGATGGCGTGGTCGCGTCCGAATCCGCCAACAACGCCACCATCGGCGGCGCGCTGATTCCCCTGCTGGCGTTAGGCATTCCCGGCGACGGCGTGACGGCCATGATGCTGGGTGGCTTCCTGATCCACGGGTTGACGCCAGGACCGCTGCTATTCAAGACCAGCGCCGAATTCGTCTACGGCATCTTCGCTGCCTGCCTGGTCGCCAACATGATCATGCTCATTCTGGAGTTCTTCGGCCTGCGCATCTACATCAAGCTGTTGAAAGTGCCAAAATATATTCTGCTGCCGATCATCGTGGTGATGTGCGTCGTGGGCGCGTTCTCGGTGAACAACCGGATGTTCGACGCCGAATCCATCCTGCTCTTCGGGCTGATCGGCTACCTGATGTACAAGGCCAAGCTACCGCTGGCTCCCGCCGTGCTGAGCTTCATCCTGTGCCCGCTGATCGAAACCAACCTGCGGCGCGGGCTGATGCTGACCGAAGGCAGTTTCCTGGCGTTCTTCGCCAAACCGATCGCTTTGTTTTTTCTGGTCACGGCCATCGTGGCCCTGATAGTCCCTCTGGTGAGGACGTTCCGATCCCATCGCGCCAAAGCCGCCGGGACGACCAAAACCCCTGTTGGGTGATGGCGACAATCCTCCGGCTGGAGGGGGACGTCGGGTTGTGCCTGCGTGTGTCCAGTGTTGTGCCTGTTGAGTCTGTGAATCGTGTTTGTTCAATGAAAGGGTTGATACCCGAGGAGAAATCAAATGAGTGACCTAAACCACCTGAATAAGAGCGTCCTGAGTCTTTGCGTGTTGGCGGCGGTTGGTGTGGCCGGCCCAGGCGCAGCGCTGGCGAAGGATTACCCCGCCAAGCCGATTGAACTGATCGTTCCCGCCGGGGCCGGCGGCAGCACGGACCTGAGCGCCCGGGTCTTCGCCAAACACGCGCAAAAGAAGTTTGGCAAACCGGTCGTCATCGTGAATATCAAAGGCGCCGGCGGCTATACCGGCTCCAAGACGGTTTATGATTCCGCGCCGGACGGCTACAAGGTGCTCTATACCCATGCCGGCATCGTTACCAATAATGTGACTAATACCGCGCCCTACTCCTACGATGGGTTCAAGGTCGGCCCGACGGTGATCGAAGATCCCTCGCTGGCGCTGTTCGTCGGCGGCCAGTCTGGCATGAAGACTCTCGGCGACTTGATCGCCAAGGCCAAAGCCGAGCCGGGCAAACTCAAGACCGCTACCGAGTACGGCGCTTTCACCTACTTCATGCTGCTCAAGTTACAGAAGGAGCAGGGCATCCAGTTGAATCTGGTCGATGTGGGCGGGGACGCCGACAAGACCGTCGCCTTGCTGGGCGGCCATGTGGACGTCATGCCCAAGGTGTACCTCGGCACCGAGGATTACATCGACGCCGGCGACTTCACCGTTCTCGGCGTCGCCCAGGCCAAGCGCGCGCCCAACGCGCCCAAGGTCCCTACCTTTAAGGAAACGGGCATCGACTTCGAGTATCACGAGTATCCTTTCACGATCTTTTTCCAGAAAGACACGCCGCAAGCCGTGATCGATGCCTGGATCAAGATCGCCCAGGAAGTGGCCGCCGATCCGACTTACCAGAAGGACGTCGAGAAACTCGGCATGGTGCCGGTCTACAAGTCACCCGAGGAAGCGGCCAAGAACTTCGCCGCCATGCAGGCCGAGTTTGTCGAGTTGGCGAAAGAGAAAGCGGAAGTCGCCGGGCAGAAATAGCGGCGATGCGCTCCAACCGTAACTTTCGGCCCATCCTGGGACAAGGTGTTTTGTGGGGCGTATTCTCTTGGCTGGGGTGATTTAGCGATAGAATCCTGCCCCAATGATTCGTACCCATCCGATCCCTTGATCCAGCGCGCGGCGGCGATCAGCCGGTCGCCGTCGCCGGAGCGACTTTATGAACATGCAAGCGGACGACCGGCGCCCGCGCCGTTCGCGTAAAAAGAACGGCGGGGTCACCCTCAGCGATATTGCAAAGCTGGCGGGCGTCTCCGCGATTACCGCCTCGCGGGCGCTCAACACCCCGGAACAAGTGTCCGAGGAGACCTTGGCTCGCATCCGGGCGGCGGTGGAACGAACCGGTTATGTACCGAACCTGCTCGCCGGGGGGCTGGCGTCCAACCGAAGCCGCCTGGTGGCGGCGGTGGTGCCCTCTCTGGCCACGCCGGTCTTTCTCGAAGCCATCGAGGCGCTGACCGCGACCCTGGTGACCTACGGCTACCAGCTCATGCTGGGGCAGAGCGGCTATAACAATTCCCGGGAAGACGCGCTGATTGACGCGATCATTGGCCGCCGGCCGGACGGCATCGTGTTGACCGGCATCCTGCACTCCGAGCAGGGACGCAAGCGTCTGCATGCCTCGGGCATTCCCGTGGTGGAAACCTGGGATCTAACACCGACGCCCATTGACATGCTGGTGGGCTTTTCCCATCAGGGCGTCGGCGAGGCCGCCGCCGATTTTCTATCGAGCAAGGGCCGACGGCGGCTGGCGACCATCAGCGGCGACGATGAACGGGCACAACGGCGGCGCAAAGCCTTCGGACGTCGCGTCCTCCAACACGGTCTAACGGAGGAAGGGGGCGCGGAAGCGCCCGACGTGGTGGTTTCCACTCCCACCACCGTGGGCGGCGGCCGGCAGGCGCTGGCGCGCTTGCTGGACATTCACCCTGACGTGGATGCGGTTTTTTGCAGTTCGGACTGGCTGGCGCTGGGCGTGCTAATCGAAGCGCAAGCGCGCGGCCTCTCGATTCCCGCGCGCCTAGCGGTCATGGGCTTTGGCGATCATGCCTTTGCCGCCGATCTCCATCCGGCGCTGACTTCAATGCGCATCGACGGCACGCGCATCGGCCAAACTGCGGCGCGCCTCATCATCGCGCGCGCCGAGGGCCGCCCAGTCGCCGAGCCGGTGTGCGACATCGGCTTTTCCATCATCGAGCGAGACAGCGCCTGAGTCCACGCTTATCAACACATAATGCTTGACAACAGTTCAATGTTAGCGCTACCATTCGCGCCATTGAATGGTAGCGCTAACACTCTCTTCTCTCCCCTCCAGCGAGGCCACGATAATGACATCACCGAACACCACCACCTACCCTGGCGCTCCCCGCATTACCGAGATGCAGGTTATCCCTGTCGCCGGCCAAGACAGCATGCTGCTTAACCTGAGCGGCGCCCACGGCCCGTTCTTCACGCGCAACCTGGTGATCCTCCAGGACGATCTGGGACATACCGGCGTGGGTGAAGTCCCCGGCGGCGAACCCATTCGCCAGACCCTGGAGGAGGCCCGGTCGCTAGTGGTCGGGCAATCCATCGGCGCTTACCAACACATCCTCAACACCCTGCGGCAGCGTTTCGCCGACCGCGATGCTGGCGGGCGTGGCTTGCAGACCTTCGACCTGCGCGTCACCATCCACGCGGTGACCGCCGTGGAAGCGGCCCTGCTCGATGTGCTCGGCCAGTTCCTGGGGGTTCCGGTCGCCGCCCTTCTGGGCGAAGGCCAGCAGCGCGACGCGGTGGAAATGCTCGGCTACCTGTTTTACATCGGTGACCGGCGCCAGACCGACCGGCCCTACCGGGATGAGGCGGATGCAACGGACGACTGGCAACGGCTGCGCAACGAAGAAGCACTGACCCCGGCAGCGGTGGTTCGATTAGCCGAAGCCGCCCACGCCCGCTACGGCTTTAACGATTTCAAACTAAAGGGCGGCGTGCTGCGGGGCGAAGAGGAAGTGGAAGCGGTCCGCGCCCTGGCCGAACGCTTTCCCCAGGCGCGCATCACCCTCGACCCCAACGGCGGCTGGCGGCTCGCGGACGCCATTCGCCTCTGTCGCGACTTGCATGGCGTGCTGGCCTACGCCGAGGATCCCTGCGGAGCAGAGAACGGCTATTCCGGTCGCGAGGTGATGGCCGAATTCCGCCGCGCCACCGGTCTGCCCACCGCCACCAACATGATCGCCACCGACTGGCGGCAACTGGGCCATGCGATCCAGTTGCAGTCAGTCGATATTCCCTTGGCCGATCCACACTTCTGGACGCTGCAAGGCTCGGTGCGCGTCGCGCAACTGTGCCACGAATGGGGTTTGACCTGGGGTTCGCACTCCAATAACCACTTCGACGTGTCGCTGGCCATGTTCACCCAGGTCGCCGCCGCCGCGCCGGGCCGCATCACCGCCATCGACACCCACTGGATCTGGCAGGACGGCCAGCGCCTGACCCGGGAACCGTTCCCAATCGTCAACGGTTGGGTCCGCGTCCCCGATCAGCCCGGCCTGGGCGTGGAATTGGATTGGACCGAAATCGAGAAAGCGCACCAGCTTTACCAGCAGCAGGGATTGGGCGCTCGCGATGACGCGGCGGCCATGCAGTACTTGATTCCTGGCTGGACCTTTGATCCCAAGCGCCCCTGCCTGGTGCGCTAAACGGGTTTTCTCCACTGACGACATAGAGAGACGCATGATGAACATTGGATTTATCGGTTTAGGCATCATGGGCGCGCCGATGGCGGAGCGGTTAATTGCGGCAGGACACTCGGCGCATCTGTTCAGCCTGCCCCGCGTGCCGCAAAGTCTGATCGACGTCGGCGGCGTCGCCTGCGCCAGCGGGCGCGAAGTGGCGCAACGCGCCGAGGTGATCATCATCATGGTGCCCGACACCCCGCACGTCGCCGCCGCCCTGTTCGGCGAGGAGGGCGTGGCCGCGGGGCTGACGTTGGGTAAGGTCGTCGTGGACATGAGTTCCATTTCGCCGATCGAGACCAAGGCATTCGCTAAGCGCATCAACGATCTGGGCTGCGAGTACCTGGACGCGCCGGTGTCCGGCGGCGAGGTCGGGGCCAAGGCCGGCACCCTGTCGATCATGGTCGGCGGTCCGCAGACGGCCTTTGATCGGGTCAAACCGCTGTTCGAGCGGATGGGCAAGAACATCACGCTCGTCGGCGGCAATGGCGATGGCCAGACCACCAAGGTCGCCAACCAGATCATCGTTGCGCTGAACATCGAAGCGGTCGCCGAAGCGCTGTTGTTCGCGGCCAAGGCGGGCGCTGATCCAGCCAAGGTCAGACAGGCGCTGATGGGTGGCTTCGCTTCGTCCAAGATTCTGGAGGTGCATGGCGAGCGTATGATCAACCGCACCTTTGAACCGGGCTTCCGCATTGAGCTGCACCAGAAAGACCTCAATCTAGCGCTGGCCAACGCCCGCCAGATGGGTCTGAGCCTGCCCAACACCGCCACCGCGCAAGAGCTGTTCAACGCCTGCGCCGCGCACGGCGGTTCAGGCTGGGATCACTCGGCGCTGGTGCGGGCGCTGGAAATCATGGCCAATCACGAGATTGGCGGGAAATAAACCGCTGATCGCTGGCGGATGGCGCTTGACCGTCGCCGGCGAATCCAACCTTCGAAATCACGCCAAGAGGAGGAGATCATGGACATGCCCAAGATCGTCGACGCCAGGGCGTTGTTGCGGGAAATGTTCGGGGCCGCCATCGCCGCCGCGCAACCGGCGCGCTGCGTGCCGCCCTATTTGCCGGAACCACCGGTCGGCCGGCTGCTCGTGATCGGCGCGGGCAAGGCGTCGGCGGCCATGGCCCAGGCGGTGGAAGACCATTGGTCCGGTCCGCTAGAGGGGCTGGTGGTGACCCGCTACGGCTACGCGGTACCCTGCCGGCGCATCGAGATCGTGGAGGCCGCCCATCCGGTGCCGGACGCCGCCGGTCTCGCCGCCGCTCAGCGCATCCTGGACCGGGTGCGCGGTCTGGGACCGAACGACACGGTGCTGTGCTTGATTTCCGGCGGCGGCTCGGCCCTGTTACCGCTGCCGGGGGCAGGACTGACCTTGGCGGATAAGCAGGCGATCAATCGCGCCTTGCTCAACAGCGGGGCGACCATCTCCGAAATGAATTGCGTGCGCCGCCATCTGTCGGCGATCAAGGGCGGTCGGCTGGCGGCGGCCGCTCACCCGGCGCGCGTGGTGACGCTGCTGATCTCCGACGTGCCCGGCGACAACCCGATGGACATTGCCTCCGGGCCGACCGTGGCCGATCCCACCACCTGCGCCGACGCCTTGGCCATCCTCGCCCGCTACGGGATTGACCTGCCACCGGCGGCGCGAACGCGGCTGGAAAGCGGGGTGGGCGAGACGGTCAAGCCGGGGGATTCCCGCTTGGCCGGCAGCGCGACGCATCTCATCGCCACGCCGCAGATGGCGCTGGAAGCCGCCGCCACCGTCGCCCGTCGGGCGGGCCTCGCCGTTCACATTCTGGGCGACAGCTTGGAAGGTGAAGCGCGCGACGTGGGCACGGTGATGGCCGGCATCACCCGGCAGGTCGCCTTGCGGGGCCAACCGTTCCCGCCACCTTGCGTGCTGCTCTCCGGCGGCGAAACCACCGTGACGGTGCGCGGCCACGGGCGCGGCGGGCGCAACGTCGAATTTTTGCTGGCGCTGGGCATCGCCCTGGACGGCCAGCCTGGCATCCATGCCCTGGCCGGCGACACCGACGGCGTGGACGGTCAGGAAGACATCGCCGGGGCTTACCTCGCCCCGGACACTCTGGCGCGCGCCTGGGCTCAGGGCATCAAGCCCCGCGACCGCTTGGCCAACAATGACGGCCACGGCTTCTTTCAAACCCTGGGCGATGCGGTGATCACCGGGCCAACCCTGACCAATGTCAATGACTTTCGGGCGATCCTGGTGACCGAAGACGCCCGGCGGTAAACGGAGTGTGCGCTGATGAATGATCACCTCAGACTTTCATCGATCCCGGTCGAAAGATGTCCCTTCTGTCAACAAGGCGTCACCCGGCATGGGTTCACCACCGGCGATGGCGTGGCCATCGTCACCTACCATTGCGCTGCGCACGGCGACGTAAT
Organism: Candidatus Competibacteraceae bacterium; assembly: GCA_020444905.1. Classification (GTDB taxonomy): domain Bacteria; phylum Pseudomonadota; class Gammaproteobacteria; order Competibacterales; family Competibacteraceae; genus UBA2383. Next base: position 10,347 of record JAGRHQ010000082.1, read on the forward strand.
GCCTCCACGTCGTCCGATAGCGCCGCGCGACCCGCAGGACCCGACGCCGCAAAAGCAGATCCCATCGACCCTTGGCAACCGATTCCATCAGGAGCGCCCACTCTCATGTCCAGCCACCCGCTCGCCTCTCCCGAGGAACCCTTCTACATCAAAATCCATCCCCAGGACAACGTGGCCATCGTCGTCAATACCCACGGTCTGCCCGCGGGCACCCGCTTTCCCTGCGGCTTGGTCCTGACCGAATCCGTACCACAGGGCCACAAAGTGGCGCTGGTCGCGATTGCCGCCGGGCAACCCGTGCTCCGCTACCAGGCGATCATCGGCTACGCACTGCGGGACATTCCCGCCGGGGGCTGGGTACACGAACGGCTGCTGAAGATGCCCGACGCGCGCGGACTCGACGACCTGCCCATCGCTACCCGGGAGCCGACAATGCTGCCGCCCCTCGAAGGCTACACCTTCGAGGGTTACCGCAACCCGGACGGCTCGGTCGGTACGCGCAATCTCCTGGCCATCACCACCACCGTGCAGTGCGTGGCGGGCGTGGTCGATGTCGCGGTCAAGCGCATCCGGGAGGAACTGTTACCGAAATATCCCCACGTCGACGACGTCGTCGGTCTGGAACACAGTTACGGCTGCGGCGTAGCGATCGAGGCGCCTGACGCGATCGTGCCGATCCGCACCCTGCGCAACATCAGCCTCAACCCCAACTTCGGCGGCGAGGTCCTGGTCGTGAGTCTCGGTTGCGAGAAGCTGCAACCGCAACGCCTGCTGCCGCCAGGCGCGATCCCGATCATCGACGAACGCTCCGTGGCCGACGTAGGCGAAAACGCCGAGCCTCCTCTGGATGTGGTGTGCCTGCAAGACGATCACCACGTCGGCTTTCAGTCGATGATCGCCTCGATCATGGCCCGCGCCGAGTCGCATTTGGAACGGCTCAACGCGCGCCGGCGCGAAACCTGCCCGGCTTCGGAGCTGGTGATCGGCGTGCAGTGCGGCGGCAGCGACGCTTTTTCCGGCGTCACCGCCAACCCAGCCGTCGGTTTTTGCACCGACCTGCTGGTTCGCGCTGGGGCCACCGTGCTGTTCTCCGAAGTCACCGAGGTGCGCGATGGCATCGACCAGCTCACTGCGCGGGCCGCTAACGCGGAGGTGGCCGGCGCGCTGATCCGCGAGATGGCCTGGTACGACGCTTATCTGGACCGAAGCCGGGTTGATCGCAGCGCCAACACCACACCGGGCAATAAGCAGGGCGGGCTTTCGAACATCGTTGAAAAGGCGATAGGTTCGATTATCAAGTCCGGCACGGCGTCGATTGCCGGTGTTTTGTCGCCCGGCGAACGGCTCAATGGCCAAAAGGGGCTGGTCTTCGCAGCCACTCCGGCGAGCGACTTCATCTGCGGCGCGCTACAACTGGCGGCGGGCATGACGCTGCATGTCTTCACCACCGGCCGCGGTACACCCTACGGCTTGGCGGCCGCACCCGTCATCAAGGTCGCCACCCGCAGCGACCTGGCGCGGCGCTGGCATGACCTCATGGACATCAACGCCGGACGCATCGCCACGGGTGAGGCGACCATCGAGGAAGTCGGCTGGGAGCTGTTCCGCCGGCTGTTGGAGGTGGCCAGCGGGCGCCAGAAAACCTGGGCCGAACACTGGAAGCTGCATAACGCGCTGGTGCTGTTCAACCCGGCGCCGGTGACCTAACGCCGAGAGGGTTGGCGTGCACGAGATTGCCCGTGCTTGGAACCCTGGCGTGCGAAGTCGCGTCCCTGACGCCTGGAGTGTTCGTGATGCAGATTTTCTACCTGATTCCCACCCGCCAAAACATTGGGTTGACCTCCGTCGTCCTCGGCGTGGTCCGCGCCCTGCAACGGCAGGGCTATCGGTATGGCCCACTTGGCGGGCTGATCTCCGGTCACACGGGCCGATTCCACAGAAACCCTCGAAGAGCCTGAAAAAAGCGAGCGTTTTTTTGAACCCACTGTTCGGTGGCCAAGGACTCGCAATTCCACCTTCATCAATCGAAGTGATAACTTTATTACACGTATCCTGATCAGACCCCAACTCTCCTGAAGCCTGTTTGCCGAGGGTCATCAGAAAATAAGGTAATAGAGAATACCGATGGCTGAGATTGCGGTTAACAGCACCAGATGAATCCGGTAATAATCGCCACGACGTCGATGCCGCCGGGAATTGACGGCCAGACCGATGATCCCCAGAACAAGACCGACGCTTAACAGATAAAAAATATAGGTTAACAGACTCTGATCCCAGGTCGCCCGCAGGTGATAAGGAGTGCCAGTCATCTCAAAAATGCGTTCATTGGGAATGAAGGTGGGATCATCCGGTTTCGCACGATCAATCACGATCATTACCACCAACAGGAATGCCCAGCCGACAATGCCTAACCCACTCATGATCCGCAGCAGCAGGTCTTGCCCCCCTCTTCTCTCGACAAAATCGTTTTTACTTCCTTCAGTCATTTCTCAATCTCCTGGTTCTTGACCCAGTGTAAGCGAAGTTTCGAATTGGGTAGTGCTCCAGACATGATTTTTATACTAAAACCCCAAATTTATACGGCGCGGCCATGCGCAAACTCGTCCAACTGGTGTTCGGCATCCTCAAATATCAACAACTCTATCAGATCAACGGGATTCTCGTTCCTTGACGGTCAAGACGGTATCTACTTGTTCGGAAAGGATTTATCTAAAATTATCCTAAATGGGAACAACTCTATCGAATAGCACTATTTTTGTAAAACCCTGTTATAGTTAGAATAGTACGGTTGCCCAAGCGCCGAGTACTTTTTCATCAATAGATGATAGACATTCCAGATAATCGCGATTGACATGATCAAGGGTCGTGCGCATTGCTTGAGAATTCGCAATGCCAGCGGCTTGCATCAATGATATTAATTAGTTTTCTGTGATCAGCGAATAAGGATCGCCCTATTCAATCCCTGCGAGGAAGCTTCAACCATGAAAATCGCTGTTGCCAGTCAAAATCGCCACGCGATCACCGAACATGCCGGTCGGTGTCGCAAATTCTGGATCTATCAAATCGAACAGGGCAAGACGGCGAACAAAGAGTTGCTTGAATTGCCCAAGGACCAAAGCTTTCATGACAGTTCACCACACGAACCTCATCCCCTGGATGACGTGCAGGTTCTGATCGCTGGGGGCATGGGTCAAGGACTGCGGCAACGACTGGCTATGAAAGGCATTACCGGTCTGGTGACGCTGGAAACCGACCCTGATCAGGCCGTTTCCGCCTATCTGGCGGGCGCGTTGACGATGGGAAGCCCGGAGCCGCATGCACATGGCGAAGGGGAGCGTCATCATCGACACGAAGGCCACTGTCATCACTAAAGGGTAAATAATTTTACAGCAGGAGGTTATGGTCATGACTACCGTTCAATCACTTTTGGACATTGGCGTCCTGAACCGTTTGCGGATTCTCTGCATCTCCGAAACCGGCTGGTTCGACACCAAGGAAGTCTTTGACGACATTCGGGACGCCGGTGGCGCTGAGATCGATCAGTATGCTATCCCCTGGCCGCCGTTTGGCGACCTGCATAAGGATAACGCCGCCGGATTCGCCGCCCTGCTGGAAGCGGAAACCGCTGATGGCGCACAGCATCGCGTATTATTCGACACTGGCTGGAATCCAGCCTGGATGGATAAACGCTTCGCCGAGGAAGGGATTGATCAACTCTTGAAGGATGGACAAATCGAGGCGCTGGTGATCAGTCACGAGCATTTTGATCACTTCTGGGGAATCGGCTCGACCCTTCGGCATTGTCCACACATCACTCTCTATATCCCGGAAGGCTTTCATCCAAAAGGATTGACCTTTATCAAAGAGCAAGGCCACACGGGTCGCTTGATTACGATCCCCCCTGATCAGCCGCTGCTGTTATTCCCTGGACTGGCTATCGTCAATTTCCCTATGCATACTCTGCTGCGCGTGGATGGCGAAAACGTGCTTTACGCCCGGATTCGGGACCGGGGCATGGCGATGATGACCGGTTGCGGACATGGCGGCGTGCTGAATTTGCTGGATTACGCCCGTCGCACCTTCCAGGGTGGCGATCGCATTCACGCGCTCTACGGTGGACTCCACATCGCGCCCCTGGAGGACTGGGACGAGTCGCGGGATCGAATGGTCGAGTCCCTGGGTCAGTACGGCATCGCCAAACTGGCCTGCAACCACTGCACTGGTCGGCGGGCTGTGGAAAAGATGCTGGAAACCGGTTTGCCCGTCCTGCGCGGCTCAGCCCGCAACGGTTCGCAGAATGAACTGTTTGTGGGCAATGGCGACGTGGTGGAACTGGCCTGAGAGAAGTTTACTGCTATAGTTTTGCGGGTTGCCTTATTTCCAGGAAACGCCATGAACTTCCGCGCCAAGCCTTATTCCGAAGCCTGTGAACAGAACAAGGACCCCATTCTCAAGGTGTTACGCGAGGTTTTTAGCGAACCAGGGCTGATTCTGGAGATCGGCGCAGGCACCGGGCAACATGCTGTTCATTTTGCCCGGGAATTGCCGCATCTGGATTGGCAGCCGACCGATCAGGCGGACTACCTGCCAGGTATTTGGATGTGGGTCGCGGAAGCGGGATTATCAAACCTGCGCCCACCACTGGCGTTGGATGCTTGCTGTGAACCATGGCCGGTTACCCAGGCAGGAGGGGTCTTTTCCGCAAATACCACCCACATCATGAATTGGCCTGCCGTGGAGGGCTTATTCCGGGGAGTGGGTCGAGCGCTCCAGCCGGGCGGCGCTTTCTGCT
>JAGRHQ010000083.1 GCA_020444905.1 Candidatus Competibacteraceae bacterium
GGCGTTGCGATAGTCAATGTAATAAGCATGCTCCCAGACATCACAGGTCAACAGCGCCTTTTTGCCAGCGGTTGCCGGGGTGCCTGCGTTGCTGGTGCTCATCAGTTCAATGGAGCCGTCCGCATTTTTGACCAGCCAGCCCCAACCGGAACCGAAAGTGCCCACGGCGGTTTTAGTGAACTCTTCCTTGAATGTGGCGAATGAACCGAACTTCGCCTTGATCGCCTCAGCCAGCGCGCCGCTCGGTTCGCCGCCACCATTCGGTTTCAAGCAATTCCAGTAAAAGGTGTGGTTCCAGACCTGCGCGGCATTGTTAAACACGCCGCCCGAGGCTTTCAGGATGATCTCTTCGAGCGACAGGTTCTCGAATTCCGTACCCTTGATCAAGTTGTTCAGGTTAGTCACATAGGTCTGATGATGCTTGCCGTAGTGAAATTCCAGGGTTTCCTTAGAAATATGCGGTTCCAGCGCATTTTGGGCGTAAGGCAATGCAGGTAGCTCGTGAACCATGATCGATATTCTCCTTGAGTTCAGTAATAGGGGTAGCACGCCCGGTTGGAACCCGGTGACAACGTGAAGTTTCGTCAAGGGGGGCAGGGCGCATCAACGCGGCAAGTCTAGTCGTCGCTTCCCGGCGATGCAATGCAGGTTTCACCCGGCAAGGGTGTGTTATCCTTGCCACCATCCCGTGTGCCGGACCGGTGCGAAGCCGCTCCGCGCCCTTCGTTTCAGCTCATGGAGATCGAACCGATGAACAAGCTCACCTTGATATTTGCCCTGCTGGCCGCTTTGAGTATCGCTGGTTGCGCCACTTCCGGCGGCGGCTCCAGCAGCGATGACAATGCGACCAGCGCCTCCACCTCCAGTGGCAGTGGTCGTGACGCCCTCCAGGTCAGCGACGCGGAGATTACCTCTTCCATCCAGCAGGCTTTCAGTCAGGATGACCTCCTCTCCAAAGCCAATATTTCCGTCAATTCCAATCAGGGCGTGGTTAGCCTTAGCGGTCGACTCAGCGCGCGCGCTGCGAATCGCGCAGTATCGGTTGCGCGCGCCGCGCCCGGCGTGCGGCGGGTTCTTTGGGCCAGCATCGAATATATCCCCGAATAATGGCTCGTTGTTCCAGGGAATCTTGAACGCTCATGTGCGGTATTGGCGGCGAATTACGCTTTGATGGCGGTGAACCGGATTTGGCCCTGATGGGCCGGATGTTGCAACGTCTGGCCCGGCGCGGCCCCGACCACGAAGGCGTCTGGTCGGACGGTCCCCTGTTGTTCGGTCATCGCCGCTTGTCGGTGATCGATCTCAGCGACCGGTCCAACCAGCCGATGGTCGATTCCGAACTCGGGTTAACGCTGGTCTTCAACGGTGCGATTTATAATTACCGGGAATTGCGCCGGGAACTATTAGCCAAGGGTTATCGCTTCTTCTCCGAAGGCGATACCGAAGTCATCCTCAAGGCTTACGCGGAATGGGGCGAATCGTGCGTCGAGCATCTGACCGGCATGTTCGCCTTCGCGCTCTGGAATCTGCGAGAGCATACCCTGTTTCTCGCCCGCGATCGGTTGGGCATCAAGCCGCTGTACTACAGTCGAACCGCGCACGCTTTCCGCTTCGCCTCCAACAGCCAGGCGTTATTGGCAGCGCCGGACGCGGATACGGCGATTGACCCGGTGGCGCTGCACCATCAATTGACCCTGCATGCGGTGATCCCTGCGCCGCGCACGATTCTGCAAGGCATTCGCAAATTGGCGCCCGCGACCACGCTGACCATCGATGCGCAGGGCCGGGAACAACACCGGGTCTACTGGCGTTTGACCGCGCGCCGTCCGGCTAAGCCTCGCACCGAAGCCGAGTGGACTCAGGCTGTGCATGATGCATTGCGGCTGGCCGTGCGGCGGCGGCTGGATGTCGCCGATGTGCCGGTCGGTGTGCTGTTGTCAGGAGGACTGGATTCTAGCTTGCTGGTGGCGTTATTGGCTGAATCCGGAGTCCGTGATCTACGCACCTTTTCCGTCGGTTTTGAAGATCAGCCAGAAGAAAAGGGCAGCGAATTCGAATACTCTGACCCGGTAGCGGCCCGCTATCAAACCCGTCATCACAAGTATCTGATCCCCAACGACCAGGTTTTGCAACGCTTGCCGGAAGCCTTAACCTGCATGGCTGAACCGATGGTTGGGCAGGACGCTGTGGCGTTTTTCCTGCTCGCCGAACAGGTTTCCCAGGCAGTCAAGGTTGTGCAAAGTGGCCAGGGCGCTGATGAAGTCTTCGGCGGCTATTTCTGGTATCCGCGCATGGCCGATGAAACCGGCGAGGCCGTGGAGCGGTTCCGACGGCATTACTTTGACCGCGATCACGCCGAATTTCTGCAAACGGTCGCGCCCGCTTACCACGGTCCGGATCACACGGCGGAACTGATTGCCGCACGACTGGCGGAGCCGGACGCGGAGGAATACCTCGACCAGGTACTGCGGCTGGACGTGACCACTTTGATCGTGGATGATCCGGTCAAGCGGGTGGACAACATGACCATGGCCTGGGGGCTGGAAGCGCGCGTACCGTTCCTGGATCATGAACTGGTGGAACTGGCGATGCAGTTGCCGCCGGAATTGAAAATCGGCGGCGGCGGCAAGCAGGTTCTAAAAACTATCGCCCGAGGTCTGCTCCCTGATGCCGTGATCGACCGGCCCAAAGGCTATTTCCCAGTGCCAGCGCTCAAGTTCGTGCGTGGAGCGTTCCTGGATTTCATGCGCGACATTCTGAATTCCCGCGCCTGCCGGGAGCGCGGCCTATTCCAGCGGACGTATCTGGAAACCCTGCTGACTGAACCCGAGGCGCATCTGACCCGGTTGTTGGGCAGCAAATTGTGGCATTCCACGCTGCTGGAACTGTGGTTGCAATTGAACGTCGACCCGGCAACACGGGTCAATGATTGAGAATTCTTCTCATTGTCGAGGTAAAACGATGGATGCTTTGGAACGTATTAAACAACAAGTCGAAAACAATCCGGTGGTGATCTACATGAAGGGCACTCCGGAAGCCCCGCGTTGTGGTTTCTCGCAGCGCGCCTCGCAGGCGCTAGCGGCGACGGGCCAGCCCTTCGCCTACGTGAATGTGTTGGAAGACCCGGAGATTTTTGACAGTCTGCCGCGCTATGCAGATTGGCCAACCTTCCCGCAAATTTATATTGATGGCGAACTGGTCGGCGGTTGCGACATTACTTTGGAGCTTTACCAAAGTGGCGAGTTGCAGAAACTGATGGAGGATGCAGTAGGCAAGACAGAAGCGCCATCCGCCTGAGTAAATTCAGCAAATTTTAGTGATGACCGGCCCGGCGACGCTGGGCTTTTTGTGCAATTGCACAATGCGAAAAATTTTTTCACGAATCTCTGGAAAAATGCATTGTAAGTGCTACAATAATCACACTCAGGCCATAGCAGTGACTGTAAAATACGCAGCTGTTGCTTTAGCCGGGTAAACCACCGATAAGGAGCGCCCCCTCCTCTCATGATTACTATCAAATAAGGCTGATTTCTACGCCACCGTTGAGCGAGGTGAACTATCATGTCCAGTGTTTTGCAGCAAATCGCCGAGCAATTCGAGTGCATCGATCCTGACAAAGCTAATGAGTTGCGTCGGATTGAACAGGTCTATACCCGTTTTGGTTTTGATGACAATAACGCCGCGCAAGGCAGTGATCAGGATGGCGCCACCCGTCGTATGCTTCACTATCTGCCACGGATGGCGCGCATGAAAGATTTTCGGCTCTACCGGATTGGGGTCGGTGAGCAGGAAAACGGTGGTTATGCCCACCAGGCTGTCGCTTTACTCGACGCCCACCACTTGCCCACGCCGGGCAACACTCTGGCGGTTCTGGACCCGATTGGAACGGAGGCTTCCACCCCAACCGCAAGCGATGAAACCTCCCATCAATACTTTTTTGAAGTCTGGCAGACCTTGCAGCACCATTACGGCCACGGCTGCGCGTTGATTCCTGATCGTCAGGCGTCAACAAAGCCCGCACGTTAATCAAAATCCCCCCGGCCCCCCTTTAGCAAAGGGGGGAGAAGTTTCCCCCTGTGGTTGGTTCCTCCCTTTAGCAAAGCTTCTGCTGTCAGTTCCCCCCTTTAGCAAAGGGAGGTGAGGGGGGATTTGAATGTTGCAGCCGTCAACTCTTCCCCTATACTTTATCCATCCTTGATATGGGGGAATACACATCATGATGCGCTCGATTCGTTTCTCGTTCATTCTGTTGACATTACTGGGGGCGCTGGCGTTTGTTGCATTAAGGCCGGCTCAAGCGGCGTTCAGTGCGCCAGCAGCTTCGACGATTGCCTGGTTCTATGCCGCCGCGTTTAGTCGATCACCCTTGCCGAACTCGACGTTGCCCGATTATGGCGACATTACCGGACTGACCTTCTGGACCGATGTTTATCTGGACGGGGGTGCCGGTTTCGAGCAATTTCAGGGCAATGTCAATGCCATTGCGGATTTCTTCGTCACATCGGACGAGTTTCAAGCGAAATACCCAGCGTCCTTGACGAATGAACAGTTCGTGACGGCCCTGTATGAAAACATGCTGGGCCGGTCACCGGACCTGGCGGGGCTGGATTATTGGGTGAGTCGCCTGGATGCGGGTGATTCACGGGGGACGGTGCTGGCGAATTTCGCTAATACGCTGGAGAACCAGGGTAGTAACCCGACGCGGGAGGCCGCGCTCCAGGCGTTCATCGCCTTCATCGCGGCGGATGCGAATGGAACGATCACGCCGACCGAGGCAGCGACGTGGCTGGCAGCGAATCCCAGTCTCGATGGGGCGGTGGTGGATGGCGGAGTGAGTCTTGCGGAGATTCGTGCGGTGCTGTTGGATGGCGCGGATGGCGAGAACCGCTACGATCTGTTCGTGGGTCAGGCGCTGGCCACCGGCCCGGCGCAGGTGGTGTTTTCCGAAGGGCCGCAGATGACCCCGGAGTTTACGCTGCGCTCTAGCCCGACGGGATTGACGGTCAACCGCGACACAGGCGCGCTGACCTACCAGCCGCCGGCGGGCGTGCTGGCCGGGTCGAAGCCCTTCGAGATGCGCGTCACGTCCGGGACCGCGACGTTCGATGTGGCCGGCAGCCTGGAACTGGTGGTGGCGCAACAGGTGGAGACGGCGACCTCCAATGGGGTGAGTCTGATCACGCTGGGCGATCTGGTGGAGATTGACGGGGATGCGCTGCCGGTGGGAGCCGATGCGGTGTTGAGCACCGGCACAACGGCGGAGGGCGATCCGATGGTGACGCTAACGCTGTCTGCGCCCTTGGCGGAAGGCAGTACGGCGCGCCTGAATACGAGCGCATTGATCGCACTTTTAACAGCGTCCGTGGCGGAATCGGAACCGTATGCGGCATTGGCCAGCCCTGATCAAAACTGTCTGGCCGATGGAGAAACAGAACCTTATGCGACGCCCTACCTCTGGCAGTCGCGATATTGGGGCTTCTATGAAGGTTTCCGGATACCGATGAACCCTCTTCAATGGACTGACCTTCTTTACGGACGGAACACCCACAGATGGGTTTGGCAGATCTCCTCGGTGCTATGCGCGGCTTTCACTAAGGATAGCGCACTCCTGGGAACGGAAGCCCAGCCGGTGCTGTTCATCCATGGCTATACCCCGCTGGATAGTCTGGGTGGCGGTTCTGGACCGGGAACTTGGAAAGGTTCGAGTACATGGAATGCAATGTTTACGCAATTGCAAGCCTCTATGGGTGGAAGCGCCAGTCAACCCAAAATCCTGCCGTTTGAATTCCGGTGGCGCACCAACGCACGCTTTGAAGATGCGGCCGCGGATCTATACCGGGCCGTTGGGCTGATCAAAGAGATCACCGGCAAGCATGTACATCTGGTCGCGCATTCCTTTGGCGGCTTGCTGGCGCGTACCTATCTGCAAGGGCTGGCGGAAATGGCCAGTGATTATGCCGTGCCGGTCGCGTCCTTGACGACCGTGGGCACCCCACACAGCGGTATTTTTAAGGACGAGAGTACCGACTATCCAGCGGGCAGAGATGGGCTTGGCGGAGCCGGCATACAGCAGTGTGGACAAATTTCCTGTGTGCAGGCCGGGAAAGAAGATAGGGATCTGATAAAGGATCTGGAGGCATGGTCACTCAGTACCGGTTCGATCATCCGCGACCTGAAGAATACCGATCATTCGTTTAAGGTGTCGGATCTTCCCGTGCAGGTGCTGATCGGTCTGCGGACGAAGGAGAAAACGGTTCTGAACGGGATTCAGCTAGACAAACAGATTACCTTTAGCGGAGGTGATGGGTTGATCTCCCTTGAGGGGCAACGCTTTTTGCCGAATGATCGCACACAACAGGCGTTGCGCCGGGAGCAGTCGGTCAGCGGCTTGGGGGCGAAGGTGAGTGAGCATGTCATTGCGTGGGATACCACCGATCCGAATCTTGAAGGTCAGGAGATTACGCCAGCCACGGTAGCCAGTACTTCGGTGTTGCTCAGTAGTGGCTCGCTGTTTCCCGGATTTAGTCACAATACCTTGTATCTGGATGATTCCAGCGCCTATGGCACCCGCGCACTGAAAGCTGAAGTGAACGTCGACAATTCTAGCCACGAGATTCTGCCGTATCTGGCGAACTGGATTAGAGTGCATTCCTCCTCGCCGGGTTCGTTCATCGAACCGGAGATGGTGACCATCACGGGTGGAACCTTCCTGATGGGTAGCCCGACCAGCGAAGTGGGCCGGGATAGCGATGAACAGCAACACTCGGTGACGGTGGCGAGCTTTGCGATGGGTAAATACGAAGTGACCTTTGACGAGTATGACCGGTTTACCGAAGCGACGGGACGAACCAAGCCCGATGATGAAGGTTGGGGTCGAGGACGGCGACCGGTGATTAACGTCGACTGGTTTGATGCGACGGCTTACGCGCAATGGCTGAGCCAGCAGACCGGCTTGGCGTATCGGCTGCCGACGGAAGCCGAATGGGAATACGCGGCGCGGGCGGGAACGACGACGGCGCGCTATTGGGGGGAGAATCCGGATTTGGCCTGCGGCTACGCCAATGTGGCTGATCGGACTGTCTTGGAGACCTTTCCGACTTGGACGATTCATAACTGTGATGATGGCTATACCTACACTGCTCCGGTTGGTTCGTTTACCGCCAACCGGTGGGGCTTGTATGACATGCTGGGCAATGTCTGGGAATGGACTTGTTCCTTGTACAAGAATCCTTATGATGGTGAGGAGCAGATATGCAATGCAAATAACGCAACTAGCTTTCGGGTACTCCGGGGTGGCTCTTGGGACTATGTTCCTACGAAAGTGCGTTCGGCGTACCGCGATGCCAGCGAGTTTGGTCGTTCCACTTTAGCAAACTCTCGTGGTTTCCGTATCGCCCGATCGTTGTGACTGAATCCCCCCTAACCCCCCTTTTTCAAAGGGGGGTACCAGAAGCTCCTTTTTCAAAGGGGGGAACCGAACGGTTACACTCCAGATAGCCTTCAGGATCACCGTGCAACTAAAACCGGTTACCGCTAAACTTCCGGGTCGAACATTTCCTTTCACGCCATTTCCTGTGCCCTGATGTCTGACACCCTCCTGATCGCTGGGGTGGATGAAGCCGGGCGCGGCCCGCTGGCCGGTCCAGTGATCGCCGCCGCCGTTATTCTCGACCCCACCTACGCCATTCCCGGACTGGCTGATTCCAAGCAACTCAGCGCCGCCCGCCGCGAACAACTTGCCGCTGAAATTCGCGCCCACACGCTGGCCTGGGCGCTCGGTCGCGCCGATGTCGCTGAAATCGACCGGATCAACATTCTGCAAGCCTCTCTGCTGGCCATGCGCCGGGCGGTAGAAAGTCTGACCATTGCTCCCAACCAGGTGCTGGTGGACGGCAAGCACTGTCCGCCGGGACTTGCCTGTCCCTGCCAAGCTATCATCAAGGGTGACGCCACCGTGTCAGCGATCAGCGCCGCCTCGATCCTCGCCAAGGTCGCGCGCGACGCCGAACTCTGCGAGCTGCACGAGCGCTATCCCACCTACGGTTTCGCCCGCCACAAGGGCTATCCCACTCTTGCACATCGGGAGGCTCTGCACCGCTTTGGCCCTTGTCCCGAACATCGCCGCTCCTTTGCTCCCGTTACCGCCGTCCTACACGCCGCTGCTGCCTCCGAATGACCATGACCGCACCGTTCGTTCATCTGCGCCTGCACACTGAGTATTCGCTGGTCGATGGATTGATTCGCATCAAGGAGTTAGTGAAACAGGTTGCCGCCGCCGGGATGCCCGCTGTAGCGGTCACCGACATGAGCAATCTGTTCGCCTTGATCAAGTTTTACAAAGCCGCTCTTAGCGCGGGCGTCAAGCCCATCGTTGGCGTTGAGACCTGGATACAACGGAAAGGGGGAGAACCAGCCCGCTTAGTGTTGCTGTGTCAAAACTTAGAAGGCTATCGCCATCTAACCCGGCTAGTCAGTCGCGGCTATCTCGAAGGCCAGCAACGCGGTATCCCAATCCTCGATCATGCCTGGCTCAAGGGCAACACCAACGGCCTGATCGCCCTGTCCGGCGGGCGCGATGGCGACATCGGGCAGGCGCTGCTCAATGACCGTCTCGACCAGGCCCGAACCTGGCTGGCCGACTGGCGACAACTGTTCCCGGAGCGCTTTTACCTGGAAGTGCAGCGCACCGGTCGTTCTCGGGAAGAGGAATACCTCGAAGCGGTCATTGACCTGGCGGCGGACAGCGATATGCCGGTCGTGGCGACCAATGAAGTCTGCTTTCTGCGTCACGAAGACTTTGAGGCGCATGAAGCGCGAGTATGCATCCATGAAGGCGTGGTGCTGGATGACGCCAACCGACCGCGCCGTTACAGCGATCAACAATATCTGCGCACTCCTGCGGAAATGGCGGAGCTGTTCGCTGATCTCCCTGAAGCGCTGGAAAACAGTATCGAAATCGCTCGTCGCTGCAATCTGTGCCTGGAATTGGGCAGGAATGTGCTGCCCGATTTCCCGATTCCCGAAGGGATGAGCGCTGCCGATTATTTTGCCGCCCAAGCCCGCGCCGGGCTGGAACAGCGCTTGCGCAAATTGCTCAATGCGACCGCCGCCGACTTCGCCGCGCGCCGCCAACCCTACGATGAACGCCTGGAACTGGAATTGAAGGTCATCATCCAGATGGGCTTTCCCGGCTATTTCCTGATTGTCGCCGACTTTATCCAATGGGCGCGCAATAACAGTGTGCCGGTGGGGCCAGGACGCGGCTCCGGCGCCGGATCGCTGGCAGCCTACGCGCTGGGCATCACCGATTTGGACCCGTTGGCGTATGAGCTGCTGTTTGAGCGTTTTCTGAATCCCGAACGGGTGTCCATGCCCGATTTCGACATCGATTTCTGCATGGAAGGCCGCGACCGGGTCATTGAATACGTCGCCCAACGCTACGGTCGAGAACGAGTCTCGCAGATCGCGACCCACGGCAGCATGGCGGCAAAAGCGGTGGTGCGCGATGTAGGTCGGGTGCTCGGCCATCCCTACGGGTTCGTCGACCGCATCGCTAAGTTGATTCCCTTTGAACTGGGCATCACCTTGGACAAGGCCATTGAACAGGAAGCCGAGTTGCGCCGGTTGTATGAAAACGACGAGGAGGTGCGCACGCTGATCGAGTTGGCCCGCAAGCTGGAAGGACTGGCGCGCAATGTGGGCAAACATGCGGGCGGTGTGGTGATCGCCCCGGTGAACCTGACCGATTATTCGCCGCTGTACTGCGAACAAGACGATCCTAATATCGTCACCCAGTTCGATAAGGACGACGTAGAAGCGGCGGGACTGGTCAAGTTCGACTTCTTGGGCTTGCGCACCCTGACGATTATTGATTGGGCGTTGCAGACGGTGAACGCGCAACGGCAAGTGCGCGGCGAACCACCGCTGGACATCGCCGATATTCCTCTGAACGATGCCCCGACCTTTGCCTTGCTCAAGCGTTATGAAACGACGGCGGTGTTTCAGTTGGAATCCAGCGGCATGAAGGACCTGATTCGCCGCCTGCAACCGGACTGTTTCGAGGACATTGTGGCGCTGGTGGCGCTGTTCCGGCCCGGTCCGCTGCAATCGGGCATGGTGGATGATTTCATTGATCGCAAGCATGGCCGCGCCCGCATTGAGTATCCGCACCCGGCGCTGGAGCCGATTCTGAAACCGACTTATGGCGTGATTCTGTATCAGGAGCAGGTGATGCAGATTGCCCAGGTGCTATCCGGCTACACCCTGGGCGGGGCGGATTTGCTGCGTAGAGCGATGGGAAAAAAGGATGCCGCGAAAATGGCCAAGGAACGGGATGGGTTTGTCAACGGCGCGCAGGAACGTGGCGTCGAGCCGGAAACCGCTTCTTATATTTTCGATTTAATCGATAAATTCGCAGGTTATGGCTTCAACAAGTCACACAGCGCCGCCTACGCCCTCGTTTCCTATCAAACCCTTTGGCTCAAAACCCATTATCCTGCGGCGTTCATGGCGGCGGTGCTGTCTTCGGACATGGATAAAACCGACAAGGTGGTGGTGTTTATCGAAGAATGCCGGCGTATGCGCCTGCAAATCGCGCCGCCGGTTGTTAATGTCTCCGAATACCGCTTCACGGTCGGCGAAGCTGGGGAAATCCTCTATGGTCTCGGCGCGATTAAAGGCGTTGGCGAGGGCGCTATTGAAGCGCTGGTCAACGAACGTCGCCAAAACGGCGCGTATCGCGATTTGTTCGATTTATGTCAGCGGGTCGATTTGCGCAAGCTCAACCGGCGGGTGCTGGAGTCGCTGATCCGCTGCGGAGCGTTGGACGATCTCGGCGCTAACCGGGCGACGCTGGCTGCGCAAATGCCGGAGGCTTTGCAACTGGCCGAGCAACACTCGCGCAACAACGCCGCTGGTCAAAACGACATGTTCGGTCTGGCCATGGCGGACAAGACGCCGATCCGACCCCTGCATATCGCCAAGAAGCCGGAATGGACCCAAGAGGAGCTGTTGCGGGGCGAAAAGGAAACCCTGGGCATTTATTTGAGCGGTCATCCGCTGGATCGCCTGGCGGAGGAATTAACAGCGCTGGGCGTGGCGCGTTTAAGCAACCTGACTGGAAGCAATGGCGCGCTGCGCCGGGGAAATGACCGGTCGCTGCTGATCGCCGGACTGGTGGTCAGCGTACGCACCCGCAATGCCAACCGAGGCGGGCGCATGGCGTTTGTCACTCTGGATGATGGTTCTGGACAGATGGAAATCCGCATTTTCCCGGAAGTGTATGAGCCGCATCGCTCGCTCATTGTCGAAGACGCTATTCTGCTGGCGCAGGGAGCGCTGAGTTGGGACGAGTTCAATCAGACAACCCGCTTGAACGTGGACCGGGTGCTGGATTGGGACACAGCGCGGGCGGAATATGCCCGTCGGTTGTTATTACGGTTGGACGCGGCGCAGTGCGCGGCAGGCGCGTTGCGACAACTGGCCAGCATTCTGGCCGAACATCGCGCCGGGGGTCGATGCTCGGTCTGGATCGAATACACCGGTCCCCAGGCGCGGGTAGAACTGGTTTTAGGCCAGAACTGGCGGGCCAAGCCCAGCGACGCCTTGCTGAAACGGTTACGGGATCTGACCGGCGGGGAAGGTCGAGTCACCTTGTTATATGATCGCTCATCGGTCATAGAGCATACAGCATCGTGACATTGGAATAAGTTTACTTTTCAGGAGAATCGTCATGACGATGTTCCAAGAGCTGCGTGATCAGCAGCGTGACCTGCTGGAGCAACTGGATGAACTGGAAGAGGCAATCATGGAATTGACCGCGTCATTGGAGAATGCCGTTGCAGAGGACGATGAATTTGACGACCGGCATGAACGCCTAGCCTGGCTGCATCGTCAACATGCTGGCGTATTGGTGGTGCTCGGTGAAACGGAACGGGCGTTACTGGCGTTCGGTGAATTTTAAGACCCCCAATTCCTCTAGGCGTCGTTATCCCCCCGACCGCACCTTCCAAAGGCCATCCGAGCTATTGGGCCACAAGGTCTTGATAAAACGCCAGCAATGCCTCGGCCAGACGCTGGGCGTTCCACTGTCTGGCGTAAACGCGGCCCTCCTCGCCTAGTCGCCGCCGCAACTCAGCATCGTTTAACACTCGGCGAACTTGAGCAGCGAAATGCTGGATATCCTCTTCAGCCACCAGTGCGCCCCGTTCGGCCGCCAGGATGTCGCAAGTACCCATCACCGCAGTGGAGACTACCGGCACGCCGAGACTCATCGCCTCCAGCAGCACCAGTCCTTGCGTTTCAGTCCGCGAGGCGAACACAAAAGCATTACCGGCCTGATAGCAGCTGCTTAGATCAGTGGATCGCTCCAAGTAATTAATGAAAAGCAAATTTTTCTCCAGGCCCAACGTACTTCCCAGATGGCGCAACCGTTTCTTTGCGGGGCCTTCGCCAGCAATAATCAGCACAATGTTAGAATGGGTCGTCCCCTTCAATTCGTGAGTGACGCGCAGTAGAAACTCAATGTTTTTCTCGAAAGCCACCCGACCCACGAACACCAACACCGGTTGATCATGGCTAATACCGTGCCAGGCGCGAAACGCTGCGCCATCTCCTTCCGGCAAGTCGCCTCCCGGTATACCGGTCGGAATCACCCGTATTTTGGTGCGCACCCCGTACTGAACTAATATCTCGCGCATTGCCCGCGAGGGCGCTACCACTCCGTCCAGTTGATTGCATTGCCGGCGTGAGAACCGCCGAGCCGCTGCGCGCCAGACGTTCTTCGGGAGAAGAGGCAGGTAATGAAACAGGTATTCCTCAAAAAAGGTGTGATAAGTTTCGACACAAGGTATACCCAAGCGGCGCGCCAGCCGTAAACCTGCATAATGCGCGACAAAAGGCGTCTGAATGTGAACCAGATCGAAATTTCGGGCTTGGAGAATCGCCAGGCGCTGGGTGAGCAATCGAGGATGCATCATGCGATCCTCGGGGTCGAACAGGACCTGATAAGAAGTAACCCGGTCAATGCCCGGTTCGTCGGCGGTCTGCGGGGCATATCTTGGCGCGACCAACCAAATTTCGTGCCCCAATTCTTGCAACTCGCGCCGAAAGGTCTGAATAGAGGTGGAAACGCCGTTTACTCGGGGAAAATAGACATCCGTCAACATTAGAATTTTCATAATAGAAATCGGCGGTGCGCACGGTGCTAGACGAAATGAGGATTGCGGATAGAATCCAGCGACCCGAAGAGTTGCACAAGGTCTACTTTTAATCCGAGCCACCGCCTTCATGATCCGCACTTTCCGGCGGACGGAAGACGAGCCGCCGTCGATCAACAAACAGGCTATTGCCGCTTTGCTGCTTGGCCTGGTGTTTGGCGTCGGTCGCCAGGGCCGCTACATCGTGGTGGGAATAACCGTAATCAGGATCAGGCTGGATAACGCCAATCGACAAGCTTAGCAAGCTGAAAAATTGCTCCTTACCCTGCCGGTCCTGGGTCACGATTCCCCCGCGCCGACGATCCTCCTTATTGTAAAAACGCGGCGTCTGACAAGCGAAGACTTCCAGAATCTTTTCACACCGCTCCCGCCAGTCGGAACTGGTAAAAATCACCATGAAATCATCTCCGCCAATGTGGCCAACAAAATCCAGGTTTACATCGGCATGCTCCACCAGAATGCGTCCCAGCATCTGAATGATCTGATCTCCCTTTTTATAGCCATACACATCGTTAAACGGCTTGAAACAATCCAGGTCGCAGTAAGCAGCCGCGAACGGGTGGCGGGATTTAAGCAACGCATCAATATGGTCCTGAATCGGAACATTGCCCGGCAATAATGTCAGCGGATTGGCGTAGCGGGCGCTGTGAACCCGCAGATCGGTGATTTTTTCCAGCAAATCCAGGGTCCAGCCTAATCCCCGATAGCGACCGTCGCTGGTAATAATAAATGCGTGAGGATCAATATGCCGGTTTATACTGCGCGTCACCCGTCGGCTGGCTTCCTCGAGCGACAAGGATTCTTCGATCAGTAAGGGCTGGGGGTCCATGAAAAAGGTAGCGGGTTTTCGACCGTGCAATTCCCGGCCATAATTGGATAGAAAAATATCCATGAAATCCAGCCGCCGGATGAGACCAATCGGGCGTTCTTCGTCCACGACGGGCAGGTATGATAAATCCCGATCCCGCCGCAAGATTGATCCGACCTCTTCAACCGTCATTTTCGGGTCAATGCTGCGATTGGGCGTCACGAGACAGGCCACAGTTTTAGGCAATTCCGAAAAAGTGACTTCAGAGAGATTATCATTATTTTGCATCCGGCGCATAAGACCAGTAAATACTGAACCCGGTTTGGCCCATCCAATTAATTTTACAACAACAACTTGCGAAAGATCTTTTCACACATACAGCTCCACCATCTTGCGCCAGTATTTCGGACTATGCGCTCGCCCCTGCCAAACGTGCAGGGCGTGCCAGACGCCCTTGCGCCATAACGATTCACTGAGATGGCGGTTATTGTCCAGGAATGGATCCCGGTCACCCACAGCTAATATGATATCCAGACGATTTAAATGATTGAGAAAACAGGCGTCGCTAAGATTCGGTATAAAATGGCTGGGTGAGTTGTAGTAGACATGCTCATCATAATGACCATCGAACAGATTGCGAAAATGCTCGACCTCCAAAGTCAGATCGTAGCGGCCGCTCAACGCTGTCACTTTATGAAACGCCTGCGGATAGCGGAACGCCAGATTGACCGCATGGAACGCTCCAAAACTGCATCCGTGTGAAATGACGCAGGGATGGGGGTTTTTTTGCCACATCAGCGGCAGGACTTCATTGAGCAAATAGTCTTCGTAACGCAGGTGGCGATGAACCCGGTCCCAGGGTTGACACCAGAAACAATAAAAGCTTTCCTGGTCAATGCTATCTACGCAATAGAGTTGCAGTTGGCCCTGCTCGATCTTGGGACGCAGCGCCTCAACCAGACCCATATCTTCATATTCATGGAATCGGCCACAGCGGGTCGGAAAC